>NZ_JALHLF010000053.1 GCF_022832435.1 Novosphingobium organovorum | reverse complement strand
CGCGCTGGCCGAGGCGGGCGCACACGTGACGCTCGTCGCGCGCACCGCGAGCGAGATCGAGGCGGGGGCCGCGCAGCTCGTCGCGGCGGGCTACAGCGCCGATGCGGCGATCCTCGATGTGTCCGACCTTGTGGCGGTGGAGAGCTTCTTCGAAGAACGCGATCCCTATAACGTGCTGGTCAACAACGCGGGCACCAACCGGCCCAAGCCGATGTGGGAGGCGAGCGAGGAGGACTTCGACGCGGTGATGGACCTGAACGTCAAGGCCGCGTTCTTCGTCGCGCAAGGCTGCGTGAAGCGGATGATGGCGACCGGGACCACCGGCAGCCTGATCCACATGGGTAGCCAGATGGGCCACGTCGGCGGGCCCAACCGCTCGCTCTACTGTGCATCGAAGTGGGCGATGGAGGGGATGAACAAGGCCTTCGCGCTCGACCTCGCGCGCCACGACATCCGTTCCAACACGATCGCGCCGACCTTCATCGAAACCCCGCTGACCAAACCCTTCTTCGAGGACCCCGCGTTCAAGGCGAGCGTGCTCGACAAGATCAAGATCGGCCGCATCGGCGTGCCCGAAGACCTCATGGGCGCGATCCTCTTCCTCGCCGGCGACGCCTCCGCCCTGATGACCGGCACCAGCCTCCTCGTCGATGGCGGGTGGACCGCCGAGTAATCCCATCCTTCGATTTTCAAGCTAGTTAAGGACTGTCCCATGTTCGAACCGTTTCCCGGAAACTACGTCTGGAACCTCGCGGTCAACCTCGCGCTGGTGTGCGGCGGCAACCACGGCGAGATCGACGAGGCCAACCGTCCGATCGTCGATGCGTCCAAGACCATGGGCCCCGACAAGGCCTCGGCGCTGATGTTCGACAGCTGGATCGCGGTGGCCGATCAGGTTGCCCAGAACGCCGCCGACGACGAGGCCGAGGGCTTTGCCATGTCGGCGGGCACCAAGTACCTGCGCGCCTCGGGCTACTACCTCGCCGCCGAGCGCATGCAGGCGCGCGACTATCCGCCGCGCTGGGCCGCCTACGACAAGGGCATGGAGCTGTTCCACAAGGGCTGCCAGCTGCGCGGTATCCATGTCGAAAAGGTCGAGATTTCTTACGAGGGCGGCAGCTACACCGGCATTTTCCACCACGATGGTTCGGGCACCCCGCGCCCGACGCTGGTCTCGGTCAACGGGCTGGATTCGATGAAGGAACAGGTCTTCATGGCCGGTCACGCGCAGTCCAACCTCGAGCGCGGCATGAACACGCTCTTCGTCGACCAGCCGGGCACCGGCGAGGCGATCCGCAAGCGCAATCTGCCCGCGGTCTACAACGGCGAGATCTGGGGCACCCCCGCGCTCGAATACCTGCTCACCCGCGATGACGTGATCCACGACCAGATCGGCATCTTTGGCCTTTCGTTCGGCGGCTACCACGCCCCGCGCATCGCCGCCAACGAGCCGCGCTACGCGCTGTGCGCGGTGATGGGCGCCAACCACGTGTGGGGCAAGCGCCAGCGCGAGCGCGTCGCCAACGAGGGTGAGAACCCCGTGCCGCACTACTGGGACCACGTGATGTGGGTGTTCGGTTTCGAGGATCGCGATGCGCTGCTCGAATACACCGATCAGGTCGATCTCACCGGCCAGGTCGAGAAGATCAAGGTGCCCTTCCTCATCACCCACGGTGAGAACGACCGCCAGATCCCGGCCTACAACGCGCCCTTGAGCTACGAGCAGGCGGTCAACAGCCCCAAGCGCCACATGCGCATGTTCACGAAGAAGGACTTCGAGGTCGAACACTGCGGCGCCGACAACGGCACCGGTATGCGCGACTACATCGCCGACTGGTGCGCCCAGACTTTCGCCGAGATGGGCTGAGGCGCGCGCCGCAAGGGGAGAGGCATGACCATGGCTGAATTCACCTTCCACCACGGGGGCGTATCGGTTCCCAGTCTCGATGAGGCGATCGACTGGTACGGCCGCGTGCTCGGCTTCGAGCTCGAACGCCGGTTCTTCATCGAGAAGGCCCGGTCGCACACCGCGATGGTCCGCAAGGGGCCGCTGCGTTTCGAGATATTCGAGGTCGAAGGCGCCGCGCCGCTCCCTGAGGAGCGCCGCTCGCCGCCCGCGGACCTCAGGACCCACGGCAACAAGCACGTGGCGTTCCGGGTCGCGGATCTCGAAGTCTTCCTCGAGGAGATGGAGGCCAAGGCGGTCGACATCGCCTTCGTGGTGCGCGAGGCCTTCGGCAAGGGCTGCTTCATCCGCGACTGCGCGGGCAACCTCATCGAATTCGTCGAGGAGCCGAACGCGTGAGCGTGCCCACCTATCCGGTGGGCCAGACATGGATTTTCGATATTGGTCCGGCGCGCGTCGCGCAGGACGTGCTCGCGCCGGACCGCATCCGTTTTCGCATCCTCACAGGCGATCGGGCCGGCGAAAGCGGGGAGTTTGCAATCGTGGCGGAAACGCTCGGCCCCGATTGCTTTCTGGTTTCGTGGCAAGAGGCCGACGGGCACGCCGTCGTCCACCACGAGGACCATGCGGCGCGGCGTTTCAAGGCCGTGATCGTCACGCCTGACGGGCGGATGCTGCGTGCCGGTGGAGAGATGGAGCAAGGCTGATGCTGTTTCGCGATCCCGCCGTCGCGGCGGTCTTTGCCCGCTACGAGGCGCGGGCCGAGGATGATCGGGCGCGTATGCGTGAACTCGGCCCGGCGGGCATGGCGCTGCGCGACGAATTTCTCCTGCCGGTCGGCGTCGACGTCGGGCGGCTGCTGCACGCGCTGGTGCTCGCCCGCAGGCCTTCGCGCATTCTCGAACTGGGCACGAGCTACGGCTATTCGACGCTGTTCCTCGCCGATGCCGCCCGGCAGGTGGGGGCTCGGCTGGTCACCATGGAGCTGGCCCCCGCCAAGCAGGCCTACGCCCGCGCGCAACTGGCCGAGGCCGGGCTGGCGGACGTGGTGGACTGGCGCTGCGGCGATGCGCTGGCGCTGCTCGCGGCCGATCCGGGGGCCTGGGATTTCGTCCTGCTCGACATCTGGAAAGAGCTCTACCGCCCCTGTTTCGAGGCGTTCTACCCGAACTTGTCGGAAGAGGGCGTGGTGGTCTCGGACAACATGATCGATCCACCGCACGATCGCCCGGCGGTGCGCCTCTACCGTGCCGCAGTCGAGGCGAAGGCGGACCTGCGCAGCACGCTGCTGCCCGTGGGCAGCGGGATCGAACTTACCGTGCGCTGGTCGCCGGGCAATTCCAAACTCTGAATTTCGCACGACAACAGGCAGGACCTATCCATGATCCACGAAATCGCCACGCTGATCATCGACCCCGCGACCGCGCCCGAATTCGAGGCCGCGGTGCTCGCCGCCAAGCCGCACTTCGAAGCGGCGAAGGGCTTCGTCTCCTTCGCGCTCGAGCGCTCGATCGAAACGGCCGGACGGTATCACCTCGTCGTTGGCTGGGAGAGCGTGGAGGCGCACACGGTCGACTTTCGCGAATCGGACGGGTTTGCCGCCTGGCGCGCGCTGGCCGGGCCGTTTTTCGTCGCCCCGCCGAGCGTCGAACACGTCGCCAAAGTGATCTGACGGGTATAAGTTAAGGCTAATTGTCATGCTATGTACGCTTGTCCGGGGCTGACCGGCGCGGGACTTGATCGGGATCAACAACGCCCCCAAGGTGGCGGTGCAGGTTCTCTCCAACGCCAAATCGTGCGGAGAGGACGATCTTCATGACAATTGCATTTGCACAACGTGAAAGGTTGGGGGAGGCTCAGGGCCCAATCCCCGGCACCACGCTGTTCGACGGCGACGCCGCGGCCAAGGGCTACGCGCTCAACGCCATGTGCTATTCCTTCAACGACAAGGCCAACCGCGAGGCGTTCCGCGCCGACGAGGACGGCTACTGCGCGCGCTTCCACCTCACGCCCACGCAGCGCGAGGCGGTGCGCAGCCGCAACGTGCTGGCGATGATCGCGGCGGGCGGCAACATCTACTACCTCGCCAAGCTGGCCGGCATCTTCGGGCTCAGCGTGCAGGACGTGGGCGCGCAGCAGACCGGCATGAGCCTGGACGCCTTCAAGCAGATGCTGCTCGATTCGGGAAAGGACTGAAGCCATGGCCAGGATTATCGGTGGTTATTTCACCAGCCACGTCCCCTCGATCGGCGGGGCGATCGTTCGCGGCGACCAGCAGACGCCGTACTGGAAACCCTTCTTCGACGGCTACCCGCCCGTGCGCGAGTGGCTGGCCGAGGAAAAGCCCGACGTCGCGGTGTGTTTCTACAACGACCACGGGCTCAACTTCTTCCTCGACAAGATGCCGACCTTCGCGGTGGGCGCGGCCGAGGTCTACCACAACGAGGACGAGGGCTGGGGCCTTCCCGTGTTCAAGAGCTTCGAAGGGCATCCCGCGCTCAGCTGGCACATCATCGAGCAGCTGGTGAACGACGAATTCGACATCACGACCTGCCAGTCGATGCTGGTCGACCATGCGCTCTCGATCCCGTTCGAACTGGTCTATCCCGATGCGCCGGCCTGGCCGGTCAAGCTGGTCCCGATCGCGATCAACACGGTGCAGTTCCCGCTGCCCTCGGCCAGGCGCTGCCTGGCGCTGGGGCAGGCGGTGCACCGCGGGCTGGAAAGCTGGCAGGGCGATGAAAGGATCGTGGTGATCGGCACCGGCGGCCTTTCGCACCAGCTCGACGGCGAGCGTGCCGGGTTCATCAACCCCGATTACGACCGCTTCTGCATGGACAGCCTGGCCAACGATCCCGAGGCGCTGGTGGCCGACACGACGAAGGAGATCGTGCGCAAGTCGGGCTCGCAAGGGGTCGAGATCCTCAACTGGATCGCCGCGCGCGGGGCGCTGGGCGAAGGCGGCTTTCGCGAGAAGACGCGCAACTACCACGTTCCGATCTCGAACACCGCGGCGGCGACGATGGTGCTCGAACCGGCCTGAGTTTCCGGACGTTTGGTGGGCTGGCGGCGCGTTGGCGGTGCGCTGGCGTCGCGCTGGCCCACTCCGCAGCGACTGGCACCGCCTGTGGCTGTGCAAGTCTCGCTGCCCCTCCCGCACGCGGGAGGGGCGGAAGGCCTGGGACCGAAGGGACCTGGCCGAACGGGCTGGGCCGACGACAACCTTGCGCGAAACACGTTGTCCGCGCCGCCAACGAAAAGGCCCTGCCGGTACGCACCGGCAGGGCCTTTTCGTTGGCGGCAGGCGATCGGGTCAGATGGCGTGTTCGTCCTCGTCGGTGATCTCGGCGAGCTTGCCCTGGCTGTCGCGCTTGCCCGGCTTGTCCTTGCGGTAGGGATCGAAGCTCTTGCGGTCCTGGTCGAAGGCCATGTCCCAGGGAATGTCGTCGCCGCGGAAGATGGGGGGGGCGTTGTTCGACCACAGCAGCGAGCCGAAGCGGAAATCCCACGCGCGCGGCACCCAGTTGTCGTCCAGATAGTCGGTGTCGGCGTGGTACTCGGCCTCGCCGCACTTGCCCGGAATGTCGCAGTAGTAGTAGATCGCGCTCGAGATGCGGTGGCGCGAAATCCCGCCCGAGCTGTTCATCGTCTCGTTCTTCCAGCCCTTGGCGTCCATGATGTTGGCGCCCAGCATCACCTCGTCGATGTCGTCGCAGCCGAACGCGATGTGCATGAACTTGAAGGCATCGGGCGCGATTGGCAGGTCGCAGTTGACCCAGAAGATCGAGTGGTGCTCGAAGGTGCCGCCCGCGCGCGCGAAGATGCCCACGCCCTTGGAATGGTCGACGTAGCGAAAGCCCAGGTGGCGTTCGTAGAACTCGAAGCTGGCCACGTAATCGGGCGAGAAGAAGACGACGTGGTTGATTGTCTTGGGGATTGCCTTGCGGCGCCAGATGCGGTGCTGGTTGAAGCGCGGGTGGCTGGCGGGGGTGTTGACCGGGCTTGCCTCGCTCACGAAAGAGCGCTTGTCCCACACTCGCAGCGCGATCGGCTGGCCATCGGGGCACACGCAGCGAACGGTGCCGTCCGCGTCCCTGGTGACCGCGACTTCGGTGGCCAGGCTGGCGGCCATCGCATCGAGGTTTTCCTGGGTATCCACGCCCCATACCGTCAGCTTGAGGCCGCCGCCGACGAAAGGATCGGGCGAGGGCAGGCGCGCGTCACCGCAGGGGACGACGATCAGCCGGCTGCCCGAGGCGAGGCGAAACACCGCCTCGTTGTCGCTCACGCTTTCTACCGGCAGGCCGAAATCGGTCCAGAAACGTGCGTTCTCGGCCACGTCCTCGGCGGCGAAGACGACGCTTTCAACTCCCAAAATGCTCATGCTTGTTGTTTCCCGCTATCACTCAAATCGTGCCCTTTATGCCGGGCCGCGCGCCAGCGGAAAAACGCATGATGTGGGACGGTAGCTATCGAGCACGCCGAAACCTCCCCCGGGGTGGACCGTCCGGGGGAGGCTGCGCGCCGCACCGCGAAGGGTGACGGCGCGCCGGATCGCCAAGGGGGTGGATCAGACCGGCTCGGCGAGCTTCTTGCGGATGCGATCGGTCAGTTCGATCGGATCGCCCGCGGTTTCGGGGCGCATTTCCCATTCGCCCAGCTGGATCGAGCTGGTGCCCACCAGCCGGGCGCGTTCGAAGCGGCGCTCCATGAAGGCATCGAGCGCGGCGCCCGCCGGGCGGTCGCTCATCTCCTCGGCGAGCACGACCGCATCCTCGATCGCCATCGCCGCGCCCTGTCCCAGGTGCGGGGTGGCCGAGTGCGCGGCATCGCCGATCAGCACCACGCGGCCCTGATACCAGGGGGCGGGCATGATGCAGGCCTCGAGCGGGCGGTAGACGACGAGAGCCGGATCGACGATGGCGCGGGCCGCTTCGCCCAGGATGCCGCCATAGCCTTCGAGCCGCTTCTTCATTTCGTCGGCCAGCGTTTCGGGCGCGAAGCGCGGGTTGCCCGGCTCCTCGAACACCGCGAAGATGTACATGTCGGTTTCGGTCAGCGGGCAGTAGCCAGCCTTGCCACCGCTCTTGCCGATGTAGATGTCCGACCAGTCGAGCCCGGCCGGGCGCGGCACGTTGTAGCGCCACACGCCCTGTCCGGTGTACCGGGGCTTCTTCTCGGGCCACAGGGCCTTGCGCACGGCGGAGTAATTGCCGTCCGCGCCGATGACCAGATCGTAGCGACCGCAAGAACCGTCGGTAAAGGCGACATCGACGCCGTCGCCATCGTCGTGGAAGCGCTCAAAGGTGACCCCCAGGCGCACCGCGATGCCCAGTTCGCGAACCTTGGCGGTGAGCACCTGGTGCAGCGCGGGCCGGGTGAGGCCGAGGTCGGAGGGCAGGCCGTCGACCGCGGTGTCGCCGGGCAGTTCCTCGAGCACCGAGCCGTCCATCGCGCAAAAGCGCGCGCCGCGGTAGGCATAGCCCGCCTTGACCGCCTGATCGCCGATGCCCAGCATGTTGAGCGCGCGCACGAAGTTGGCCTGCACGATGATGCCCACGTGATAGACCTTCCAGTCGGTGCTGCGCTCGACCACTTCGACCTGAAGCCCGCGCTGGTGCAGCCCGATGGCGACCGCGAGACCGCCCACGCCGCCCCCGATCACGAGTACCTTGTCCGTTTTTGCCATTGTCCGTTTTTCCTCTCTTATTGCGCCGGTTCGTCGATCGAGGTGGGGGCGGGTCTGGGGTCGGCGGGAAGGAAGCGCAGTTCGCTGTCCTTCGCGAAGCGCACGTCCCAGTTGGGGTAGTCCATCATCCAGTCGGGCAGTTCGTGCATGAAGATCGCGGTGCCGAACGGGCCGTCCCACACGCGCGGCTTCCAGCTGTCGTCGATGCAGTCGCAGTCGGCGCCGTATTCCATCTCGCCGCCCAGGAAATGGACGGTGTCGGTGTAAAGGAAGGCGGCCGAGGTCAGCCGGTGGCGGCCCAGCCCCCAGCCGTTGTTCTTCCAGCCCTTGCGGTCGAGGTAGTTCTTGGCGACCATCACCTCGTCGATGTCTTCCAGCTCGAAGTTGCAGTGGTGAAACTTCAAGGTGCCGTCGAAATTGGGCATCGGCGCGTGGGCGTTGGCGAAGAACACGTTGTGGTGTTCGAACGCGCCGTCCGCGCGCATGTAGACGCCGAAACCCTTTTGCAGGTCGGTCACCCGAAAGTTCAGCCGGTCGCGGTAGTAGTCGATCGCTTCCTGCACGCAGGGGAACATCCAGACGCAGTGGTGGATGCGCTTGGGCCGCGCGCGGTCGATCCACTTGCGCGGCTGGTTGAGCCGGCCGACATGACCCACGGTGTTGGCGGGCGAAGGCGCACCATGCACCGCGCGCGGCTGCCAGACTTCCAGCCCGATCGCCTGCCCGAACGGGGTGACGAAATGGACGGTACCATCTTCGTCCGTTTCCAGCTCATGATCACGGCCAAGATCGGCGCACAGGCGCTGGAAAGCGCGGGGAGTATCGACCGCCCAAACGCATTCGACAACGCCGATGCCGGTCTGTTCGTGATGCTGGGGCAGCGCCGGGTGGCCCGGTGTGAGCAGCAGCACTTCGCTGCCGTCCATCGTCTCGAACAGCGCGCTTCGATCATCGCGCTCGATGGCGTAGAGGCCGTAATCGTCAAAGAAGCGGCAGGCGGTCTCGATGTCCTCGATCTTGAAAACCAGCCGCCTAATGCCGGTGATTGCCATGGTGTTCGTCTCCCAATGTCTGGACATGGAAATGCCGGTTGGGAGGGCTGAATTTCTTGATCTTGCTCAAATGCGGGGGATGGATTGAATCAAGCCAGAACTATTCGTAAAATCGAATTTGCTCCTGAAGCCTAGGGCGAGCGGAATGCGCTGATCGGCTGAACGGGTGTTGGAGTATAGGCCTGTGATGTCAGCCGAATCCCTTGCGAAATCCGCCCTCGTGGGGGCCTTTTCCGGAACCTGTCTTGCTTTAGCCGTGATCGTTAGCATTGACGGAGGCTGGACAGTGTCGGAGGCTTGGTCGATCCCGATTATCCTTGTCATGTATAGTGTCATGGCGGCCCCATTCACAGGGGTTGGACTTTGCGTGTTCGGATTGCCGCTTGCTATGACCTTGCGCCCCTTGCTGCGCTATCGCTGGTCAGCCGTACTGGCATTGGCATTAGGCGCATTGGGAGGTCAGATCTTTTTCGACATTGTGGTCAACCTGCTGTGGGGCCATCTGTCATTTACGATATTCTCCCGCCCGTCGATCGGCATGGCCTGGGGGACGACCTCAGCTCTTTCCTACTGGTATTTCGAAAGAAGCGCCCTGCTCCGACGGGGCAAGCCGCTCAACTGACCTCGGACCCTTCTTGCCGAGGTGCTCCAGGGCGGTAAGAGCACCAATTCGGAAAGCTCGAGGGTGGTAACCCCGAGCTTTCTGATTTTCTCTTACTTGCTCTTGCGGAACAGCAGCGTGAGCAGGAACAGCACCGTCTTGCGGTCGAGCAGTTTGAGCGCTGCGCGGGCTTCCGCAGGGGTCACCTTGGCGACCATCGGCATCGCGCCGAAGATCTTGCCGCGGATGACGAGGTTGTCGCCGTCGCGCTCGAACTTGCGCACCGCCATCAGTTCCTTGTCGTTGGCATCGAGGATCTTCATCACCGGTGCCTTCTTCTTTGCATCAGCCATCAGACTGCCTCCCCGCAGACCTTGTCGTATTCGATGTCGAGATCGTCCATCATCTGGATCGCGGTGGCGCGTCCGGCGCCGAACACGCCGCCGCCCGGATGCATGAACGGGCCGACGAGATAGAGCCCCTCGATCTCGGGCACGCGCAAGGAGCCGAGGTCGGGCGTCGGGCGGTGCGCGACGGTCTGGTAGAAGAACGGGGCGCAGCCGTGGATGTCGCCCTTGAGGAAGCTCGCCGGGCTGTCGCGCTCGTGGTCGATCGGCGAGCGGATGAGGCGGCCGGTGATGTTGTCGTCGGTGAGGTTGGAGTAGAACTTGCGGTACTGGTTCAGCGCCTTGTCCGCGATCTCCTCCTTGCGCTCGTCCCACGATCCGGGGCCGCCGGGGTAAAGGTCATAAGGCGCGAAGTTGACGCCGTAGAACACGCCCGCGCCTTCGGGCGCGCGGCTGGGATCGAAGATGGTGTTGTCACCGCCCGCGATCAGCCGCTCGGAGACTTCGCCGCGGCGCAGCTTGTCGTACTCCAGGCACATGTCGCGCACCGTGTAGAAGTCCAGCAACTCGGTCATCATGGCGTTGGTTTCGTTGCCGACCTTGAGCTTGAGGCGCTCCTTCAAGGTGAGGTGCGTGAGGTTGATCGAGAAGGTCGACTGGGTCACCCGCTCGGCGCGCTGGAGCACGGGCTCGGGGGTTTCGGAAACGAACTTCCTCAGCACGTGCGGGTGGATCGCGCCGATCACGCCGTCGCGCGCCATGAAGGTCTCGCCGTCGGTCAGTTCGAGCCCGGTGGCCTTGCCGCCCTGTACGATTACCCGGCGCACTTCGGAATTGCAGCGAACCTCGCCGCCGAAATGCTCGATCGCGCGGACCAGCGCGTGGCTGAGCTGGCCCGAGCCGCCCTTGGGCATCGAGCAGCCGTAGGCGTGGATGATGCCGGGCATCAGGAACGCGCCCATGCCGGTGCCCAGTTCGTCGGGCATCTGCAGGTTCTCGGTCACCATGCGCACGATGTGGATCTTCAAGAGGTCGCTCTCGAAGTACTGGTTGACCACGTCGAGCGCCGAGCGCTGCATCACGTCGAGCAGGAAGCGCCCTTCGTCCGACTGGTCCATCATCGCCACGAACGCGCCCATCGGGAAGGGCGGCGAATAGAGGCCCGACATGAACATCGGCAGCGCCTGCATCGAGGTCTGCGCGAACTTTCGGTAGGCCTCGGCGTCGCGCGGGCTGAAGCGGGCGATTTCCTCGCAGGTGCGGTCAAGATCGCGCCACGAGCGGACCATCGTGCCATCGTCGAAGATCGAGGCGTGGGGCAGTTCGGGGTAGATGTATTCGAGGCCGAACTTGGAGAGCAGGCCCAGCTCGTCCTCGCGCAGCATCGGGTTGCCCTGGATCATGATGTGCACGTTGGAGTGCTCGTCATGCCAGAAGCCGGGCTGGATCAGCTCGCGCGTGGAGACGCCGCCGCCGTAGTGGGGCTTTCTTTCCAGAACGAGGACCTTCTTGCCCGCCTTGGCCATGTAGGCGGCGGCGACGAGGCCATTGTGGCCCGCGCCCATGACGACGATGTCGTAGGTGCTCATGCGTGTTCTCCTGCGAAAAAGGCGCGGAACGGTGCGATGCCCGGGACATGGCTGGCGCAGCCCCCGTCGCAGACCAGGACCTGGCCGGTAATGTTGCGCGCCGCATCGGACGCGAGGAAGGCGGCGGCTTCGGCGATGTCCTCGGGCTCGCCGAGCTGGTCGCGCAGCGTCTCGCCCTCGACCGCTTCGCGCAGAGGAGGCGGGAAGGCTTCGCGCAGCGCAGGCGTCATCGTCATGCCCGGCGCCACGGCGTTGCAGCGCACGCCATGGATGCCGTGGCTCGCCGCGATGGCGCGGGTCATCTGGATGATCGCGGCCTTCGAACTCGAATAGGCGGCCTGGATGATGTGCCCTTGCAGCGCGAGGTTGGACACCGTGTTGACGATGTTGCCGCGCGTTTCGCGAAGGTGCGGCAGCGCGGCGCGGCAGCCGATCATGGTGCCGCGCACGTTGACCGCATAGGTGCGGTCCCAGAGCGCGAGGTCCATGCTCTCGACGTCGTTGTCGTTGCGGGCGATGTCGGGGCCGAGCAGGGCCGCGTTGTTGTGCAGCACGTCGAGCCGGCCGAAGTGGGTCACGGTGTCGGCGATCATCGCCTCGATCGAATCCTGGCGTTCGAGGTCGAGCTCGATGGCCAGCGCGCCGGGCAGTTCGCCGGCCAGCGTCCTGGCGGCTTCGAAGGCGATGTCGGCGATCGCGACTTTCGCGCCGCGCTGCGTGAGCAGCCGCGCCGTCGCGCCGCCGATGCCGCCCGCTCCGCCGGTGATGATGACGACTTTACCATCCATTCTCGTCGCGTCTGCGACCATGTCCATCTCCCGTGTTTGACCTTTGTGAGGATGGGAATACTGTGCGGCCCCGCAGATGGAAGACGGCACTTTTTTGTACCCTTGAAGCCATGACCAAGACCGATCCCGCAGCCCCCTCCAGCGATCCGCTCGACCAGCCCGAATTCGCCGCCCTGGCGCAGGAAATGGCGCAATACGGCCACGATCGCGACGCGCCCTCGCGTTCGGTCATGGCCATGCTGGGCGATCGCTGGACGACGCTGATCCTGCTCATCCTCTCGGTCGCGCCCACCCGCCACGCCGATCTCAAGCGGATCATCACCGCGCTCTCGCACGAGGGGAGCATTTCGCAGCGGGTGCTCACGCTCAAGCTGCGCGCGCTCGCGCGCGATGGTTTCGTGCTGCGCACCGCGAGCGCGGACGTGCCCCCGCGCGTGCGCTATGAACTGACCGCGCTCGGGCGCGACCTGTCGGCGCGGGCGAGCGCGATGATCGCCTGGATCAACCAGAACGCGAACCGCATCCACGAGGCCCGGCGGCGCGACGATGAAGAGGGCGGGGCGGAGCCTTGAGTGGCCCCGGCGCCGCCCCCGCGTCAGCCGCGCGGCTTGGCCTGGTTCATGCGGAACTCGTACTCTATCCGCTCGCGATCGACCGCATCGGGTGAGCCCGGCTCGAACGGCACGATGTTGTCGGCGCCCGCGGTGCGCTGCGAGGCGGCGGCCATCTGCTCGACCACCCAGCGCAGCGCGGCGTCGTTGCTGTTGGTGATGTGCCATTGCACCGTCTCGCGGATCGGCGGAATGTCGAACGGGGTCTCGCGCATGACCAGCGGCATCGAGCGGGTGAAGCTCTCGGCCATGCGGCGGTGCACGGTGGCGATGCGGTTGGTGTTCATCACCAGCCCGGCGAGCGAGAGGAAAGTCGGGGCGACCACCTCGACCTTGCGCTGCTGCTTCTGGCGGCGCACGAACCAGTCGTCGAAGGCGGCGACGCGCGACTTGCCGAAGCGCGCGGTGACATGGCCGAGCGAAAAGTACTTCTCGCGCGTCATCGGCCCGTCCATCGCCGGATTGCCTTTCCAGCCCAGCACCACGTAGTCGTCCTCGAACAGGACCTGGCTGGGGTGGTCGGTCGAGATGGCGTAGTCGATCGTGAGGAGGAGGTCGACATAGCCGCGCTCGAGCGTGTCGATCGGGTTGTCGTTCATCGGCTGGATCTCGAAGCGGATGCCCGGCGCCTTGGCCTCCATCTCGGCGAGCGCCTGGGTCAGCAGGACCTGCGTCGAATAGTCCGAGGCCATGATCGAAATCTGCCGTTCGGCGGTGGCCGGATCGAACGGCGGGGCGACGGTGATCGTCGCGCGGATCTGTTCGAGCACCGCGCGCACGGGCTCGATCAGTTCCTCGGCGCGCGCGGTGAGCACCATCTGGCGGCCTTTGACGACAAGCAGTTCGTCGCCGAAATAGTCGCGCAGGCGGCCCAGCGCGCTCGAGGTCGCCGATTGCGACAGGCACAGCCGGTCGGCCGCGAGCGAAACGCTGCATTCGGTCAACAGCGCGTCGAGCGCCACCAGCAGGTTGAGGTCGAGCCTTCCGAAACGCATAGCCATCTCCCGCGTCCCCCCCGTGTTATGTCAAGGTTTCAAGGGCGCTGGCGACGAGACTAGCAAGATCGCCGTCGTGTGCAAACCCGGCGGCCAGCGCCGCGCGCGTCTCCAGCGGGGGCTGCGCGGCGAAACCGGCTTCGAGATCGGCATCGGGTTCGTAGCTGACGAGCGCTTCGGACACGCCGCACTGGCGCGCGATCTCGGCGGCCAGATCGCCCATCGTGACGCGCAGCGCGGGTAGCGTAACGGCGCGGGTGGGCGGCAGCCGCGCGCTGTCGAGGTCGAGCGCGTGGACGAAGTTGGTGGCGACGCGGGCCACCGATTCGGCCCAGATCGTGCCGCTCGCGGAGACCGGGCAGACGAACGCCTCCCCGGCCTTGAGCGCGTGGAACAGGTTGCTCATGAACGCCGATTTCATCCCCGATGGCCCCTTGGGCCGCGCCAGGATGCCGGGCAGGCGCACGGTCACGCCGTCGATCACGGAGCGGTTGGAGAACATCGCCACCGCGTGCTCCATCATCGCCTTGTGGCCGCCGTAGATCATCCTGGGGCTGAGCGGGGTGGCGTCGTCGACATGCGCGGGCAGGGGATCGCCGTAGACCGCGATCGAACTGGCGTAGGCGACGCGCAGGCCCGGCCTCAGTGCGCTGGCCTCGAGCAGCAGGTCGTACATCGCATCGATGTTGATCCGGCGCGAGGCGGCGGGATCGGCCTCCGCCGCGCCGCCGGGCACGGTGGCGAGGTGGATCAGCGCGTCGCACCCCTCGCCCAGCGCCTGCGCGCGCACCGCGGCGTCGCCGAAATCGCCCGCGACCACGCGGGCTCCTGCGGGAATACCGCCTGCCTGCGTATCGAGGCCGACCACCTCGTCACCGCGCGCGAGCAGCTGGCCGACCAGCTGGCGTCCGACAAAACCTCCGGCGCCGGTAACGAGAATTTTCACGAGGGGGGTCTCCTTGGTAGGGGGAGCCTGCGGGAAAAGGCAGGCTCCTGGAAAGAGGGACAGGACCCGTGCCCGGCCTGCGCCGGGCAAGGGTCCTGCCCGAAGGGTCAGAACTGCGCCGAGACGCGGATGCCGTAAGTCTGCGGCGCGGTGTAGCGCGCGACGGCAAAGCCGATCGGCGAGTACTGCGGGCTCGAGATACGGCGCTTGTTCTCGATGTTGTTGATGTAGGCGGTCACGCTGAAGCCCGAATTGGGCAGGCGCGCGGTGAGCGTGGCGTCGGTCGTCCAGTAGGCCGGGATCTTCTCGAAATCGAGATACTCGAACGCGCCCCACTGCTTGTCGCGCCAGGCGGTCTGGACCGAACCGACAAACTCGAGGTTGTCGCTGACCGGCACGACGTGTTCGACGCCCAGGTTGACCGTCCACTTGGGCGAGTAGAGCAGCGGCTTGCCCGAACAGTCGAACGCGAGGATGGTGGTCGAACCATCGGTCCCCGCGACCGAGCTGGGGCAGTTGATGTTGTCGCGCGGGCTGGCGGTGGTGAGCGTAAGTTCCTTGTATTCGGTGTCGAGGAACTGGACCTTGGCGTTGAACGTGGTGGTCCACCAGGGCTTGGCGGTCAGGTCCACGTCGAAGCCCTTGATGTCGGCCCGCCCGGCGTTGTCGATCTGGTTGACCAGAACCCCGCCCGAGTAGGTGAAGTAGTTGATCTGCTGGTCCTTGTACTTCCAGTAGAAGGCTTCGATGTTGAGCTGGACCTTGTTGTTGAGGAAGCGGTTCTTCGAACCCAGCGTGAAGGCGGTGATGAACTCGGGCTTGTAGCTCGGGTTGCCTTCGGAGAGCTGGAAGCCGCCCGCGCGGTAGCCGCTTTCGACCGTGGCGTAGAGCAGCGAATCGGGTGCGGCGTCGAACTCGGCGCCGGCCTTCCAGGTCACCCGCGAGAAGCTGCCCGACTTCACGACCGGGTAGTAGGTCTTGAGGATCTGGCCCGCGCCGCTGGTCAGGTCGTAGACCTGGTAGGCCGCCTCATCGGTGCTGCCGGACGCGATGTAGCCGTTCGAGATCAGCCAGTTGACCGTGTCGGCCGTGCTGGTGAGCGTGGGGTAGCGCGGCAGGGCGCCATCGACCGCGCAGCCGTTGGCGAACGAATCGGGCGGGGTGATGAGCGTGGCGACGCTGCCGCAGAAGGTGATGAAGTTGTTGATCAGGCCGTCGATCGACTTCTTGTCGTGGGTGTAGCGAAGGCCGCCGATCAGGCGGAAGCTGTCCGACAGGTTTGCGGTCAGCTGGCCGAACCCGGCGTAGGAGGTCGTCTTGTGGGTGTAGTGCTGGATCGGCAGCACGAATTCCTGGTTGTAGACGCCGGTGTTGTCGATGTTTTCATCGAAGTAGAAGCCGCCGACCACGTAGTCGATCATGCCCACCGAACCCGACAGGCGCAGTTCGGAGCTGAACTGTTCGTCGCGCTCGTTGGTGTAGGCGGTGTTGAAGGCCGGGCCGTAGAACAGGCTTTCGGCCTTGGTCTTGCGGTAGGCGGGGATGAAGGTCAGGTCGCCCAGGCCCGTCTTGAGCTTGATCTCGGCGTTGACGCCCCAGTAGGTGTTGTCGGTGAACTGCTGCTCGTCGATCGCCGAGAGGAAGCCGAAGCCCGGCGCGCCGAGCGCGGTCTGGCGGTAGGCGTTGGCCGCATCGGTGTAGAGCCCTTCGGAATTGCCCAGCCCCGAGGCGGTGAAGGTGTAGCCGTCCGATCCCGAGGTGTAGTTGCCGATGTAGCTCGACCCCGCGCCCACGCCGCCCACATGCGTGTAATCGCCGCCGATGCGGATCGAGAGCGTGTCGGTGGGCTCGAACAGCAGCTGCGCGCGCAGGCCCGAACGCTTCAGGTCGTCGCTGCCATCCTTGTTGTAGCCATCGTGCACATCGCGCGAGGCGGCGACGCGCAGCGCGGCGTTGTCCCCCAGTGGCAGGTTGAGGTGGCCTTGCGCGCTGACCGCGTCGTAGTTGCCGAAGGACACGGTGAACCCGGCCGAACGCTCGCCCAGCACGGGCTTGGCGGGGATGATGTTGACTGCGCCGCCGGTGGCGTTGCGCCCGTAGAGGATGCCCTGCGGACCCTTGAGCACTTCGACGCGTTCCAGGTCGTAGAACGCCGCGCCGAACGCGCCCGCCGCGCGCGCCAGCACCACGCCGTCGTAGCTCGGGGCGACCGCCGGGTCGTTGTAGGACGAGTTGGTGATGTTGCCCACGCCGCGAATGAAGATCGAGGTGTTCGAACCGCCACCGTTGGTCACGGTGAGCGCGGGAACCGTCTTGGTCAGGTTCTCGGCCTGGCTGATGCCCTTGCTGACCAGATCCTCGCCGCCCACCGCGTCGATCGCGATCGCGGCGTCCTGCAGCGATTCCGCCTTGCGCTGCGCGGTGACGATGATTTCGTTGAGTCCGCCCTTGTTCTGGGTGGTGTTCTGGGTGGCGGCTTCGTCGCCTGCCGCTTCGCCGTCCTGGGCGAGAACCGGCGGCGCCCATAGCGCCGCGACGAGAAGTGCGGAATAACCTGCCGAATTCAGAAGCCCTCTGCGCATGGGCACCCTCCCTTTTTTTGCTGCGTGCCTCAACGGACACTTTGTTGCGGTATTTGCGCTAGCCATTGCCCCGCGCAAAATCACTCCGATTGAATCGATATGCATCCATCCACACTTCGGATTTGTCGTTTGCGGGCCTCCCGTTAGTTCCTTGTTGCATGACACGGGAGAAGATCAGCAGCATCGCCAGCGCGCTTGTCGTGGGCGGAGGTATCGGGGGAATGGCAACGGCCATCAGTCTTGCCGAAAGGGGTGTCCAGGTCGACCTCATCGACCTCGATCCCGAATGGCGGGTCTATGGCGCGGGCATTACCATCACCGGCCCCACCTTGCGCGCCTACCGTCGCCTCGGCTTGCTGGAGCCGATCAAAGAGGCTGGCGCCATCACCAACCTGACCCGTCTGTTCCGCTACGACGGCGCCCATCTCAAGGACCTCGACGAGCCGATCATCGAGGAAGGCCTGCCCGCCACCGGCGGGATCATGCGCCCGGTGCTTCACCGCATCATGCAAAAGCGCGTGCGCGAGCTCGAAATCCCGGTGCGCCTGGGCCTGACCGTCAGCGCGCTGGAAAACGAGGCGCAGGGCGTCGCCGTCACCTTCTCGGACGCGACTACCGGCCGCTACGACCTCGTGGTGGGCTCGGACAGCATCTTTTCGGGCGTGCGCGATCTCGCCTTCCCGCACATGGGCCCGCCCGAGCCGACCGGGCAGGGGTGCTGGCGCATCTCGATCCGCAAGCCGCCGGGGCTCGATGCGGGTGAGTTCTTCCTGGGGCACGACAACCCTTGCGGGATCACCCCGTGCAGCCCGGACAGCGTCTACATGTGGATGCTGACCGAGCATGTCGAGCGCGAGGAATTCATGGGCGAGGAGGAACTCTTCGTCACGCTCAAGGCGCTGCTCAAGGACTTTGGCGGCAACGCCGGCTGGATCCGCGACAACATGACGCGCGAGGACTGGATCAACTACCGCCCGCTGGCGGCGAAGTTGCAGCCGCGTTCGTGGTACAACGGGCGCATCGTGCTGCTGGGCGATGCGGTCCACGCGACCACGCCGCACCTCGCCTCGGGCGCGGGCATGGCGGTGGAAAGCGGGATCGTGCTGGCCGAGGAACTGGCCGCGGCCGACACCGTCGAAGCCGGTCTCCAGGCTTTCGAGGACCGCCGCTACGAGCGCTGCCGCGACGTGATCGAGAGCAGCATCGGCATCGGCAACCTGCAACTCAACCACCGCCCGCCCGAAGAACACGCGGCCCTGCTCGAAGGCGCGCTCAGCCGCCTCAACGAACCGTTCTGAAGAACGCCGGGGCGAAGCGGGCCAGGGGTCGGCTTTGCCCTATCGTAACCACCCGAAGCCTTGAGCGGGCGGGGCCGGTTCGTCCGGCGCCGCCCGCTGTTTTTTCGTGATGCGCCGGGCCGCGGGGCCTGGCCGCCTCAGCTGGCGAGGCCCGGCAGGCGCCCGGCGAACTGGCGCAGGAACACCGCATCGCCCTCGCGCACGATGGACAGGTCGTAGCGGCCCTGGCGGTCGACCGGGACCGGCAGCGGATGCCCCGGCTTGAGCGTGCGCACCTTGCGTCCGTCGTGGAGCGTGAGCCCCGACGCGTCGGTTCCCACGGTGAGGTAGGGCACCGCATCGGCGTGTCCGGCGAGCGTCCCCTCGGCCGCGCGGACCACCACGTCGTTCTGAGCCGGGTCCGAAGCCGCGCCCGATCCGGCGCCCGCCAGCCGGCGGTGGAAACCTTCCGGGCCCATCACCTGCAGATCGTAGCCCGCCTCGTGCAGCGCCCATTGCCCTTCGAGCCGCCCGCCGCCCGCGACCGTGTAGCGGCGCGGGATCGCGTCGAGCGCGTGGCGGTCATAGACGTGGAACACCGCCGCGCGCGCGCTGCGGTTGACGAAGGCGAGCGCGATCTGCCCGGCTGCGGGATTGAGCGTCCAGTTGACTTCCAGATCGTAGAGCGAGGCGCGGTGCGGCCGATCGCCTTCGGGCTGGACGGGCAGCACCGCCTCGGCCGGGATCGGCGGCACGGTCCGACCGGGAAGCGCGCGCGCGCGGGCGGCGAGCGGGGCGGGATCGGGCATCGCGGGGACCGGGCGATCGTTGGGCGTGGCAAAGTCGAACGCGCTCATCATGTCGCCGCATACCGCGCGCCGCCAGGGCGAGATGTTGGGCTCGTGCACGCCGAAGCGCGCCTCGAGGAAGCGGATCACCGAGGTGTGGTCGAACACTTCGGAGGTGACGTAGCCGCCCCGGCTCCACGGCGAGAGGATATAGGCGGGCACGCGCGCGCCAAGGCCATAGGGACGGCCCATGAATTCGTCGCGTTCGAGCGAGGCGTCGGCCTTTGAACGGGTGAGGTGGTATTCGTTCTTGGTCGAAATCTGCGAGGCCCCGGCAAAGCCCGAGGGCTGGCTGGGATCGGGCGAGGGCGGCGCGGGCGGGGGCACGTGGTCGAAGAAGCCGTCGTTTTCGTCGAACAGCACGAAGAAGGCGGTGCGCGCGAAGACGTCGGGGTTGGCGGTCAGCGCTTCGAGCACTTGCGCGGTGTAGGCCGCGCCCTGCGCCGGGCTCGACGGGACGGGGTGTTCGGAGCCTTCGGCGGTGCCGATCACGTAGGAGACCTGGGGCAAGGTTCCGGCCAGACAGTCGCGGCGCAGCTGGTCGAGCCCGCGCGTGGTCATGCCGCGCCTGACCAGCTCGGGATCGCTGCCGGGCAGGCCCTTGGCCGCGTCGTAGAAGGCCTTGAAGCCGACCAGCGGGTTGTCGGTGAAATTGTCGTCCATGTCCTGGTAGACGGTCCAGTCGATCCCGGCCTGCTGGAGCCGCTCGACATAGGTGTGCCAGGTGTAGGGCGTGTCGTACTGGCCCAGGTCATCGTGCGAATTGCCCAGCGCCGGGCCGCCGTTCTCGGCGCCGCCGTCGATCGTGCCCGACCACAGCACGGTGCGGTTGGGGTTGGTGCCCAGCTGCACCGAACAGTGGTAGGCGTCGCACAGCGTGAAGGCTTCGGCCATGGCGTACTGGAAGCCGAGGTCCGCCGCGTCGTAATGGCCCATCGAATGCAGGTGCTTGGCCTCGGGCCAGCGGGCCATGCGCCCGTTGTCCCAGGCGGCTTGCGCGTCGGGCCAGGTGTGCGGGGTGTCCTCCACGCGCATGTGCGCGAAGGTCTGCCTCGTGTTGAGCGCGAAGGGGGCGATCACGCGCGGGCCGTCCCACTTCTCGTTGAGCTGGGTGAGCACGCTGCGCTTTGTGCCATCGGGCAGGTCGGGTGCGGGGGCGGGGTAGGGATCGCCATAGCCGCGCACGCCGGGCATGGTGCCGAAATAGTGATCGAACGAGCGGTTTTCCTGCATCAGGATGACCACGTGCTCGACATCGCGGATGGTGCCCGTGCCGACTTTCGCGGGGATCGCGGCGGCGCGCGCGATCTCGGGAAACAGCGCGGCAAAGCCGCCAAGGGCACCGCCCTTGAGTGTTGCGGACAGAACGGAGCGGCGGGTGGTATCGGTCACGGCGGGTCCCTCGGGATGATGCGTCTTGGCTGAAGCGGCCACACGGGTTCCCGGCTGGCTAGAGCGCGCCTGTGACGCCCGCGTGACGCGGCCCGTCCATTCTAACCCCCTGATTCCCGTGCAAACTCAGCATAGGCGCCTGCGGGGCGATGAACAGGGCGAATTCACCGCGCGCGCGATTTGCCTCGCTTCTTTGCGCGGGAGCGGGCCGGTGCCGCAGTGAAAATGCCCGTGCAGGGCCTTTTCCAGACGAGCGCTCAGAGCCCTGTGCGCAGGCTCCCGCCCGCGATCAGCGATCCGGGGGCGTCCTGATCCGCCTCGTCCGCGCCGAACCCCGCATCTTCCAGGCCATAGGCGTCGAACTGCGCGAAGCCCTGGGTGAACAGCGCGAAGGTCTCGCGCAGCGCCGCCGCGTCGAGCCCGCGGGTGATGAACACCAGCCGCGTGCGCCGGTCCTCGGACGGCCAGGCGTCGAGCACCACGGGCGGGTGGAACACGTGCTGCACGCCGTGGACGACCACCGGGGTGGGCTGGCCTTCGATGTTGAGCAGGCCCTTGATGCGCAGGATATCCTCGCCCTTCATCATCGTGAGCAGGTCGATCCAGCGCTCGAAGGCGACCGGATCGAGCGGCTCATCGAACGTCAGGCAGCAGGCGCGGATGGCATCGCCGTGGCGGTTGACGTCGTGCCCGTGGTCATGGTCGTGGTCATGGTCATGGTCATGGTCATGGTCATGGTCATGGTCATGGTCATGCGCGTGGTCATGGCTCTGTTCGTGATCCGGCTCATAGGCCTCGGCGTTGAGCCAGCCGAGCACGTCGGGATGGCGCGCTCCGGGATCGTAGGCCCCGCCGCCGAGCAGAAGCGCGGCATCGACCTGGCCCTGGATCACCGCCAGGATCGGGGCGGCGGGGTTGAGCGCGTGGAGCCGCGCTTCGATCGCGGCGCGCGCGGCCCCATCGACGAGGTCGGTCTTGGTGAGCAGGATACGGTCGGCGACGGCGGCCTGCTTGACCGCCTCGACCTGGCTGTCGAGCGTGGCCATCGCGTTGGCGGCATCGACCGTGGCGATCACCCCGTCGAGCCGGTAGAGCGTCTCGAGCGTGGGATCGCTCATCAGCGTGTGGAGGATCGGAGCGGGATCGGCGAGCCCGGTGGTCTCGATCACCACCCGGTCAAACCAGCGCCTGCCTTCGCGCGAAAAGCGCCAGGGCGCATCGCGCAAGGTCGCCAGCAGATCGCCGCGAATGGTGCAGCACAGGCACCCGCCCATCATTTCGACCTTGAGATCCTCGTTCGAGGTGGTGACCAGTTCGTGGTCGAGGCTGACTTCGCCAAACTCGTTGATGATGACCAGCGAGCGGGCCATGGCCGGATCGTGCACCAGCGCGTTGAGCGTGGTGGTCTTGCCGCTGCCCAGAAAGCCGGTGATGACGGTGACGGGGATGAGCGCGTCGGAATCGGCGGCGGAATGGGGTGCGGGCGTGGTCATGCCCCGCTCCTTGCGCCCGGTTGCGGGTCGAGCACAAGCAAAAGCCGCGCGCCGCCCCGCTGCGAAAGCGGCACCGAGCGGTGCAGGATCGGCGGCTCCGCATCTTCGCGCGGCGCCCCGTTGCGGTCCACCCAGGCGCGCCCCTTGAACAGGCCCACCGCGCCGCAGGTCATTTCGTGCACGGTCTCGGGGCGATCGGCGGTGATCCACTGCGTGCCGGGCCCGACCAGCGTCGTGATGAGCCGGGCGGTCACATAGTCGGCGTGGAACTTGCGGCAGGCGTCGGTGCGGATGACCTCGAGCCGGATGCGCACCGCCGGGCAGGCGAGGATCGCGGCGAAGCGGCGGCCAAGCTCGGCCACCTCGGTGGCCAGCGCGCGCGTGGTCGCGCCTTGCGGGTAGCCCGCCTCGTCCAGCCCTTGCGCGATGTCGGCGTCAAGATCGGCGCAGGCGCTGGTAAAGGCAAGGTCGGCCAGCGTGTCGAGGTCGAACCTGTCGAGCCCGTCGAGCGCGGCCGGGCGCGCGCGTTCCCACAGCGCGAGGTGGACGCCCGGCGCGGTGATCGCGGCGAGGGCGTCGGCTTGCCGGCCGGACACGGCGGGCGCGATGGCAAGATCGGCGTCGGTCACGCGGGGACCTCCTGCCCGGCGGGCTCCCAGCTCGGGAAGGGATCGGGCAGGGTGCGCCAGTCCTCGGGGGTGAAGGCGCCCGCGCGCACCAGGCAGGCGTCGAGCGCGCGGCGGATGCGCGCCTCGTCCATCCCGATGCCGATGAACACCAGTTCCTGGCGGCGGTCGCCCCACGCCGCGTCCCAGTGTTCGCGCACGAAGCGTTCGAAGTGGCTGTCGTCGGGCCACTGGCTCGGCGGGACACTGGCCCACCAGCGGCCGAGCCGCGCGGTGACCGTCTCGTTGCCCGCAACCGCCAGTTCGCCGACCCAGTCGGGCCGGGTGGCGAGCCAGAAATGGCCCTTGGCGCGCACCACCTTGTCGAGCCCGTCGGCGGTCAGGAAGCGGTGAAAACGCGCTGGATCGAACGGCTGGCGCGCGCGGTAGACGAAGCATTCGATGCCGTATTCGTCGCTCTCGGGCTGGTGATCGGCGTAGCCGTAGAGTTCGCGCGCCCAGAGCGGATGGCGCGCGGCCTTCTCCTCGCTGTAGAGCCCGGTGTCGAGGATCGCGTCGGGCGGGACCCGGCCCCGGTCGCAGGTCACGATCCGGGCGTCGGCGTTGAGGCTGCGCACCAGCTTGTGCACCACGCCCAAGTGCGCGCCGCTGACCGAGGAGGCCTTGTTGACGACCACCACGTCGGCGAATTCGATCTGCTCGGCGAGCAGGCCGACGAGCGAGCGGTGGTCTTCCTCACCCGTGGTCTCGCCCCGGTCGGCGAGGAAGTCCTGGCTCGAATAGTCGCGCAGCAGGTTCACCGCGTCGACCACGGTGACCATCGTGTCGAGCCGGGCGACGTCTTCGAGCGCCTGGCCCGCCTCGTCGCGAAACGAAAAGGTGCTGGCCACCGGCAGCGGCTCGGCGATGCCCGTGCTCTCGATCAGCAGGGTGTCGAAGCGGCCTTCCTCGGCGAGGGCGCGCACCTGGGCGAGAAGGTCGTCGCGCAGGGTGCAGCAGATGCAGCCGTTGGTCATCTCGACCAGTTTTTCCTCGCTGCGCGAGAGCGCGGCCTCGCCGCCGCGCACGAGGTCGGCGTCGATGTTGACCTCGGACATGTCGTTGACGATGACCGCCACCCGGCGCCCCTCGCGGTTGGTAAGGGCGTGGTTGAGCAGTGTGGTCTTGCCCGCACCGAGGAAGCCCGAGAGCACGGTGACGGGAAGGCGGGGTCGCGCGGAAGCGGGGGAGAGGGGCATGGTCGGTCCTGTGTGGGTCGGTAAATGCGATGATATAACATTACATTGCATTCCGCAGGCGCGCAAGGGCCGACGGGCGCGCCCGGGTCGCCGGTCAGACCGATTCCATCTCCCGGCCGATCGCCTGCGCGGTGCCGAGCACGGCGTCGAAGTACTTGGCAGAGGCTTCCTCGGGGGTCATCGCGTTGGCGAAGAAGACCAGCGTGAGCGCGCCCAGCAGCGTTCCGTTGGCGTGGATCGGCACCGCGAAGGACGAGGTGCGGCCCGGATTGGAGGAAAACGGAATGCGCGCGACGGTGGCGTAGCCTTGCTCGCGAATGAGGTCGGCCTCGCCGGTTTCCTCGAAGTCGCGCAGCATCTGGACCACGCTCTTCGAGCCGGTCGCGGCGATGTGGTCGATCATCGCGAGGCGGCGCTCGCGGTCGGTATAGGCGAGGAAGACGCGGCCCGAAGCCGACTGGATCAGCGGGATCTGCCAGCCGGGGTAATAGTGGTCGAAGGTCAGCGGGGTCTGCGTGCTGGTCGAATCGCGCACCACCATCATGTTGCCCACGCGCGTGACGAGGCACACCGGCCAGTGCACCGCGCGGGTCAGCGCCTCGATGTGCGCGCGCGCGGCGGCGACCAGCGCGTCGTGGTTCTGGAAGCCGTAGGACAGCGCCTGGACCATCGCGGTCGGGCGGTAGCGCTTGCGCGCAGGTTCACGCTCGATCACGCCTTCCTCGACCAGCGCGCGCACGATGCGCAGCACGGTGGGATAGGGCAGATCGACCGCCCGCGTGATTTCCACGAGGCTGGGCGAACCCTGGAGGTTGATGATGCGCAGGATGTCGAGTGCGCGTCCGATCACGCGTATCGAGGAATCGCCGGCCAATGTCTTCTCGTCGCTTGCGGGGGGAGGTGAGAAACGGACGTTGTGTCGCCTTGCAAGGGGAACAGTTGCAAGGAATTTTTTGCGCCCGGACGAATATTCGAAGGCTTTGAGCATGGACGCCGCGCGTCCCGCCGCGCTTGCGTTCCCGCTCCGGTGGGAGGGGACACGGACATGACGAACGTGCGACCGAAATCTGACAGTCACCCGCAAAATAGTGGTGAATTGTTATTTAACTGTCAATTCGCGCTGCGGGTGTCGACGCTGGCCGCGTGCAGCTCGGGAAAAAACACCAGGGCATCGGCCCCGGCGCGGGGGCGCAGGCTGAGGCTGTTGTCGAAATTGACGGTCAGGGTCCGGGGGCGATCCCAGCGCGCGGCGAGGGGGCCGCGCGCCGGGATCGGCAGCCAGAACGCGCCTGGGGCGCCCTCTTCGCCGAGGGGCGATGTGCCGAGGGGCGATGCGCCAAGGGGGGATGCGGGCGCGGTGAGTTGCGCCAGATCGCGGTCGAGCGTGCCGGCGGGACCTGCGGGCAGCGCGCTGCCGGGCGCGACGCGGCCCATGCTGGCGGCAATCACGAAGAGGCCGCGTCCCAGCCGTTCGCGCAGCACGCGGCCCATCGGGCGGGCGGGGCGGCGGTAGGCGTCCCAGATCGAGCCGGTGAGCGGGGCGGTGATGACATGCGCGTCGTGCGCGTAGACCAGCACCGGGGCGCGGGTCCGGGCGAGCGCCCAGAGCACGGTGTCGGCCATCTGCGCGTCGCGCGCGTCGGCGGCCCGGTAGCCTTCGGGGGGCAGGCCCGAAGCCGGCAGCGTGCGCGGCCACAAGGCGAACATGCGCGCGCTGGCCCGCGCGACGCGCAGGTTCTGCCGGGCATAGGCAAGGTTCGCATCGTCGGCACCGTCACCGCTATCGGAGCGGCGCAGCACGGCCTCGATCCGGTCGAGCGCGCGGGTCAGGGCACGGCGTTCGGCGCGCGGGCGCTGGCCCCATTGCCCCAGCGCGAAATGCGGC
>NZ_JALHLF010000052.1 GCF_022832435.1 Novosphingobium organovorum | reverse complement strand
CAGGCATCGAGCGCGCGGCCGAGCAGAGCCTCCAGCGCGGCCTCCCCGCAAGCGAAGCGCGCGGGCGCCGCCGCCGCGACCAGCCGCAGCGAAAAGGGCAGCCAGGTCGCGATCTCACGCAGGGGAAGCGCCAGCGCGCCGCCGGTCAGGAACAGCCGCGAAGGAACCGAGCGCAGCGTCGCGTGAGAGGCCAGCGGTGCGACCTGCTCGGTTGCGATGTGGCCCGCATTGCCCCACGAAGCTGCATCGCCCGCACGATCCGCATCGACCAGGGTGACCCGGTGCCCGGCATCCAGCAGCGCCACCGCGCACGATAGGCCGACCACTCCGCCCCCGACGATTGCGACGTGCGCCATCTAAAAAACTCCATTGACCCCTTGTGTATTTCGTATACGTTATATTCAACTCAGGCGTTCGGCAAGAGGGCATTCACCGATGAACATCGCGAACGATCATCCGCGCCGAACGCGTACCGGCCCCGCACGCGCCCCGCATCGACTGGGCTGCATCGACCGGCCCACAGCGCCTGGTGAAAACCAGCAATTGCAGCGTTCTCACCCCCCGTCTATATTATACGGTTCAACCCGCAAGGGCGCCGCACGGCCGCCTGCGGTATTTTGGAGACCTGAACCGTGACGATCGTCGTTCGCACCCTTTCGGAACGCATTTTCGAAGTGATCCGGGAGAGAATCATCGAAGGGCAGCTGTCCGACATGGAGCCCGTGCGTCAGGACGCGCTGGCCAAGGAACTGGGCGTCAGCAAGATCCCGCTGCGCGAGGCGCTGGCCCGGCTCGAACACGAGGGCCTGCTCACCAGCCAGCCTAACCGCGGCTGGTTCGTCCAGCCGATGACCACCGACCAGGCCGAGGAAATCTACGAGCTGCGGCTCCTGATCGAGCCGACCGCCGCCGCGCGCGGCGCGCGCATGGCAAGCGAGGCGGAACGCACCGCCGCGATCGAGGCGTTCGAGCGGCTCGACAAGGCGGCCGAGACGGACCTGCCCGAAGTCGGCGTGCGCAACCGCGAATTCCACGTCACGCTGGTGCGCCCCGGCCAGCGCCTGCTCACCACCCAGCAGGTCGAGCGGCTCGAAGTGCTCGCCGAACGCTACGTCATCGCCCACCTCGAACCCGCCGGCCGCGAGGACCGCGCCCATGGCGAGCACAAGGACCTGCTCCAGGCCTGGCTCGCGCGCGACGAGGAAGCGGTGCGCAAGCTGCTGACCCATCATATCGCCGCCACGCTCGAAGACCTTCGCGCGCATTTTGCCGTCAGCCAGTCCGGCTGACCTTCCCCACCCCGTCTCCAGGCCAAGGACCCTCTATGCTCGGACCGAGAAAATCCCTCGAATCTCTGGCTAACCGCACCTCCGGGCACAGCCTTGCCAAGACCCTTTCCTGGCCCCACCTGATCGCGCTGGGGGTCGGCGCGATCGTCGGCACGGGCATCTACACGCTGACCGGCGTAGGCGCCGAACGCGCCGGTCCCGCCGTCATCCTGGCCTTTGCCATCGCGGGCGCGGTCTGCGCCTGCGCCGCGCTCGCCTATGCCGAGATGGCCACGCTGATCCCGGCGGCGGGCAGCGCCTACACGTTCAGCTACGCCGCGATGGGCGAGACGATCGCCTGGGTGGTGGGCTGGAGCCTGATCCTCGAATATTCGCTCGCCTGCTCGACCGTGGCGGTAGGCTGGTCGGGCTATCTGGTGGGCTGGATCCAGTCGGCCGGGATAGCCCTGCCCCACGCCCTGCTTGCAGGCCCCTACGATGACGGGCTGGTCAACCTGCCCGCGGTGCTCGTCGCGCTCGCGATCATGGGCATGCTGATGGCCGGCACGCGCGAAAGCGCGACGCTCAACATCGTGCTGGTCGTCATCAAGCTGGCCGCGCTCAGCGTCTTTGTCGCCATCGCGCTGCCCCATTTCCAGTCGGCCAACCTCGATCCGTTCATGCCCTATGGCTTTGCCAGCACCGAAAACGGAGGCGAAAAGCGCGGGGTAATGGCCGCCGCAGCTATCGTCTTCTTCGCCTTCTACGGCTTCGATGCCGTGGCGACCTCGGCCGAGGAAGCCAAGAATCCGGGCCGCGACCTGACCATCGGCATCGTCGGCTCGATGCTGGTGTGCACCGCGATCTACATGGGCGTGGCGATCGCCGCCGTCGGCGCGCTGCCCTTCCTCGATCTCGCCAATTCGCCCGAGCCGCTTGCACTCGTGCTGCGCGACCTTGGCCAGCCGTTCGCCGCGCACCTCATCGCGCTCGCCGCGGTCATCGCGCTGCCTTCGGTCATCCTGGTGATGATGTACGGGCAGAGCCGGGTGTTCTTCGTGATGGCGCGCGACGGGCTGCTGCCCGGCTGGCTTGCGCACATCAATCCGCGCACCGGCGCGCCCGCGCGCATCACGCTCATCACCGGGGTTTCGATCGCGGCGGTGGCGGGGATCTTCCCGCTCGACAAGATCGCCGAGATGGCCAACGCGGGCACGCTCGTCGCGTTCATCGCGGTTGGCGCGAGCCTGATGATCATGCGCCGCCGCGCGCCGCACCTGCCGCGCCTGTTCCGCTGCCCGCAGCCCTATGTGGTCGGCACGCTGGCGATCCTGGGCTGCACCTACCTGCTGCTCAGCCTGCCCAGCGACACGCTGATCCGCTTTGGCAAGTGGAACGCGATCGGCCTCGCTTTCTACGTGTTCTACAGCCGCAGCCGCAGCCACGCGGGCAAGGAGCAGGCGGCCGCCAAGTCCTGACCCGCCCTGCCCGGTGACGCCGTACGTTCGTTTCACGCCGTCACCGTCCGACGCCCCCTGTCCAACCGGAGATCTCCCTTGCCGCGTCCCTCCCTGTCGCGCCGTGTTCGCGCGCGCGCGCTCCTCGCCGCCACGGCCATCGCCCTCTACTCGACCAGCGCCCTGCCTGCACAGGCACGCAGCGCCTTCGACGGGGTCTGGCTGTTCGACGGCACCCCCGCCACTCCCGGCATTTCAATGATGGACATCCGATCCAAGGGAAGCGCCATCGAGGGCGAGGTGACCACCGCCTGGTACGGCGCGATCCCCATGCACCACGCGCGCATCGAGAAGGGCGAGCTGGTCTTCGAGGCCGACAACATCAACGATCGCGACCACCCCACCCAGACCTGGCACGTCGCGCTCAGGGACGGGAAGGCCCGCCTGACCGGGAAGATCTGGTACCACGCGATCGACGTGACCGGCACCCGCGGCTCCAGCGCGCAGGGTGAGGCCCGCGCCTTCCATCCCGTCCCGTTACCCGCGATGGGCGCCCCGCTCCACGCCACGCTCGCCCCCACCCCGCCGATGGGCTGGAGCAGCTGGAACAGCTTTGGCGCCGCGATCGACGATGCCACCGTGCGCGCAATGGCCGATGCGATGGTCTCCTCAGGGCTACGTGATGCGGGCTACACTTACGTCAACATCGACGATGGCTGGCAGGGCACGCGCGGCGCCGACGGCGCGCTGCGGCCCAACGCCAAGTTTCCCGACATGAAGGCGCTGACCGCCTACGTCCACGCACGCGGGCTCAAGATCGGCATCTACTCCTCGCAAGGCCCCAAGACCTGCGCGGGCTACACCGGCAGCTACGGCCATGTGCAGCAGGACGCGCAGACCTTCGCCGACTGGGGCTTTGACTACCTCAAATACGACCTGTGCTCGGGCGAGTGGTTCTACAACGACCGCGACACGGTGATGCGCAGCTACTACGCGATGGGCAAGGCGCTGCAGGAAACCGGGCGCGCCATCCTCTTTTCGCTGTGCGAATACGGCCGCTTCGACGTGGGCGAATGGGGCCGCAGCGTGGGCGGCGAGCTGTGGCGCACCACCGGCGACATCACCGACAACTATGCGACGATGGCCAAGATCGGCTTCGACCACAACGGCAAGCCCGCCAACGCAGGCCCGCACGGCTGGAACGATCCCGACATGCTCGAAATCGGCAACGGCGGCATGAGCCCGGACGAATACCGCAGCCACATGGCGCTATGGGCCATGTCCGCAGCCCCGCTGATGATGGGCCACGACTTGCGCAAGAGCGATGCAGCGACGCTGGCGATCCTCACCAACCCGCGCGTCATCGCGATCGACCAGGACCCGCGCGGGGTGCAGGGCCAGGCGATGCGCAAGGACGGCACGCGCGAAGTCTGGGCCAAGCCGCTGGCCGACGGGCGCGTCGCGCTGGCGCTGTTCAACCGGGGCGAGAGCGCCATCGAGGCTCCACTCACCCCCGCCGATGCCGGCCTGGCGTCCGTTTCACGGGTCGAGGATGCGTGGAGCGGCACCACCGCCCCCGCGCTCGTCCCTCTTTACTCGGTGCCCGCTCACGGCGTCGTGCTGCTGATCGTCAGCCCCTGAGCTCCCAACGGAAACACGCGCCCCAACCGTTCGTCCGACCTCGGACGGGGGCGCGCGCTTTCCATCCGATCCCGGTCCGGGGCGCGTCGCTTCGCACCCATGCGGACCGGACCGGGATCGCGAAGAAGCCCGCCCGTCCTCTCCCAGGGACGGGCGGGCTTCGATTTTCGGACCCTGGCGTCTTTCCCGCGTGTCGCCTCGCGGGCGCCGCGTCAGCGCGCCCCCCACCCCGCAGGCGGCGTGGTGAAGTTGGTCTGGTGGTTGGGCGAAGCCGCCGCGCCGCCATCCTGCAGCGCATCGACGAAGAAACGGAACATGCGCTTCGCCACGTAGTCGATCGGTCCGGTGGAACGGCCGACGGTGTGCTCGCCCCCCGGCACCTCGAGCATGTCGAAGGTCTTGCCCGCACGGATCAGCGCATCGACCACCTGGCGCGAGGACGCGGGATCGACGTTGCTGTCCTGCTCGCCCCACAGCAGGAACAGCTTGCCCTGCAGCCGCCAGGCGTTGTCCACGCCCGAAGCCGCCGCGTAGGAGGCATCGACCGGCCAGCCCATCCACTGTTCGTTCCAGCTGATCTTGTCCATGCGGTTGTCGTAGCAGCCCGCCATGGCGAACCCTGCCTTGTAGAAATCGCCGTGGAACTCCAGCGCGCTCAGCGTGCTCTGGCCGCCCGCCGAGGCGCCGTAGATGCCCACCCGGCTGATGTCGTACGAAGGGTCCCTGGCGGCGAGCGCCTTGTGCCAGGCGATGCGATCGGGAAAGCCTGAATCCTGCAGGTTCTTCCAGGCTACGTCGTGGAACGCCTTGGACCGGTTGGCCGTGCCCATCCCGTCGATCTGGACGACGATGAAGCCCAGATCGGCCAGCATCTGCATCCCGATCACCTTGTCTCCGCCCGAATGGTAGCCGAAGGGCCAGAAGGTCTTGGGCACGAAGCTGTCGTGCGGCCCGGCGTAGATGTTCTCGATCACCGGATACTTCCGGGCCGGATCGTAGTTCGTCGGGCGCACGACGAGCCCCCAGATATCGGTCTTGCCGTCACGCCCCTTCGCCTTGAACACTTCCGGCGCATGGAACCCCGCTGCGGTGAGGCGGCTGATGTCGCCCCTGGCGATGCTGGCCACCACCTTGCCATCGCGCGCATCGCGCAGCACGCTGACGGTGGGCAGGTCGGGACGCGAGTAGGTATCGACGAAATGGCGCATGTCGGGCGCGAAGCGCGCTTCGTGGTTGGCCGCCTCGGGGGTCAGCGCAACGAGGTGCGTGCCGTCGAAATCGATGCGGTAGTAGTGGACGAAATAAGGGTCCTCCCCTGGATTCATCCCGCTCGCCGCGAACCATACCTGGCGCGCCGCATCGTCGACCTTGACGACTTCGCGCACCACCCAGGGCCCCTTGGTGATCTGCCGGATGACGTGCCCGTCGCGCCCGTCGATGAGATAGAGCTGGTTCCACCCGTCGCGCTCGGAAGCCCAGACGATCGCCTTGCCCAGCCCGTCGACATCGTGGGAAAAACGCCGATCGGCGTAGACGAACGTCTTCGCGTTCTCGGTCACGGCGGCGTGGGCCGCGCCGGTCTGCGCATCCACCGCGATGATCCGCACCTGCTGGAAGCCGCGCCGGGCGTAATCGAACTCCACGCTCTTGCCATCGGTGCGCCAGCGCGGATCGGAGAGCTGGTAGGGATTGGGGAACAGCGCGTTGTCGATCACGCTCTCCTGCCCGTCCGCCACGCGGAACAGCACGGGCTGTTCCTGGTCGACCGCATCGCCCGGCTTGGGGTAGAGCTGGCTGCGCAGCACCGGCTGGAGGCTCTCCCTGGGCGCGGCTTCGACCCGCAGGACGTGGCGCGCGTAGCCCGGCTTGACCCGGTAGACCATCAGGTGGCGGCTGTCGGGCGCCCAGGCGATCGTTTCGGGATCGTAGAAATCGCCCGCCGAACCGTCGCGCGAGCGCACCTGAACGACCGTGCCGCTCGCCGCGTCGCGCACGACGAGATTGTCGTCCTCGACATCCGCCCGCCAGCGCCCGTCGGGCGAGACGCGCGGGGTGTCGTCGGCCGGAACGCTGAGATCGCGCACCACCCCGAAGCCGCGCGGCCGCCCCGGATAGGACACTTGCGCACAGTGGTAGTCGACAAGGCTGCACCGCCAGGGCGTGTAGTCGATCGTGAACAGGATCGCGCTGCGCGCGTCGTCGGCGTAGGAGAATTCCTCGAACGGCAGGCGCAGCGGGGCGATCGTCTCGCCCAGCGCCGCGCTCAACCCTTGCGCGACTCTGGCCTGATCGAACGCGGGCGCGCGGCCCAGCCCGGCCAGCGTCACCGTCTCGAAGGCAAAGCCGCCTTCGACCGTCTTGCGGTAGGAAAAAGCGCTGCCGTCGGCGGTCCAGGTCGCGGGCCAGCTCACGTCGCGGGTAAGGTATTCCCAATCCTCGCGCAGATGCACCGAGCGTTCGAGCTGCGCCGGGCTGGGATCGGCCAGCGCAGGGCTTCCCGCCAGCGAGAAGGCCAGGCTCGGCAGCGCCACCGACGCGGCCAGCAGGAGGGAAGCGAGCGGGCGGCGGGGGCTGGGCATGACGGGAAACCTGTTGCTTGAAAGGGAAAACGGGCCGCTGGCCCAGAGTGGCCAGCGTGCCCGCAAGGAAGCCGGGGCGCCAGAGCCCCCCGATCGGCGGTCAGGTGACCTGGAAACCTTCCCAGAAGGCATCCTCGCGGTCGATCCACAGGGTGTTGAACCCGGTCTGGATCGCCGAGCCTTCGATCGAGGGGACGATCGCGGGCACATCACCCAGCATCACCTCCTGCTCCACCCGGCCGATGAAGCGGCTGGTGATGTAGCTTTCGTGGACGAAGCTCTCGCCAACCTGGAGCTTGCCCTTCGCGGCGAGATGCGCAAGCCGTGCCGAGGTGCCCGTGCCGCAAGGGCTGCGGTCGATCGCCTTGTCGCCGTAGAACACCGCGTTGCGCCCATCGGCGCCTTCGCCGCGCGGACGATCGGCCCAGAGCACGTGGCTGACCCCGCGAATGGTGGGGTCGAGCGGGTGGACCGGCTCGAACTGTTCGCGCACCGCTGCGCGCACCTTGGGCGAGAGCGCGAGAATACGCTCGGCGCCCAGATCGTCGAGCCCGGTGTAGCCGCCCTGCGGTTCGACGATGGCGTAGTAGTTGCCGCCGTAGGAGACATCGACGCTGAGCGGGCCGATCCCCTCGACGTCGATCGCGATCCCCGTCGCGGCGACATAGGCCGGGACATTGGTGATCTTCACCGAGGTCACCTTGTTGCCCTGCGTGGTATAGGCGATCGCGATCGTGCCCGCAGGCACCTCGACCTTCAGCAGGCCCGGCGTCGCGGGCTGGATCAGCCCGTGTTCAAGCCCGAAGGTGACGATGCCGATCGTGCCGTGGCCGCACATCGGCAGGCAGCCCGAGGTCTCGATGAACAGGATGCCGATGTCGTTGGCCGGATCGGTCGGCGGGTAGAGGAACCCGCCCGACATCATGTCGTGGCCGCGCGGCTCGAAGCACAGGCCGGTGCGAATCCAGTCGAAGCGCGCGAGGAAATCCTGGCGACGCTCGGACATCGTGGCGCCCTTGAGCAGCGGAGCCCCGCCCGCGACGAGGCGGACGGGGTTCCCGGCGGTGTGGCCATCGATGCAGAAGAACGTATGGCGCATGGGGCCGTCCGTCAGGCTGCGGTGGCCGGGGTGAGCACCGGGCGCGTGGCCGCGGCCTCCTCGACCATGGCGATCACCTGCGCGCGGCGTTCGCCCACGAGCGGCATACGCGGGGGCCGAACGCGCTCCGAACCACGGCCCATGACCTGTTCGGCAAGCTTGATCGACTGCACCAGATCGTGCTCGGCATCGAGGTGGAGCAGCGGCATGAACCAGCGGTAGATCTCACGCGCCTTCTCGAAGTCGCCGCGCTCGAACGCGCTGACGAGTTCGACCGATTCCTTGGGGAAGGCGTTGGTAAGACCCGAAACCCAGCCCTGCGCGCCCAGGAAGAGCCCTTCGAGCGCCACGTCGTCAAGCCCGGCGAAGAGCACGAAGCGGTCCCCGAAGGCGTTCTTCACGTCGGTGAAGCGGCGGCTGTCGGGCGCCGATTCCTTGACCGCAACGATGTTCTCGACATCGACCAGCTGCGCCAGCACCGCGTTGGTGATCGCGGTGCGGTAGGCGGGCGGGTTGTTGTAGAGCATGATCGGCAGCGCGGTGCTCTGCGCCACGCTCTTGAAGTGCGCGACCAGTTCGTGCGGCTGGGGCACGTAGACCATCGGGGGCAGCAGCATGAGCCCGTCGGCGCCGATCTTCTCGGCCGCCTGGGCCCAGCGCACGGCGCGCGGGGCATCGTATTCGGAGGTCCCGGTGATCACCGGGACGCGCCCGTTCACGGCTTCGACGATGGCCGCGAGAATATCCACCTTCTCGTCATATTCGAACGAGTTGTTCTCACCCACCGTACCAAGGGCGATGACCCCGGTCACGCCGTCGCGGATGAGGTCGTCGACGACCCGCTGCGTATCGGCGAGGTCGATCGACATGTCCTCGCGAATCTGCGTGGTGACCGCCGGGAAAACACCCTTCCAACCAATTGCCATGAAAAATACTTCCTAAAGGGGTTGTTGAGTCTGATATCGTATACGATATTATTTTAGGTGATGCAATGGCGCTTTTTGCATCCGGGCGTCCGCTACGCGCGGTTCGTCGCGCGCTTGCACCAAGACCCGACGAGGCCAGCGCCTCGCGCCTTGGTATTACGCCCTCGTGCCTTCGCGCGGGCGTGACGAAGCGCACACGGGAACGGGAAGCGCCAAAACGAAACGGAGCCGCCCCTGCAAGCAAGGAGCGGCTCCGTCGTTCATCCGATCATCGCAATGCGCCCGATCAGAAGCGGAAACGCACGCCGGTCTGGATCGTGCGCGCCTGCAGACGCACGCCGTAGGGGAGCAGCCGGTCCTTGCCCCACCACATCTGCGCGTTGTCCTTGAGCAGGTTGGTGGCCTCCAGACTGAAAGTGACGAATTCCTTCGGCGTGTAGTTGATCGCCGCATCGAGACGCGAGGTCGCGTCCATGTAAGGCGAATACTCGGGATAGTCGGAGAACACCGCCGTGCGATAACGCGAACGGTAGTTCCACGCGACACGCGCGCTGAAGCGGTGATCGTCGTAGTAAAGCGCCGCGTTGTAGGTCAGCTTGGACATGCCCACCGCGTTGTCGTCCTCGCCGTCGGGGTACTGGATGTTACCCTTGCGCAGCCAGGTCAGGTTGCCCGAGACGCCGAAGTTGCTCCAGATGCCCGGCAGGAAATCAAAGAAGGTCTGGCCCGCCAGTTCAAAGCCCTGGAACGTACCGCCACCGGCGTTGCGGTTGGTGTAGACCGTGCCGTAGTCACCCAGCTCGGGGATATATTCGGTCTCGCCCGAATAGTAGATGTAGCCCTTGGGCTTCTTGAGATAGGCCGCGAAGGACAGCGAGCCAGCCTTGCCGAAGTAGTATTCGAGCGAAGCGTCGTAGCTGTTCTCGGTATAGGCCTTGAGGTCCGGATTGCCCGCGTAGACGATCGAGTTGGCCGACTGGACGATGCGGTAGGAACTGAGCGCGTAGAAGTCGAGCCGCGAGACGTTCTTGGTCCAGGCCAGACGCAGCTGCAGCTTGGGCGTGAAGTGGACGATGGCGTTGAAGCTGGGCAGGATGTCGAGGTAGTTGCCCTTGCCCGACGAGTTGGTGATCGTCTCGTTCCAGTCGTCGTCGTAGCTGTAGGACGCGCTGCTGCTGTTGCCCCAGGTATTCACGACGCGCGCGCCGAACACGCCGTCGATCGGAACACCGATGTCGAAGGCGTAGTTGAACTGGCCGTAGGCGGCAAAGGACTGCTCGTGCGAGGCATAGCCGCTGCCCAGGTTCAGGCTGGGATACTGCGTGCTCCAGTCACCGGAGGTCGCATTGTCCTGCAGCCAGTCGCGGATCGAGGAGAAATTGCGCATCAGCGACGAACCGGTCAGGTGATACCAGCTCGACACGCCCGCAAGGTCGGGCGAGGTCGTTTCGTAGGGGTAGCCGAAATCGGTCAGCGAGACCATCTCGCCATCGACTTCGGGATAGCTGTCACGATAGCCGTAGCGGTAGCTGATCTTCCGGTTCGAGTAGCGCACACCCATCTGGAAGGTGCGCAGCAGGCCGGTGTCGGAAAGGTCCTGCGTCACGTCGACCTGGCTGGCGAAGTTCTTGGAATGCTCCAGCCCGCGTTCGTCGTGAACGTTGTAGAGGGAATACTGGCTGGGATCGGACAGGTCGACGCCGTTGAAGCTGACGCACGGACCCACGCCGCCACCGATCGAACAATCGAAGTCGACCGTCGCACTGTCGAGCGAATTGAAGCGGTACTCGGTCAGGATACCGTAGTATTCGCGGCGCGACTTGTTGTACTGCGTGCTGAAATTGATCTTTGTGTGATCGCCGTGCCAGTGCGCTTCGAAGTTGCCGTTGTAGTTGTCCGAATAGTTGCGTTCATAATAGGACTGCGGTCCGCCCACGATCGACCCGCTCGCCGCCGTTTCCGTGACCGATCCGACCGTCTGGTAGTCCGAATTGCCGTTATCGACATAAGACAGGTCGGACAGGTCGTAATTGCCGTTGCGCACGGTGAGGTGCAGGCGGTCACGGGCGATCTTCTCGTGGCTGCTGAAGTAGGTGCCTTCGACCACGAAATCGAGCTCGGGGGTCGCCTGCCATTGCCAGACGGCGTTGATCGAGGGACGCTTGATCCGCCCCTGCTCGACCCCGTAGTTGACCGCGTAGGGCGCGATCGTGGTGCCGGCCGTATCAGCATCGAGGCTTTCCGCATCGGTGCTGAAGAAGGTGCCCGGCGTCTCGCTTTCGGCGAAGGTCTCGTTGTAGTGGTTCTTCGTGTACGAGGCGTTGATGAGGAAGCCCATCTCGCCGATCGCGGTGTCGAAGCGGTCCGCCACCAGCAGGCTGCCATAAGGGCTCTTGGTGTTGCCGATGCTTGAAAACACCTCGCGGAAGCTGCCCGCCACGGTCAGCCCCTGCTCGAGGTCGAGCGGACGGCGCAGTTCGACGTTGACCGTCCCCGCGATGCCGCCTTCCACCTGATCGGGCGTGCGCGTCTTGTAGACGTCGACCGCCTTGATCAGCTCGGCGGGAATGTCCGCCATAGTCATCGAACGGCCGACCCCGGTGGTCGCCTCGTAGCCGTTGATGGTCGTGCTGATGTCCGTCATCCCGCGGATCGAGATGTCGGTACCCTCACCGTGTTCGCGGCTGATCTGCACACCGGCAACGCGCGCGATGGCCTCGGGGACGTTGTTGTCGGGCAGCTTGCCGACGTCTTCGGCAACGACCGAATCGACGATCTGCGCCGCCTTCTTCTTCTTTTCGGCGGCCTTCTCGACCGAGCCGCGAACACCGGTCACCACGATCGAGGCGTTATCGTAGTCCTCGGCTGTGGCGTCCTCGGCTGTGGCGTCCTTGCCCGCCGCCTCGGCCGTGTCCGCCGCGCGGGCGAGCGCCGGGCTCGACACCGCGACGACGATCGCCATCGCCGACGTCACATTCAACAATCCCCTGAACCTCATTGACCTTCCCCTTCGGATGTATTCGCACCCATATATCGTATACGAACTATAATATTAGATATGAGTCAAGGAGAAATGTCACGAGACGGAAACACGGAAAAATAACCACGAAAAAAAATCAACATACTGAATTATATATACAAAAAACGACCCCGGAGACCCGGAGCCGTCCATTTGTTACGCCGTCGCGTAATATTTAGTCCGACAAAATATCACCCCCCACACGGCGCGACCGGGGCGCTGGGCGCGGGTTGTGGCAAGGCCATCTCGGGCGCCAGCGCTTCCCACTCCTGCACCGCGAGCCCGGCGTGCGCGGCGCCCTTGCCCGAGGCCTCCATCACCGCGCGCAGGCAGCGCGTGGTGACCGGGGCGAAGGCCACCGCCTGGAACCGCCCCGGCACGGTGCCATAGGCGCCCTCAGCACGGACCGCGCGCCACGCGTGCGCCTTCGCGTCCCAGTATTCGATGTGCCAGCGCGCGGGCGGTGCCACGCCGACGGAGGCACCGGCAGGCTGGTCGTTCCAGAACCAGATGCGCGCGCCGTTCAGCGTCACCGGCCTCTCCCAGCGGTATTCGATCCACTGGCTGGGCGGATTGTCGGGCCGCCAGCTGCCCCACATGTCGGGCGGCAGCGGATTGGCCTTGGTCACCCCGTCGTTGAGCGCGGCAATCCAGTATTGCAACGGCACCGGCTCGTTCGAGGCGTGCGCCTGCGCGCGCATCGCAATGTTGCGGGTGGGCACGGGCGGTGGTCCGGGGCGGCGCGTTGGCACCACCTTGCGGATCCGCGCCGGCGTCACGCTGTCGTCCCAGTCCATCGTGTCGAGCGCGACCGAACGGCGAAAATGCCCGCCCCCTATCGCATCGGCAGTGTGGTAGGCCAGGTACCACTGCCCCTTGAATTCGACCGCGCCCGAATGCGAGGTGGTCGACGAGACCGGGCCGAGCACCACCCCGCGATAGGTCCAGGGCCCGAACGGCGCGGGTGCGGTGCCATAGGCGATGCAGGCGTGGTAGACCGCCGGCGTGCAGTCCGAATTCGGTCCCGCCTGGTTGCCCGCGTAGAGCATGTAATAGGTGCCCCGCCGCTTCAGGATCCAGGGCGCCTCGAAGAAACCGGTGAGCCCGGTCAAGCTGCGCTCGGCGCCCTTGACGGTAATCATGTCGCGTTCCAGTTCGATCCCGCGCAACTGCCCGAAGGTGCCCCAGTAGAGGTAGACCCGGCCATCCTCGTCGATCATCACCGTGGGATCGATGTTCTGGATATCGTTGGCGACCGGCACGCGCTGCGAGACGATCGGCCCGGCCGGATGCGCATCACGCCAGGGCCCGACCGGGTTGTCCGAGACCGCAACCCCGATCGCGAAGCGGTCCTTGGCGTCCGAATGGGCCTCCATCACCGGCGCGTACATGTAGTAGCGCCCGTCCGGCCCCTGGATGATCTGCCCCGCGTAGGCGCGCCCTTGCTCGGCCCAGGCGAAGACGTCATGGGGCCGCGCGATCGCGGGATAATGCGTCCAGTGATGCGAGGCCGGATCGGCGGTCTCAAGCAACTGCCATTCGGGCATGATGAAGTCGTTGACGTCGGCCGCGGCCATGTCGCGCCCGGCCAGGATCCACAGCTTACCGTCCGCAACGAACGGCGCCGGGTCGGTCGAGTAATAGGTTCCGTCGGCCAGGATCGGATTGCCCGGCACGTCGAGCTCGCGCTTTTGCGGGAGGGCCTCCCCCTGCGCCCCGCCCGCGCTCGCCAGAACCGGCGCGCACGCCGCGCACACGCCCACAGCGGCCAGAAGCGCCGCCCTCCAGATCGTCTTCATCGCTGTCATTCCTCGTCGGGGTAGGGTCCCACGCCGCCATCGGCGATGAGCTGGTCGACCCGCTGGTCGATCACCGGCAGCGGCACCGAGCCGATCTGCAGCACCGCATCGTGGAAGGCGCGAATGTTGAACTTGGGGCCCAGCGCCTGCTTCGCCTTGGCGCGTGCGTCAAGGAAGGCCAGTTCGCCCATGTAGTAGCTCAGCGCCTGCCCCGGCCAGGAGATGTAGCGATCGACCTCGGTCTCGATCTCGTGGTTGGACAGCGCGGTGTTGTCGCGCAGGTAGTCCTGCGCCTGCTTGCGCGTCCAGCCCTGCGAATGGATGCCGGTATCGACCACCAGCCGCGCCGCGCGCCAGGCCTGGTAGCTGAGCATCCCGAACAGGTCGTAGGGCGTCTCGTACATGTCCATGTCCTCGCCCAGCGCCTCGCAATAGAGCGCCCAGCCTTCGCCATAGGCCGAGATATAGGTGTCGCGCCGGAACGCGGGCAGATCCTTGTTCTCGGCCGCGAGCGGCATCTGGAAGGCATGGCCCGGCGCGCTTTCGTGCAAGGTCAGCGCGATCTGCGAATAGAACGGGCGGCTGGGCAGGTCGTAGGTGTTGACGAGGTAGATCCCCGGCCCTCCGCGTCCGCCGGTGTAGAACGGCGCGATGTCGGCGGGCACCGGCTTGATCGCGAAACGGCTGCGCGGCAGGTGCCCGAAGTATTGCGAGGCCTTGCCATCGAAGGTCTTGGCGATCCACGCCGCGCGGTACAGCAGTTCGTTGGGGGTCTTGGGATAGAACTGCGGATCGGTGCGCAAGTGCTCGAAGAACTGCGGGAGCGTCCCGGTGAACTTCACCTCGCGCATGACCGCCTCCATGCGCGCGCGGATACGCGCCATTTCGGAGAGGCCGAGCTGGTGGATCTCCTCCGGGCTCTTGTCGAGCGTGACGAACTCGCGGATCTTGGAACGGTAGTACGCCTTGCCGTCGGGCAGATCGTAGGCCGCCAGCGTGGTGCGCGCGGCCGGTGCGTATTCGTTGTCCATGAACGCCAGCAGTTTGGTGTGCGCCGGAACGACGCCCTGCGCGATGACCTGCGCGGCCTCGGCCTGAAGCGCCGCACGGGTGGCTTGCGGGATCGTATCGGGCAGGTCCTTGAAGGGCGCGTAGAACGGGTTGTCCTGCGGCGTGGCCGCCGCGATCACCAGCTTGATCCCCGCATCGCGCCCGGTCAGCGTCACGCGCGGCGCGGTGAAGCCGCGCTTGATCCCGGCGCGCATATTGGCGATCTGCTGATCGTAGTAGCGCGGGATCTCGCGCAGCATCTCGAGGTAGTTGCGCGCGCCCGCCTCGTCGCTGATCGGCTGGCGCGCCCAGTCGGCCAGATTGCCCCAGAAGCTGGTGTCGGCGTTGAACGGCTTTTCGTATTCCCGAAACTGCTGCGCGGCGAGCAGCGCGTCGATCTGGCTCTGGTAGACTGCCAGGTTGATCTTGTTGGCCGCGCTCAGCCTTGCCGGATCGATCCCGGCCAGCTGCTTTTCGACCGCGCTCCAGCGCGCCAGCTTGGCGGCCTGCGCCTTGGGCCCGATATCGGGCAGCACCAGTTCGGGGTTCTTGCTGTCCTCGTCGGGCTCGGACTGCTTCTGGCGCCAGTCCCATTCGGCGGTGTAGATCGCCTCGAAGGCCTTGTCGGTCGCGCTTTCGCCGCCCGCTTCGGAAAGCGGCGCGGCGGCCGGGGCCGAAGGGGGCGCCGCGTCGACCTCAGCCGTCATGGGCAGCACCGCCAGCGCCGTTGCGGTCAGGAACAGTGCCCGCAGGCCGAACGGTGTGGCTGGTCGTGTCATGGTCTTTGCCCCTCTGGATAAGTTCTTCGATTTCCGCGTGAAAAGCCCGCGCGATGGTCAGGCCATGGGCCTGCGAATGGCGCCGCGCAAGCAGCCTGCGCGTCCCCGGCAGGCGCGCGCCCTGCACCTCGATCGCGGCAAACATCGCCTCGGCGCGGTCGAGATGCGCCTCGACCTGATCGCCCAGGAAGCCCGCCGGATCGATCGCGATGATCAGTTCGCCGCCGATCGGCGAGCCCTTGCGCCCGGCATCGCGGGCGAGCGATTCCGCGCTCGTCATCTCGCCGATCAACGGCCCGGCGATGAGTTCGACCATGGCCGCCAGCGCCGAGCCCTTGTGTCCCCCGAACGTGCGCATCGCCCCTTCGAGCACGGCAGCGGCCTCGGTGGTCGGCTGGCCTTGCGCGTCGTAGCCCCAGTCCTCGGGAACCGGTTTGCCCGCGCGGCGGTGCAGTTCGATGTCGCCGCGCGCGATCACGCTCGTCGCAAAGTCGAACACGAACGGTTCGCGCCCGCCGCCGCGCGGCCAGGCAAAGGCGATCGGATTGGTACCGAACACCGGCTGCGTTCCCCCCGCCGGTGCGACCCAGGCGTGGTTGGGGGTGAAGGCGAACGCCACCAGCCCCTCGTTCGCCAGCGCCTCGACCTCGGGCCAGAGCGCGGCGAAGTGGACCACGTTGGTAAGCGCCATCGCCGCGATGCCCCCGGCCCGCGCCTTTTCGACCAGCCGCTGTTTGCCGCGTTCGAAGGGCAGCTGGGCAAAGCCGCCGCCGCCATCGACGCGCACCAGCGCGCGCGCGGGCTCGCTCACCACCGGCACCGCATCGGGCACCGCCACGCCCTTCTCGACCGAGGCCGCCGCGACCAGGAGGCGGTAGAGCCCGTGCGAGGCGCAGCCATCGCGTTCACCCGCCACCATCGTCGCGGCCACCGCAGCGGCGTGATCGGGCGCCAGCCCCGCCGCTTCGAGCACCGCGCGCGCCAGCGCATCGGCTTCCTCGAGCGTCAGGTGGACAGTCTCGGCGTTATCCGTGGCCGGCATCGTCATCGCCGCCCCGCTCAGGCCGCCGGGGCCGGCTTGGCGGTGAACACGCGCACTCCGAAGACCGGTCCGGCCGAGCTGCGATCGTGCGGCACGAAGCGCACCCGCACGCTGGCCTTGCCCTTGGTCATCGCCTCGGGGATGGGATAGTCGACATCGAAGAACTTGCCCGGCTGATCGGCGTTCAATGTCTGCGTCACCAGCTTGTGCCCATCGACGAGGATGTCGAACACACGCGCGCGCTCCGACCCCCAATACGTCGCCGAGAGCAGCAGCGGGCCAGGCTTCACCTTCATCGTGAATTCGAAATACCCGCCCGAGCGCGCATCGCGCCCGTTGCGCCCGCGATAGGCGGCCGGGTAGGAAATTTCCGAGGTCAGGTCATGGTCGCGCTCGGGCTGCATTTCGCCCAGGTGCATCACATCGATCGAGCGTGCCGCGATATCCTTCTGGCGCGCCTGCTCGGCCAGATAGGCGGCCTCCTCGGCCTTCCAGCCAGCCTCGGAGAAGCGCTTGAAATAGACCGCGCTGCGCCGCTCGTACTGGCTGTAGAAGGGCACGAACATGCGGTCACCGGGGCGCACGATACCGCTGGTCTGGTAACGCGGGCGGTCCGAGACGATGGGGTGGAAGGCGGCCAGCGGGTCCTCGCCGACCATCGCGGGTTCGACGTCCTTCCATTCGACCTCGACCGGGCCGAGATCGGCCGCCATCACCAGCGGCCCGCGCAGCACCGAGACCACCGAGGGATCGCCCTCGGCCCCTTCGAAGCGCAAGTCGAGCGGGAGCGAATAGCCCACCACGTCGCCCGCCTTCCAGCGCCGCTCGATCAGCGCGTAACCGTTGACCGGGGTGACCGGATGCGCCTCCCCGTTGATGGTCAGCGCGACAGCGCCCTTGCTCCACGCCGGAATGCGCAGCGCAAGGGTAAAGCGCGGGGTCTTGACCGCCTCGAGCGTGAGCGCGATCTCGCCCTCGAACGGATAGCCGGTGGCCAGCGAGAACGTCGCGCCCTTGGCCTTCCACGCCACGCGCGAGGGGATGAACAGGTTGACGAACAGCGTGTCCTCGCCCTGCCAGTAGATCGAATCGCCGTGCTTGGAATGGCTTTCCATGCCCGAGCCCACGCAGCACCAGAACGCCTCCTCGCCCGGCTGCGAATAGCCGCGCCCGGCCCCGCTCATCATCGGGGTCATATACGTGAAGCCGCCGGTGTGCGGGTTCTGCGCCGAAAGAACGTGATTGAGATGCGCGCGCTCGTAATAGTCGAACAGCGCGCCATCGGGCTGCCAGGACCACAGCTGACGGGTCAGCTTGAGCATGTTGTAGGTGTTGCAGTGCTCGCAGGTGGATTCGGTAAGATGCTGGGCGATCGTGTCGGGCTCGGAGAAGTATTCCCGGTCCGCGTTGCCGCCGATGACGTAGCTGTGATGCTGCGTCACCGCTTCCCAGAAGAAGCGCGCCCCTTCGCCCGGCGCCTTGGCCCCGGTCAACTCGTGGATGCGCGCCAGACCGATCAGCTTGGGGACCTGCGTGTTGGCGTGGAAATTGGCGAGCTTGTCCTCGCCAGCCTCGAGCGGGTCGAGCACGCGGTTGTCGTGGATGCGCTGCGCGATCTGCATCCAGCGCGCCTGGCCGGTGCGCGCGTAGAGTTCAGCGTAGCTCTCGTTCAGACCACCGTATTCGCAGCCCAGCAGTTCCTGCATCTGCGCATCGTCAAGCGCATCAAACATGTCCGCAAAGTAGCCCGCAAGCCCCTCCAGCACGCTGAGCGCCTTGGCGTTGGCCCAGCCCGCGTGCACGTCGAGCAGGCCTGCGAAGATCTTGTGGACGGTGTAGAGCGGCGACCACGAGCCGTTCAGATCGAACCCGCCCGACTTGATGATGCCCTGCTTCACTTCGGCAAAGACGCTTTGCCCGTCGACGATCGTGCCGTCCTTGGTCTTGCGCCCCAGGGCGCCGAAATAGCCGTCCTGGCGCTGCGCCTGGCACAGCGCGAACTCGTCCACGATATAGTCGGCGCGGCGGCGGCACTCGCCATCGCCCAGCTGCTGCCAGGTGAGCACCAGCGCGGAGAGATAGTGCCCCAGCGAATGGCCCGCGATGGTGTCCGATTCCCAGCCGCCGTAGATCGGCGCCTTGGGTTCGAGCCCGGCGTACTTGCGGAAATTGTGCAGGAAGCGGTCGGGACTGAGCGAGAGCAGGTAGGCGTGGTTAACGTCCACCGCAGTGGCAAAGTCCGAGGCGGAGAGCCGCACGTCGGTCAAGGGCACCGGCTCGGCGCGCAGCGCGAGCGCGGGGCGCACACCGGCCGCCAGCGCGCGCAGCGGAACCCCGCACAACGCCAGCGCGGCCACGCCCCCCATCCATTCGCGCCGACTGGCCTTCATCTCGCTCACTCCTATCGAATATCGTATACGTTATTGATACCCCTGTCACCCGATGTGTCAATCCCCTCGCACGAGGCTTGGGACAATCCAATGAATCCGATGACTTGGCCCAACCCTGAAGGCATGATCGGGCGCTGTGACAGGCACGCCCGGTCCGAATTACTCCGATTATATATCGTATATTTTTCTTGACGCTCCGCCCCCGAGGCGGCATCCCACGGCCACACCCCAGGCCAGAGGGATGCCCCGAAACCGTGACCAAGCTGCCCCCTTTCCGCCCCTGCCCACCCCGCTCGAGCCGAACGCGCGGCGCGCGGCGCGCGCTGGCGTTGAGCCTTGCCCTCTCGCTGGGGACCGCGCTGGCGGGCGCTGAGGCGTGCGGGCAAGAGGCCGTCACCGCGCCTGCGACGAACCGCTCGCTGCCGCCTCAGGCGCCGATCGCGCAACGCTATGCCAAGGCGGACGCCTTCGGACGCGACAGGCTCGGCGCGCTGATCGACAATGCGGATATCGCGCCGCGCTTCATCGCGGACGCACACGGTAAGGCGCAGGGCCTGCTCTACCAGACCGGATCGAGCGGCGCGCACCATTACATCTATCTGGACCTCGCCAGCCTGGCGACGCGCGAGATCGCCTCGAGCGCGAGCCTGCTCGCAGCCTTGCGCCACACCGCCGACAAAGCGCTCACCCTCGAACAGGCCCGTATCGGCGCGCTCGACTACGATACCGCAAGCGGCGCGGTGACGTTCACAGCGCTCGGCAGGCGCTGGAAAATCGCCCCCGGCGGCGCAGCGACCGCGCTGGAGACGCCGGCTCCATCGCCGGCACCCGGCCTCGTCTCGCCCGATGGCACGATGCAGATCATCGCGCGCGACTATAATCTCTATGCGCGCGATATCGCCAGCGGACGCGAAGTCGCGCTGACGACAGACGGCACGCGCGAACAGCCCTATGGGCGCGACCTGCCCAAGCTCGACCAGATCCTTGCCGCCGACAGCGAGGAGCCCGCGCTGCCGGTTTCGGCGCAATGGTCGCCCGACGGGCGCTACCTCTTGTCCTGGCGGCTCGACACGCGCGGGGTGGAACCGCTCTCGATCACCCAGCAGAACCCGCCGGGACGCTTCTATCCACGCAGCTTCCACTATATCTACCCGCTTGCCGGGGCCAAAGCGCTGCCCAAGGCCACGCGCTTCGTGATCGACGTGCGCGCGGCGATGGCCAGCGGCGCCGCGCGGATCGTCCCGCTCGCGGTGCCGCGCGAGGAGCTGCTCTACCCCGCCGCACCCGACGAGAACTGGCTGACCACCGCTTCGGGCCAGCTCGTCGCGCGCGCGCAGTGGACCGAGCGCGGCTATGGCCAGCAGACCGTCTACTACTGCGCGCCCGCCACCGGCGCCTGCTCGATCGCCGCGCACGAGGCGGTCAAGCCCGCGATCACGGTCACGTCGAGCATGATCTGGCCCGCACCCGAACTGGGCGGCGAACTGGCGATTTCCGAGCGTTCGGGCTGGGCCCAGCTCTACCTCGTCCCGCCGTCCGATCCCGATGGCGGCAAGCCGATTACCCACGGCGAGTGGGAAGTGCTGAGCGTCGATGCGACCACGCCCGCCGCCGGGGACCTCCCGCGCGCGCTGATCGTCACCGGCGTCGGGCGCGAACGCGCGCGCAACCCGTACTGGCGCGCGCTCTACCGCGTCGCGCTGGACGATGGCGCGGTCACCCCGCTGACCCCCGAACCACTCGACCACGAAACGCTGGTTTCGCCCGGCGGGCGCTGGATCGTCGACCAGATGTCGAGCCCGACCTCGCCGGCGCGCGCGGTGCTGCGCGAGGGGACGGCCGGGCGGATCGTCAAGGAGCTGGCGCGCGGCGACGATGCGCGCCTGCGCGCCGCCGGCTACACCGCGCCCGAGCCGTTCGAGGGCCTCGCCGCCGACGGCAAGACGCCGATCTACGGCATGATCTACCGCCCGGCGAACTTCGATCCCCAGCGTTCCTACCCGGTGATCGACAATGTCTACACCGGCCCCACCACGCACCAGGTCCCCGACACCTGGGCCGGGGCGCGCCTTGCCGCGGCCAGCAGCGTCGCCCAGATCGGCGCGATCGTGGTGATGATCGACGGGACCGGCACTTCCTGGCGCGGGCAGCAGTTCCGGCTTCCCGCGTTCCAGAACCTGGGCGAAGTGGGGATCGACGATCACATCGCGCTGATCCGCCAGATGGCGAAGACGTACCCTTACATGGACACCGCGCGCGTGGGCGTCTTCGGCGGTTCGGCGGGCGGCTACGACACCGCGCGCTTCGTGCTGCGGCGCCCTCGGTTCTTCAAGGTCGGCGTCGCCTCCTCGGGCAACCATGACCTCAGGCTCGACAAGGCGTGGTGGCCCGAAGTGTCCATGGGCCGCGCCGACGAAGCGACCTGGGCGCGCAATTCGAACATGGCGGTGGCGGGACAACTCGAAGGCCACCTCCTGCTCATCCACGGCGACATCGACGACAACGTACCGGTGACCGAGACTTTCCGGCTCGCCAAGGCGCTGATCGACGCTGGGCGCGATGTCGACACGGTGATCCTGCCCAACACCACCCACGCGGTCTACCAGCCCTTCTTCTGGAAGAAGCTGCGCGACTATTTCACACTCTACCTGCTGGGCGAAATGCCCCCGGCCCTGCCACCGGCCGCCCCGGCGTCCAGCCACTCCAACGCCTCTCCGGCGGCCAAGTAAGGACCTGTCATGAAGCGCGTAACACGCCCTCTTCCCTTCCTCGCGCTGGCGCTGGCCGCGCTGACCCCGGCGCTGGTGCCCACGCTGACCGCCCGCGCGCAGGAGGAAAAGCCAAAGCCGGTCTATCCCCCGATCGCCAAGACGGCGATGCAGACGCCGACCTTCGATCTTGCGCTACGCGCGGATACCCAGACGCTGGCGAGCCTGGTGCCCAAGGGCGTTCAGGGCTTCGACTTCGTGCCCGCCGCGCGCGAAGCCGAGCGCGCGGCCGACGGTTATGTCCACATCGGCGACCTGCACTTGCGCCTGCGCACGCCGGGCGGCGCGTGGCAGGACTTTTCCTCCGCCGCGCACCGCCGCCAGATCACCGCGCTGCGCGGTGGCAAAGGCGTGCTCGCCGCCGCCGACATCACCGCCTCGATGGGCCAGGGCCTGCCCTTGCGAGTCGAACGGCGCTGGCTCGATGACAAGGGCGTGCTCGCCATGCGCTTCACGCTGGTCAACACCAGCCAGCAGCCGGTCGAGATCGGGGTGCTGGGCATGCCCATGGTGTTCGACAACATCATCCAGGATCGCAGCCTCGACCAGGCGCACCAGCAGGCGAGCTTCGTCGATCCCTATATCGGGCGCGACGCCGGGTATCTGCAGGTGACGCGCCTTTCGGGCGAAGGACCCGCGCTTCTGGTGCTGCCCGAAAAGGGCACCCCGCTCGAAGCCTACAAGCCGATCTTCCAGAAAGCCTGGGCCAGAAAGGACGATCACTTTACCGACAACACCCCGCGCAGCCAGGTGTTCGAGGGCTTCTACGACTGGACCGTGGCCAGCAAGGGCTTTGCCGAGAAGGAATGGGCCAAGGCCGGGCGTGAATGGAACGCGCCCACCAGCCTGACGCTCCAGCCCGGCGAAAGCCGCAGCGTGGGCATGCGCTTCGTGACCTCCCCCAGCATCCGCGCGATCGAGGATACGCTGGCCGCCTACAAGCGCCCGGTCGCGGTGGGCATCCCGGGCTACGTCGTGCCGACCGACCAGACCGCCAGCCTGTTCCTGAAAGCACCGAGCAAGGTGACGGGCATCGAATCCTTCCCCTCCGGCGCGCTCACCCTCACCCCGGAAAAGAGCGCTGGAAAAACCGCTGGCGGCTGGGTGCGCTACCGCGTCAAGGCCAGCGGCTGGGGCCGCGCCCGCCTGACCCTGACCTATGCCGACGGGCAAAAGCAGACGGTGAGCTACTACATCACCAAGCCGCTCGAGCAGGTGGTGGCCGACCTTGGCCATTTCACCACCCACCAGCAATGGTTCGAGGGCAAGGACGATCCGTTCCACCGCAGCCCCGCGATCCTTTCCTACGACCGTGAGGAAAACCGCATCATCACCCAGGACGCGCGCGTGTGGGTGGCGGGCATGAGCGACGAAGGCGGCGCGGGCTCGTGGGTCGCCGCGGCGATCAAGCAGCTCGACAATCCCGATCCCGAGGAAGTCGCCCGGCTCGAAACGCTGGTCAACACCACCGTGATCGGCAACCTCCAGGTCGCCGAAGGCGAACACCAGGGCGCCGTCAAGAAGAGCATCTTCTATTACGATCCCAAGGAATTTCCGGACTACTACGATCCCAAGATCAACTGGAAGACCTGGACCTCGTGGTCAAAGAAGGACGCGGGCGACCTTGGCCGTTCGTACAACTACCCCCACGTCGCGATCGGCGAATGGGTGCTCTACCGCCTCGCGCGGGACAACCGCGGCCTCGTCACCCAGCATGACTGGAAGTACTATCTGACCTGGGCCTACCGCACCACTGTCGCGATGATGCGCGATGCGCCCTACTATGCCGAGTTCGGCCAGATGGAAGGCGACGTCTTCCTCGACATCCTCAAGGACCTCAAGCACGAGGGGATGAGCGCCGAAGCCAGCGAGATGGAAGCGCTGATGAAGGCGCGCGCGGACCACTGGCGCTCGATGAAGTACCCGTTCGGATCGGAAATGGCCTGGGATTCGACCGGCCAGCCCGAAGTCTACGCCTGGATGGACTACTTCGGCTACAAACCGCAGGCTGACGAGACGCGCGAGGTGATCCTGGGCTACGATCCCACGATCCCCAGCTGGGGCTACAACGGCAACGCGCGGCGTTACTGGGACTTCCTCTATGGCGGCAAGGTCAGCCGGATCGAGCGGCAGATCCACCACTACGGCTCGGCGCTCAACGCGGTGCCGCTGTTCACCGCCTTCCGCCACGACCCTGCGGACTTCCACCTGCTGCGCGTGGCCTATGGCGGAATGATGGGGGGGATCACCAACATCGACCAGCAAGGCTTCGGCTCGGCTGCGTTCCACTCCTACCCCGACATGATGAAGTGGGACGCGATCACCGGCGACTATGGCATGGGCTTCTACGGCCACGCCATCGCCTCGGCGACCTACCTCGTCGACCATCCGCAGTTCGGCTGGCTGGGCTTTGGCGGTGACGTCGCGGTCAAGGGCGCGACGGTCCACGTGGTGCCCAGGGACGGCGCGCGGCGCCGGCTGTTCATCGCGCCCGCAGGGCTGTGGATCACGCTCGAGGCGGGCAAGATCGCTGCGGCCGACTATGACACGAAGAGCGGCAAGGTTGTGCTCACGCTCGACCCGGCCAGCGCCATCGCCCCGATCGCGCGCATCGCCTTTGCAACGACGACCACCGATGGACGCCCCTACACCATCGACACCGGCACGAACGAGCGCGGCGCCACCACCATCGCGCTGTCCGCCTCGCCTTCGCACGTGACCCTCACCCCGCGCTAACCGGTCCGACGCTTGCCCAGGGAGCTCCGATTTATCGGGATGCCCTGGGCAAACGCAGCCAGCCCCCTGACAGGTGGCCCTAGAGCGGCTTTCGATCAGATTGCATCCGATCAACCGCTCAAGACTTTTGTTTTGACGTNTATCGGGATGCCCTGGGCAAACGCAGCCAGCCCCCTGACAGGTGGCCCTAGAGCGGCTTTCGATCAGATTGCATCCGATCAACCGCTCAAGACTTTTGTTTTGACGTATTTTCTGAACCGCCAGGTGAATCCACCTGACTGGAAAATGCTCTCATTGGCACATGCCCGCAGACAGCGCTGCCTATGCCGGGATCGCCTAGCCGGATGGTGAAGCCATCGGGCCGCGCAGCGCGGCCCCGCCCCCCCCGCACGCCCAAGCGCCCGCACGCCGCCGGAATGCCTGCAAGCATCGCAGCTATCGGCCCAGAGGCTGAGGCCACGAACGCAATCCCTCGGCTGTTTGCACAACAAGGCCGGGCCTACATACCCCGGCCAGAAGCGACCGCATTCCGCTAAAGGCTCGGAACAATTCGCAGAAATCTGCCCTCTACCGGGCAATTGCGAACATCTACGATCAGGAATTTGGCGGAGCGGGAGGGATTTTGAGGACAAAATATAACACCCTGAAAAAGTTCGCCTACTCAAATCACTCCGCGCTGATTTCCCACATTTATTACCTCATGCACCGAGAACATCTAATTTTTCCGGTGATTTAGCGAGTATGTCGATCGTCGAAGAGCATGTCCAGAGGCATTCGCCAGCGACCTCTCACCACCACTTCTGACCGCGAATTTTTCAGCGCATTGTACGCCGCATCGGCGTACAATATTGACATATGGGCCACATCGGCATATACCAACCTCCCTAAAGGAGGTCGCCATGCAGCCGCACCACGACGCGACGAGTTCAATCGACGAACGCAGCACCGAACGCATGTCGTTTCGCACAAAGCCGCGCATCAAGGACGCCATCCAGAAGGCCGCCGCGCTTTCGGGGGTGGATGATTCCGTCTTCACGATGAACGCCGCGTATCGCGCCGCGATGGAGACAATCTCGACCCATGAACGCACGACCCTAAGCGCAGTCGATCACGAAGCCTTTTTTGCCGCGCTGGATCGCCCCCCTGCGCCGACCGACAAACTGCGCGCAGCCTTTGCTCGTCACAAAGAAACGATCGAGAGCAAGTGACCGACACCAAGGCGAATGCGAAGTTCATCATTGAGCCGCTCGATCCGTCCAAGCATAATCGAGCGGCCTTTTCATGTGGCGTCGAGCAAGTCGACAACTTCTTCAAGCGCACGGCGAACAAGCTCGCCCGCGCGGGCAACCTGCGGGTTCACGTCCTCACAGAGCCCGATGGATCGATCATTGGCTTTTACGCCCTCAACGCCCATTCGATCCACTATGCAAACCTGCCCGAGACATTCAAACGGGACCGCCCAGGCCATGGGACGATCCCTGCCGCCTTCATTTCCATGATCGGGGTAGACAGCCACTACCAAGGCCAGGGCTACGGAGGAGACCTCCTCGTTGACTGCCTAAGGCGCATCGCACGCGCAGCCGAAGCCGTCGGCATCCGCGTAGTGCTTCTAGATGTACTCGATTGTGGCTCACCAAACGAAGTTGAACGCAGGATCGAACTTTATAGTTCATACGGTTTCACCTCGCTGCCGACACAAAAACTCCGCATGTTCCTCCCGCTCTCGAACGTGGAAGCATTGTTTACAGCTGAATAACAACCCGCGACTGCCGACGAAGCTGTAGTTCGCAAGGACAATAGCGATCCCACGAACGATAGCTTCCGCCAAACTCGCCTGGGGGCCGGAGCATACTTGCGCCGATCATATCGCGGCAAGCATGTCTGGCAGGCGGACGTCGACATCTAGTAAAAGGTAAGCGTCTGCCCTAGCCCGTCGGTGACAGAAAATGCCCATTGC
>NZ_JALHLF010000051.1 GCF_022832435.1 Novosphingobium organovorum | reverse complement strand
GGCCGCCGCGCCGCCGATCCCGACACCGGTGGCAGCCGCGGCGCCCACCGCCGCCCAGGGCGGCCCCTCCCCGCCCGAAAGCGAGGTGTAGAAACTCCCCTTGTCCCAGAAATCGGGCTCCGAGCAGCCCAGACAACCATGGCCGGACTGGATCGGGAAGGACGTGCCCCCGTTCCACTTGAGGCTCGCACAGGCGTTGCGCGTGGTCGGCCCCTTGCAGCCCAGCTCGAAAAGGCACCATCCCTGCCGCGCGCCTTCATCGTCGAAGCTGTGCGCGAACTTGCCCTGATCGTACATCGCCCGGCGGTAGCACTGGTCGTGAATGGTCGTGCCATAATAGGCGAGCGGACGGCCCAGCGCGTCGCAATCGGGCAGCTTGCCAAAGCTCAGGAAATTGACGAGCACACCGGTCAGCACTTCGGGGATCGGCGGGCAGCCGGGAATGTTCACATGGGGCTTGCCCTCCAGCAGCTCAGGGATACCCTTTGCGCCTGTCGGATTGGGAGCGGCCTTGGGAATGCCGCCGTAGGCCGCGCAGGTCCCGATCGAAAGCACGGCCGCCGCGCCTTGGGCAAGCTCGCGCAGCATGGCGGTGTTCGCTCGCCCGCCGACCATCGAGTAGACCCCGTTGTCGGCCACCGGCACCGAACCGTCGATCGCCAGGAGATACTGGCCCCGATTTTCGGCGACGGTCCTTTGCAGCACCGCCTCGGCCGCCGTGCCCGCTGCGGCCATCAGCGTTTCCTGATAATCGAGCGAGACGAAATCGAAGATCAGCTGCTCGATCCCCGGCGCCGAGGAGCGCGTGAGCGATTCCAGACACCCGGTGCAGTCCTGGAACGAGAGCCAGATCAGCGACTGGCGCCGCGCCTTCGACAAGCCATCGGCGATGGCCTGCGCCATGCCGGGCGGCAGCGCCAGACTGCTGGCCGCAGCCGCTGCAAACTTCAGCAAGGCCCGGCGGCTGACCCCGCACCGGGACAATTCACGGCCAAGGCTGGTCTCCTTCACCATCATTTCGCCTCTCCGGCGTTGCAATCGGCCAGGGCATCGAGCGCACCAAGCGCGGCCCGCATCGCATCGGCATCCGCCGGTACGATCTGCGGCACCGGCCCGATCTCGATCAGGCGCGCGACCAGATGCCCGGCCCTGTCGTGATGATCGATCCACCATACCCCGGCCAACGCGGTCTCGCGGATGTGGCTGGTGCCCTCGGCCTCCAGCGTCATCGTGATCTCGCCCTGCCCGAGCCGCGCGCGCAGCGCTTCGATCCGCTCGGGCGGCATCGGCAAACGCAGCAGATCGATCAGCCCATGCGCGCCGGTATCGAGATAGGCCTGCACGGCGCTGTGCACTTGGGCCAACAGCGCGCCGAGAAACGCATCATCCATGCGGCGCGCTCCACTCCTGGCCTATTCGCTGGATCACCTCGCACGCGCGGGGCACCGCAGCCGCAACCGCGGGGGTCAGCCGCTCGCCCCAGTCGAGCCGGGCAGGCTGGATCGCGACGAGCGCGAGGCGTCGGGGCAGGCGCCCCTCCAGTTCGACCAGCCCCAGCAGGTCCAGCAGCCCCGCCTCGTGCGCGGAACTGCGCTGCCCTTGCGCGAAGCGTCCGGCCAGCTCGTGCGGCGTGAGCACCTGTACGGCCCCCGGCTGCGCCTGCAAATCGGCGGCATCAACCAGAATGCAGGCCCAGGACTGCGCCAGCCTGTCGGCCAGACGGAAGCCCATCGTCCCCCCGTCAACGACATCCAGCCCCGGCGGATTGCGTTCGCGCAGCGCCTCGACCACGCGCACGCCGACCCCGTCATCGCCAAGCAAGGTATTGCCCAGCCCCAACACGGTCGTCACACCGCAGCCCGGAGCCCCCGGAGCCTGCCGCGTGTCGCTATCCATCGGTGTCATCGTCTTCCCGTCCGCGACGCTGCGCCGCTACTCGAGCCGGTGCGAACCGGGCCACCCCGCTGTAGAGCGTTGCCGGCACCTCGGTGCTTTCTACGCACAAATCACATGATTTCCTATACGTCATTGATCCAGCTCAGAAATCCGAACTCTCGTGGACACGAGGAGGCCAGCCCCGTGCGCGGCAAACCGGGCGCCCCTGACGGATCGATTGTGCCATTCAGGTCCCGCCCCTCGACAGGATGGCAAAGGCCGAAATCAAACCGTCAGGCGGCGAAGGGATTTGCGAAGCGGGCTCGCGTTCCCAGCTGTACTTCGATCTCGAGTAGCCGGTTGTACTTCGCGAGCCGCTCGCCCCGGCAGGGCGCGCCGGACTTGAGCTGTCCGCATCCCATCGCCACCACGAAATCCGCAATGAAGGGATCGGTCGTCTCCCCCGAACGGTGCGACACCATCTGCCGCCAGCCCGCCCGACGGCACAGATCCACGGCCTCGATCGTCTCGGTCACGGTGCCGATCTGGTTCAGCTTGATCAGCGCCGCGTTTGCAGCCTTGCACGCGATGGCCTTCGCGATGAACCGGGTATTGGTGACCAGAAGATCATCCCCCACGATCTGGATGCGTCCCCCTTGCGCGGCGGTCTGATCGACAAAGCCCTGCCAGTCGTTCTCGTCAAAACCGTCCTCGATCGAGACGATCGGCCAGCGTCCGATCCAGTCCTCGTAAAGGTCCAGCAGCTGTGCGCGGTCGACCATGCCGGTACCACTGCGCGACAGGTCATAACCGGCGGGCGTATGGAACGAGGACGCCGCGGGATCGAGCGCGATGGCGATGTCCACGCCGGGGCGGAACCCCGCCTGCTCGATCGCGGAAACGAGCGTGTCACAGGCATCTTCATTGCTTTGAAGACGCGGCGCGAAGCCCCCCTCGTCGCCCACCGCGGTGGACAGGCCACGCGCGTGCAACACGCCGCGCAAGGCGGCATAAGTCTGCGCTCCCATGCGCAAGGCTTCGCGATAGGTCGGCGCGCCGACGGGCACGAGCATGAATTCCTGAAAATCCAGGCTGCTGTCGGCATGTTTGCCCCCGTTCAGCACGTTGAAGCAGGGCATGGGCAGCAATGTCGGATCGCTTTTCCCGAACGCGGCATAGAGCGGCTTGCCCTCAACCAGTGCGCGAGCGCGCGCAACGGCCATCGAAACACCCAGGATGGCGTTGCCGCCCAGACGCGCCTTGTTCGCGGTGCCGTCGAGCTCGATCAGCCGCCGATCGATCGCCGCCTGATCCTCGACCGAGCGGCCGGCGAGGCCCGCGGCGATGTCCCCTTCGACATGCTCGATGGCCCGGCGCACCCCTTTCCCGCAATAGCGTGCAGGGTCGCCGTCGCGCAGTTCGACGGCCTCGTGCTGCCCTGTCGAGGCGCCCGACGGCACGGCCGCACAGACGCTGCGGCCATCGGCAAGGGTCAGGGTGACCATCAGGGTGGGATTGCTGCGCGAATCGAGAATTTCGAGCGCGGACAGTTGGGCGATGGCGGATTTCATGAAGACCTCCTGCGGGATCTGGACAGCGAAGCGGGCAAGCCATGCGCCACGGTCGGCGGCGGGCGGGACGCGGATCGGCGGCACGCGGAAGGCCGCCGGGGGACACCGGCAAGCCCGTCAGCCAGCGGCCTGGGCGCAGGCCGATCGTCCCGTGACGCGATGCGAAAAAGAGCGGAGTGCCGACACATCATGACCCACCTCTTCGATGGCGCACGAGGCAATCGCGTGCGCCTTGGAACGAAAGGTAGGAATCATCAGTCCCGTAGCGCGGGACGGTTCGGCCAGAGCCAGGCAGAGTCCATTGCCTATGCCCTGAGACTGGAACCCAGGCTCTTCAAAAGCAAGTCAAAAACGGATATTTTTCGCTCTGCGCCGCTCTCCCGCCGCAGCACGCCCGACCGGGGATGCCACCGCAAGACTCGGCGCGAGACTCCATCGCGCTTGTTTGCGTCAGCCTTCCTGGGCTGCGTGGCGCCCCGCGATGAAGCCGAAAGTCATCGCCGGCCCCAGGTTGATGCCGCCCGACGGATAGTGCCCGCCCATCACGCTCGCCATGTCGGCACCGACCGCGTAAAGCCCTGGGATCGGCCTCGAGAGATCGTCCAGGACCTGCGCCTTGCCGTTTGTCCGCAGACCGGAAAAGGTGCCAAAGCAGCCCGGCTGAACCTTGACCGCATAGAAAGGACCGGTTTCGATCGGCGCCACGCAAGGGTTGGGCCCGCGGTGCAGCGGATCACCGTTCTTGCGGTTGTAGGCCGTGCCGCCGCGTCCGAAATCGGGATCTTCGCCGGTGCGCGCAAACGCATTGAAGCGCTCCACCGTCGCGGTCAGCGCGGCAGGGTCGACACCGCATTGCTCGGCCAGCCCGGCGATGGTCCGGACCCGCTTGAGATAGCCGCTTCGCACGGACGGGCCTGCGGGTACGGGAAAGGGCCGCGAATGCCCCAGACCATAGCGGCGTTGGAACCGATGGTCGCAAATCAGCCAGGACTCCACCTCTTCGCCTTGCGGCGCCTGCTCCACCATCGCCGAGGTGTCGTCGTAGTACCCGTCCGCCTCATTGCAAAATCGCTTGCCCGTGCTCAGAACACCGATGATGCCGGGCTTGCCGCGGTCGATGATGTGCGGAAAATGGCCAAGGCTGCCGTCAGCATGGCGCACGAGCGTCTGCGCCTGATCGCTCCGGCGCGGCTTTCTACCCGCGCAGCATCGCCTCGATCCGGCGATCGGGCACGATCCACGCCAGCACCACCACGAGATAGAGCGCGATCGCCACCGGCCGGGCCCAGAACGCAGCCGGGATCGCCACGAGGTAGAGCGCGATGCTGATCCGGCCCTTGAGGTCGCGCCCCAGGGCGCGCGCCAGCGCCGAACGGGCGCCGCTGCACGCGATGCTCGCGCGCAGGCTCGTCCCGGCGCGACCGGTTTCGCTCAAACATCGCCCATCTCCTCCAGTTCACCATCATCCTGACCTTGTTCGACCAACTGGTCGAGCAGCCATTGCCCGGCCGGACCCGGTGGCGTGTCGCTGCGCCAGATCCCCGAAAACCGATAGGCCCCGCCCGGATGATCGGGCATCGCCAGGCGCACCAGCCGCCCCTCCTCCAGATCCTTGGCGATCATCGGCAGCGGCATGTTGCCCCAGCCGATGCCCTGGCACAGCAGCGCACGCTTCGCCCCCAGGTCGGCGAGCCGCCAGGTGCGCGGGCTGACCACCGAAAAGTCGCGCCCCTCGGTAAAGCGCGAGCGGTCCGAGAGCACAAGCTGGGTATGCTCGCGCCCCTCGCCCGGAGGGATGGTCAGCATCCGGCCGAGCGGATGGTCGGGCCCGGCCACCGGGACCATCGCCACCGCGCCCGCCGCCCGGCTCTCGATCCCGACGACTCCGGCCGACAAGGGCCCCGAAACACCGATCACCGCCTCGCCATCGAGCACCAGCGAGGTCACCGCGCCCAGCGGCTCGACGTGGAGGCGCAGCTGCACGGTGGGAAAGCGCGCGGCAAAACGGTGCAGCACTTCGCCCACGCGCTCGGCCGGGAGCATCACGTCGACCGCCAGGCTGACCTGCGCCTCGAGCCCGTCGAGCAGGCCCTTGACCTTGGCCTTGAGGCTGCTCACCCCCTGGGTGATCGCGCGCGCCTCGGCGAGCACCGCGCGCCCCTCTTCGGTCAGCCGGGGCTTTCGCGTGCCCTCCCGCGCGAAGAGCGCAACGCCCAGCTGCGCCTCGAGATTGCCAATGCCGTAGCTGATGACCGAGACCGCGCGGTTGAGCTTGCGGCTGGCAGCGGCGAAACTGCCGCAATCGACCACGGTAAGGAAGATCGTCAGCTGGTCGAAGGTCGGGGTACCGGGATCGCTCACTTTTCCAATTCCTCGAAAAGACAGGTCGACTTTATCTCTCTGACCGGAAAAGCGCGCAACCTATACCAAAGGTGTCGACGAAAGCGCTCCAACCACCCCCACCGGCGCTTTCCCCGGAGACACACGGCCATGATCGAACTTCGTCCCTTTGAGCAGCTTGGCGGCGCAAACCACGGCTGGCTCGATGCCAAGCACCACTTCTCCTTCGCCGGCTACCACGACCCGGCGCGGCTGCACTGGGGAAGCCTACGCGTGTGGAACGACGATACCATCGCTCCGCACACCGGCTTTGCCCCCCACCCGCACCGCGACATGGAGATCATCACTTACGTGCGCGAAGGCGCGATCACCCACGAGGACAGCCTGGGCAACAAGGGCCGCACCGAAGCGGGCGACGTGCAGGTGATGAGCGCGGGCACCGGCATCCGCCACTCCGAATACAACCGCGAAGACGTGACCACGCGCATCTTCCAGATCTGGATCATCCCCACCAGCGAAGGCGAAGCGCCGAGCTGGGGTGCGCGTCCCTTCCCCAAGGGCGAACGCGCAGGCCAGTTCGTCACGCTGGCCTCGGGCTACTCGGGCGATGGCGACGCGCTGCCGATCCGCACCGATGCCCGCGTCGTCGCCGCGACGCTGCGTGCGGGCGAAAGCGCCGAATACCCGCTGGGCGCGGCCCGCAAGGGCTACCTCGTCCCCGCCACCGGCGCGATCACGCTGACCGACGCCGACGGCACCCAGATCGAGGCCAGGGCGCGCGACGGCGTGGCGATCCGCGATCTCGACGTGGTGCGCGTGACCGCGCGCGAGGACAGCGAACTGGTTCTCGTCGACGCGGCCTGACCGCCGAACCCGCAGGCGTCCCGCAGGCTTTCCCGCTTGCGGGAAGCCATCCCCCCCTGCTTTCCGGAGACACGCCATGATCCGCTTTCGCGACCGCGGCGCGCGCGGGCGCCATTTCGGCGCCCGGGTCGATGCCCGCCACAGCTTCTCTTTCGGCGACTACACCGATCCGGCCAACATGGGTTTTCGCGCGCTGCGCGTGCTCAACGAGGATCGCATCATCCCCGGCGGCGGCTTTGCCGAGCATGGCCACGCCGACATGGAGATCCTGACCCTCGTGCTCGACGGCACGCTCGCCCACCACGACAGCCTGGGCAACGCGGTGCGCATCGAGGCTGGCGAAGTCCAGCGCATGACGGCGGGCACGGGCGTGCGCCATAGCGAACGCAACCCCGATCCCGACCGCCGCGCCCACATCGTCCAGATCTGGATCTTTCCCGAGACCGACGGACTGGCGCCCGGCTATGAACAGAAAGCCTTTGCCCCCACCGAGCACCGCAACACCTTTCGCCCGATCGCCAACCGCGACGGGCACGCTGGCGCGCTCACGCTGCACCAGGATGCGGCGCTGGCGCTCGCGCGGATGGACGAAGGCGCACGGATCGAGCAGGCGCTCAGCCCGGCTCGCGGCTATTGGGTCCAGGTCTTGCGCGGGATCGTCGCGCTGGGCGGGACCGAGATGCGCGAAGGCGATGGCGCAGCGCTCAGCGCCGAAAGCACCCTCAGGCTCGAGGCCGAGACTCAAGCCGAAGTCCTGCTGATCGATCTTGCCTGAAACGGCCGCGCTTCGCGCCGCTTCATTCCAGGCCCTTCATTCTGGACCGTTCGCCGGTCGCGCCCAGTCCCCGATCACCAGAGGACCCCAGGCGCTCGACGAGACGGTGGCGACAAATCTGGCGGTGATCAAAACGAGAGAATTGGGTGGTTCCCGCCCACCCCATTGGGCCAGGTCACTACGTTCCCAAGCCTTCCGCCCCTCCCGCGTGCGAGAGGGGCGGAAGGCTTGGAGAAGAAGCGCTCGATCAGGTTTCGCTCGCGGTAGAGCCAAGTGCTGAAGTAGGGTTTTGACCGGCGGTTGGACTTTGGCGGGATGTTGGCGAATGCCCCTTTCTCGCGGAGAGACGCCCGGATGCGATCGGCATCGTAAGCCTTGTCCGCCAGTACGATTGTTCCGGCACCAACATGGTCGAGCAGATCGTCAGCGGCTTGGCCGTCATGGCTTTGCCCTGCGGACAGGCTCAGCCGGATCGGGAGGCCTTGCCCGTCGACGACCGCATGGATTTTGGTCGTGAGCCCACCTCGGGAGCGACCGAGACAATGATCTCGATCCCCCTTTTTGCCGTCGCTGCCTGCTGGTGGGCGCGAACGGAAGTGCTGTCGATCATCTGGATGTCGCCATCGTGCGCGGCGGTGATGGCGTCCATCATTCGATCCCATACGCCAGCCTTCCGCCATCGCGCAAAGCGGTTGTAGCAGGTGGTGCGCGGTCCATAGCGCTCCGGCAGATCGCGCCATGGAGCGCCAGATCGCAGCACCCAGAATATTCCGTTCAAAACGAGCCGGTCATCGACACGCGGCACGCCCCTCGGCTTATTGGGCAACAGTGGCTCGATCACGCGCCATTCAAAGTCGGTAAGGTCATATCGGCTCATGCCGACCCTGAATCAGAATTATAGCGGCCTGAAAAGGCTCATGGCTGTGGTGGCGGGTCGTATAGCGGCCCAACGCCCCACGTGGGCGGAAGGTCCAGATCGGCCTGTTTACACCAAGTAAGACGTCCAGCCTTGTAAGCTTCGCTCTCGACAAGATCGGAATGGACCGTCCGCATGGCCAGCATGAGTGCTTGGAGACCATCTTCCCCGCACGCAAACCGGCGAACCTCTCGTTCCGGCCATCCTATAACATAACGGCATTGGAACTCGCCTCCAGGCGCCTTCGATGGCGTGAAAAAGCACACGACCAATTCACCGCCATCAAGCTCGAACCTGCGCTCCACGAATGGCACTTCAGTCATCTGCCCTCCTTCATCGCGGGAAGGTCTGGCATAGGGCTGAGAAGGCGGCAACTTTTATGGGTTCACGGCCTAGTCGCAGTGGGGTGGGCTCACCACACCGTCCGCAAACCGGCGAAACCAGACGTTTGAATTTGCCCACGCCGCCGAGTGGTTCGACGCGGTTCTGACGTCTGGGCGCGCCCCGTCCGTTAGAACATCACATCTCAGCATCGAACCACTACGAGCCGGCCGGCTTCAACCGACGCTTCTCGGTCACGTCGATCTGCACCACCCGCCCTTCGTGGACGGTGAGCGACACGTTGCCGAACTGCAGCCCACTGAGCGCCTCGCGCACGCTGGCAAGGCTCTGATCGAGCTGGCGCTGGATGTCGCGGGCGCGGTTCTCCGGCTCGCCCGCGCGCGGCGCAGCGCTCACCGATGCCGGGTTGGGTCCGTTCATGGCGCGTTCCTTTCGGTTGCCTCGAAGATCTTCATGCGGCGCGGCCGGATGTAGACGGTCTGGCCAAGACCGGGCGGCACGAGCCGCGATTCCAGATCGAACTCGACCAACCGGTCATGCCCCGCAAGCGCGCCCTCGACCCGCCACATGCCCCCTTTGCGAAAGACGTTGCCCACCACCACCGGATGGCCCACATCGGACACGATCTCGATATCGTGCGGCCGCACGTGGACCCCGCCGGGCAGCACGCAGGTCTCGCCCACGAAATCGGCCACAAAGGCGCTGGCGGGCTCCATGTAGACCTGCTCGGCCGAACCGATCTGTTCGATCCGCCCCTGGTCCATCACCACCACCCGATCCGCCAGTTCGAGCGCTTCTTCCTGATCGTGGGTGACGAAGATCGAGGTCAGCCCCATCTGCTTGTGCAGTTCGCGCAGCCAGCGGCGCAGCGTCTTGCGCACTTTGGCGTCGAGCGCGCCGAAAGGCTCGTCGAGCAGCAGAAGCTGCGGTTCGACCGCCAGCGCGCGGGCCAGCGCCACGCGCTGGCGCTGGCCGCCCGAAAGCTGCGCGGGGTATCGCTCGCCCAGCCCGCCGAGCTGAACCAGGTCGAGCAGTTCGTGCGCCCGCGCGCGGATCGCCGCGCGGCCCGGCCGTTCGCGCCGGGCCCGCACCGAGAGGCCAAAGCCCACGTTGTCCGCGATCGTCATATGCTTGAACAGCGCGTAGTGCTGGAACACGAAGCCCACCTTGCGCTCGGCGACCTGGAGATCGGTCACGTCCTCGCCGTTGAACAGCACGCGCCCCGCATCGGGAAACGCAAGCCCGGCGATGATGCGCAGCAAGGTCGTCTTGCCCGAGCCCGAGGGGCCAAGCAGGGCAAGGAATTCGCCATCGCGCACGCTGAGGTCGAGGCCCTTGAGCGCCGGGTAATCGCCATAGGCCTTGGTGATGCCTTCCAGTCGGATCATCGTCATGCCTTTCGGTTGGAATTGTGGAAACGCGCTTCGAGCGCGGTCTTGAGAACAAGCGTCAGCAGCGCCAGGCAGGCCAGCAGCGAGGCCACCGCAAAGGCCGCCACGAAGTTGTATTCGTTGTAGAGAATCTCGACGTGCAGCGGCATCGTGTTGGTCATTCCGCGCAAGTGCCCCGAGACCACCGAGACCGCGCCGAATTCCCCCATGGCCCGCGCGTTGCACAGCAGCACGCCGTAGAGCAGCCCCCAGCGCACGTTGGGCAAAGTGACCCTCAGGAACGTCTGCAAGCCCGAGGCGCCGAGCGAGAGCGCGGCCTCTTCATCGTCGCGTCCCTGTTCGAGCATGAGCGGGATCAGCTCGCGCGCGACGAAGGGGAACGTCACGAAAACCGTCGCCAGAACGATGCCAGGCACCGCAAAGACGATCTGGATGTCGTACGCCTCAAGCCAGGGCCCGAGCCAGCCCTGCGCGCCGAACACCAGCACGTAGATCAGCCCCGCGACCACCGGCGAGACCGAGAACGGCAGGTCGAGGAACGTGATCAGCAGGCTCTTTCCGGGAAAATCGAACTTGGCGATGGCCCAGGCGGCCAGCACCCCGAACACGAGGTTGACCGGAACGCTGATCGCGGCAACCAGCAGGGTCAGCCGGATGGCGCTCAGCGCATCGGGATCGACCAGCGCGGCGGCATAGGCCCCCAGCCCCTGGCGCAGCGCCTCGACGAAGACGACCACCAGCGGCAGCAGCAGGAACAGCGCGAGGAACCCCAGCGCGGCAAGCACCAGCGCAAGGCGCGGGCGATCGAGCGTGCGCGCGCTCATCGCTCCATCCTCCGCCGGCTCCAGGCCTGGATCAGGTTGATGACCAGAAGCAGGGCAAAAGCGGCCAGCAGCATGACCGTGGCGATCGCGCTGGCCCCGGCGTAATCGTATTGCTCGAGGTGGGTGACGATCAGCAGCGGGGCGATTTCGGACTTGAAGGGCATGTTGCCCGCAATGAAGATGACCGAGCCGTACTCGCCCAGCCCCCGCGCGAAGGCGAGCGCGAAGCCGGTTAGCAGGGCGGGCAGTATCTCCGGCAGGATCACCCGCACGAAGACCTGGACCGGCCGTGCGCCGAGCGAACGCGCGGCTTCTTCGACTTCGGCGTTGAAATCCTCGAGCACCGGCTCGAGCGAGCGCACGATGAAGGGCAGTCCGACGAAGATCATCGCCAGCATGATCCCCACCGGGTTGTAGGCAAGCGTGATCCCCAGCGGGGCAAGCAGCCCGCCGATCCAGCCGTTCGAGGCGTAGATCGCGGTGAGCGCGATCCCCGCCACCGCCGTCGGCAGCGCGAAGGGCAGGTCGACCAGCGCGTTGACGATCCGCCGCCCGGCGAAATCATAGCGCACCAGCACCCAGGCGGTGAGCAGGCCGAACACCGCGTTGATCGCCGCGGCCCCCAGCGACGTGGCGAAGCTGATCTGGTAGGCCGCCAGCGCGCGCGGCGCGAAGGCGGCCTCGGCAAAGCGCGTCCAGCCCATCCCCGCGCTGCGCACGAAGACGGTGCTGAGCGGGATCAGCACGATCAGCGAAAGCCAGGCGAGGGTCAGGCCCATGGTCAGGCCGAAGCCTGGAATGACCGAACGGCGCGCCCGGCGGCGACCGGAGCGCGGGAGGGCAATGGCGCGCGGCGGCGCCAGTGCGAGAGCGTTGCTCGACATTTCCATCGCGCTTACTGCCCGCCGGGGGTGTAGATCTGGTCGAACACGCCGCCATCGTCGAAGAAGCGCTTCTGCGCGGCGCGCCAGCCTCCGAAATCCTTGTCGATGGTGACGAGGTTGAGCGCCGGGAATTCGCCTGCATGGCGCTTTGCAACGTCCCGGTCGATCGGGCGGTAATGGTTCCGGGCGATGATCTCCTGCGCCTCCGGGGTATAGAGATAGGCAAGGTAGGCCTGCGCCAGCTTGAGCGTGCCGTGGCGCTTCGCGTTGCCGTCGATCACCGCCACGGGCGGCTCGGCGAGGATCGAGAGCGAGGGGGTCACGATGTCGAACTTGCCCTTGCCCAGCTCGTCCTGCGCCAGATAGGCCTCGTTCTCCCAGGCCAGCAGCACGTCGCCGATCCCGCGTTCGACGAACGTCGTCGTCGCGCCGCGCGCCCCGCTGTCGAGCACCGGGACATGGCCGTAGAGCTGCTTGACGAAGTCCCTGGCGCCCGCCTCCGAGCCGCCGTGGCTGGCCTTGCCGTAGGCCCAGGCGGCGAGGAAATTCCAGCGCGCGCCTCCGCTCGTCTTGGGATTGGGCGTGATGACCGAGACTCCCGGCTTCACCAGATCGCCCCAGTCGTGGATCTGCTTGGGATTGCCCTTGCGCACCAGAAAGACGATGGTCGAGGCGTAGGGCGCGCTGTTGTGCGGCAGACGGCTCTGCCAGTTTTCGGGCAGCTTGCCGCCGGTGCGGTCCGCGATGGCGTCGATGTCATAGGCCAGCGCCAGGGTGACGACATCGGCGTCGAGCCCGTCGATCACCGCGCGCGCCTGCTTGCCCGAACCGCCATGGCTCATCTTGACCTCGAGCGTCTGCCCGCTCTCACGCTTCCAGCGCGCGGCAAAACGCGGATTGAGCGCCTCGTAGAGTTCGCGCGTGGGGTCGTAGGAGACGTTGAGCAATTGGGCGCTCTTGCCGCCCTCCCCCCGCTTGTCCGAACAACCGGCGAGAGAAAGGCTCCCCAGGGCCAGGGCGGCGAATGCAACGGCGGCGCTCAGCGCGCGCGCTTTTCCGGCGTGTTTCATCGAGCGGTCTTTCCTTGCGCCTTCCCTCCGCCCGCGTGGACGGAAAGGCTGTAGCGTGTTGTTACCGCATTATCTCTATCGGTTTTATAGGGATTAGAAAAGCACAATTCGCGCAATCTTGTCGCGCACCTGGCCCAGCTCGACCGGCCGAAACCAGGGGCGTAAACGCGTGGACCCGCGCCTTTTGGCCCGATTTGCGCCGGTTCAGCCCGCCCGGCGAACCGGCGCGGTGAGCGGCGCATCCTGCCCCTCGCGCAGGGCATCGGCCATCGTGCGCGAATCGAGGACCTGGCGGCTGGCATCGTAAGAGCGCGCAAGTTCCCGCCGAATCAGGCAACGCGCCTCGCTCTCGCAATCCTCGCAGCGCCGGTAGGCCACCCGCGAAAGGCAGGGAAGCGGCGCCAGCGGCCCATCGAAAATGCGCAGGACTTCGCCGAAACTGATCGTGTCGGCGGGGCGCAGCATGACGTATCCACCGGCCTTGCCGCGGCGGCTTTCGAGGATTCCAGCCTTCTTGAGGTCGAGCAGTATCTGTTCGAGAAACTTGTGCGGGATCGAATGGGTGCGCGCGATCTCGGTACTGGTAAGCGCTTCCCCATCGGGCTGAGCCGCCACCGCGAGCAGCGCACGAAGCGCGTATTTGGCTTTATTCGAAATCATGACCGCTCGCCGTTTTCCCTACAGAACGGATGGACATTTACGACCTGTTCGGGCGCATTGCAACGCATCGCCTAGACCAGAGCCAGCAGCGCCAACAGCGCGGCAACGAAGCACACCGCCAGCAGCGGCGCGCCGAAACGGGGAAAATCGGTGAAGCGATAGCCACCCGCCCCCATCACCACCGCGTTGTTGTGGTGCCCGAACGGGGTCAGGAAATCGAGCGAGGTCCCCACCGCAACCGCCATCAGCAGCGGCTCGATCGCCACCCCGGTGCGCGCCGAAATGCCCGCAGCAATGGGGCTGAGAACCGCCGCGGTCGACACGTTGTCAACGAACGGGGTGATGGCTATCGCCATGACCAGCACCAGCGCGATCACCCCGGCGGGGCCGGCTACGGGAAGGTGCGCCACGATGGCGTTCGCGATGATCCGCGCCGCGCCGGTATCCTGCACCGCCACACCGAGCGGGATCATGCAGGCCAGCAACAGAACGATCGGCCAGTTCATTTCCTGAAGTGCGGTACGCAAATTGAGGCAGCGGGTCACCGCCAGCACGAAGACCACCGCGCCAAACGCGACTTCGGTCGGCACCAGTTCGAGCGCCGAAGCCAGCACGCCCGCCGCGAACACCACCACTCCCGTCGCCGCGCGCACATTGAGACGCGGCGGGCGACGGCGCGAAAGCGCCAGCAACGCGCCTTCGCTCATGGTCACGCGCAAGGCCTCGCGTTCCCCCTCCAGGATAAGCACATCGCCCAGTCCGATCGGCAAATCGGCAAAGCGCCCCTCGACCCGGTGGCGCCGGCTTGCGAGCCCCACCACCCGCACCGCCTGCTCGGCGAACAACGCCACATCGCCGATGCGCGAGCCGAGCAGGAAACTGTCGGGCATGACCACCGCTTCCTCCCGGTCACGTCCCGCTGCGCGCGATCCGCCAGCCTCGGCAAAGGCCAGCAGACCACGCGAAACCAGCTGGTCGACCAGCACGAAATCGGCTTCGATCAACACCACGTCGCCGGGCATCACCACGATGTCCGCGCGCCGCGCGAAGACGTGCGCGCCGCTGCGCACCACGCCGTGGATCACGACATCGAAGCTCTGTTCGGCAGCTGGCAGACGCAGCCCGGTCAGCCCCGATCCCGCTGGCACGACCAGTTCGGCCAGAAACGCCGCAGGGCCGACGTCGGAACCGGACGGCACGGCCGGGGCGGCCCGCAGCAGGTGCGGTCCGGCCAGCACCAGCCAGACGAGCCCGGCCAGCACCACCGGCAGCCCGACCCAGGCGAGGCCGAAAAACCCGAACCCACCCCCCGTCTGCGAAACCATCCAGTCGTTGACCACCAGGTTCGCAGGCGTGCCCGTCAGCGAGCAGATCCCGCCCAGCAACGTGGCAAAGGAGAGCGGCATCAGCATCCGCCCCGAGGCGATGCCCAGCCGCGCGCAGACCGACAGCGTGACCGGAAAGAACAGCGCCAACGCGCCGATGTTGTTCATCACCGTTGAAGCCACCGCGGCCAGACTGCACAGCACCGCCAGCACGGCGGTTTCGTTGCGCGCCCGCGCGACGAAGCGCCGCGCGAGCGTATCGATCACGCGCGACTGCGCGAGCGCGGCGACCACAAGCAGGATTTCCGCCACGGTAATCACCGCCGGATTGGAAAACCCGGAAAAAACCGACTGAACCGGCACCACCCCCAGCGCAAAGCCCGCACCAAGGCCACTCATGGCGACCAGCTCGACCCGAAATCTCTCGGAAGCGTAAGCGGCCATCATGCCCAACAGAATAGCGATGATAGCCCATTGCGCGAACGTCATAAGGAACCCTTGCTGGCTCGACCCAAGGCCGGGGCACTCCAGCCTACGCGGGGCGAGCGGCCGGGCGCAAGCGAATCCTTGCCTTATCCCGATTCGCTAGATGGAGTATTGGCAATACCATAGTATAAAGGCGCATCTCGCCCTCCCTCCGGAGAAGCCATGGACGCGCAACTCGCCACCATCTGCCTGCTCACATTTGCCATCAACCTCGTCGGCGCACTGGCCTACGCCGCCCGTATCGCCGGGGTCCGCACCCATAGAATCGCCCTGTCTTTCGCTCTTTTCAACGTTCTTGTCCTGCTCTCGCGGCTCTCCAACAGCTTCCTCGGGCCGTTTCTCGCCAAGCGAATCGAAAAGGCGCTCATCGTGCATTCCGGCGCCGGGCTGCTCCACGACTTTCGCCTGATCCTGGGTACGGCCACCGCCGCAACCATCATCGGCACGCTTCTTATCCCGACCGTTCAAAGATGGTTTTGTCGAGCGATCGAGGATTTTCAGCATCACCGTTCGGTCCTCACCCTGGCCCGGCAGGGTCTCAGCCTGCGCGGAGTACGCTTTCTGCACCGCTCCGGCACCGCGCCCCACCCGCGCCACGTCCGCGACCTGCGCCGCCCGCGCGGCATCGGCATTGGCGTCATCGCGCTCAACGTACTGGCGCAGGCGCTGCTCAGCGTGGGCGTCACCGCAGCGCTCTACGCCGGATATCGCTACCCGGAATACCGGGTGACCGCCTCGCAACTGTCCTCGGTGGTCAACGGGCTGGCCACGATCCTGCTGTTCGTGCTGATCGACCCCCAGCTTTCGGTGATGACCGACGACGTCATTGCCGGATCGGTCGATGAACCGGTTTTCCGGCGCACGATCGTGTTGCTCTCGATGAGCCGGATCGCCGGGACAATGCTGGCCCAGGTGCTGTTCCTGCCGGCAGTCTGGCTGGTGATGGTCTGCGTGCGGACGATCTAGGGCATTTTCCAGTCAGGTGGAATCACCTGACGGTTCAGAAAATTCGTTAAAACAAAAGGCTAGAGCGGTCGATCTGATGCAATCTGATCGAAAATCGCTCTAGTCACAGCGGAGGGAGCCACGCCCGCCATCCGCAAAGCGCCGAACTGGACGGCTGATTTTGTCCACGCTGCCTCGAAGCCAGCCCCCTCATACCAAGCGGCAATGATGCTGGAGCGCTCAGGCGCCGCGCGGGCGCCCCCCTCACCGCGGGATCGCATCGCTTTTGCGACGCAAGGAAATCGGCGAAAAACCGCCAATTTCGGCTCACCCTGCCGAACAAATCGCTCTACTCGACGCGATGTGCAAAAAGCCGCTTGACCAAAACCCCACCCATTAGGTAGAGATTAAATCACCAAACGACGGATGGTCAGGACGTCCCGGCTTTTCTCCCTGACCCGCGGCATTTGATCGGGAAGCAGCTTGCTCCGCGTTACCAACCGCTAAAGCGCGCGATGCTCGGGCGACAACGCCAGGCCTCGTGTTCCCCTCACACGAAACTTGAGGTGATCCGATGCACAGCCCCTTCACGATCCCCCGCAGGGCAACCTACCGGCCGACCCTGGCCGCCGCGCTGCGATCAAAATCCAAATTCCGCCAGGGCCTTCCCGCCGGATCGCGCGCCACGGCCGCACCCCGCACGCCGCCCTCGTTCCACCGCGCTACCCCGCCCAAGGCGATGGCGACGCAAAGCCTGACACGGGTGCCCTGGGCGCAGCCGCCGGGCGCCGGATCGACCGAAATCTTTCGCGGGCTGGTGATCGCCCTGCCGATTTCGCTTGCGCTCTGGGCCGGTATCGCCGCGCTCGTCAGCGCGGCCTGGAACTAGGAGCGGTGCCGTGCTGCAACGCCCTTTCACCACCACCGGGCGCGCCTGCGCGCCCGCTCCGCTGCTGCTGACCCTGCCCGGTATCGACAACAGCGGGCCGGACCACTGGCAAAGCCTGTGGGAACGCGACCAGGCCGATTTCCGCCGCGTCGATCTGGGCGACTGGGCCCTGCCGCAGCGCGCGCAGTGGGTTGCGCGGCTCGAGGCTGCGATCGCTTCGGCCTCGCGCCCGGTCATCCTCGTCGCGCACAGCCTGGGCTGCCACGCCGCGGCCTGGTGGAGCGCGCAAGGTTCGGCGCGCACCACCTGTGTCGCGGGCGCGCTGCTGGTGGCACCGCCCGATGTCGAGGACGCCCCGATCGATGCCCGTCTGTGCGGTTTCGGCCCCGTCGCGCGCCAGCGCCTCGCCTTCCCATCGCTGCTCGTCGCCAGCCGCAACGATCCCTACACCCGCTTCGGTCAGGCCCGGCGCATGGCGCGCATCTGGGGCAGCCAACTGATCGATGCCGGACCGATGGGGCACATCAACGCCGCATCCGGCCTCAAGGACTGGCCCTACGGCCTGTTCCTGCTGCGCCGCCTGATCGCCAGCATCACGCCTGCGCCCACACCGCTTCTCGCGGACGGCGCGGCGGCGTACTTCGCGCAACGCCAGACGCCTTCAGGCGCGCCGCGCTGATCGCGCGAACCTGAAGGCCGGGCGGGAGGTATTCCCTCCCTTGTACCTCCCGTCCGGCTTTCCCGGCACCCTGCCCGCTTGACCGGGGGGCCCGCAACAGGCGCGCCACAGGCCCACGACGGCCCTTAGCCGCGCGCCCTGGCGCTCCGCCCGCACCCGACCTGCGTCCGCCCCCTCTTCGTTCGCCCCGACGCCTCTGCCGGGACGCGAAACCCTTCGTCACGCCCGCATAACAGGACCCGATTTCCATGCCCTCGCCGACCCTATCGACTGCCCTCTCGACTGGCCTCTCGACTGGCCTAGCGACTGGCCTAGCGACTGGCTCTGGCCGCGTAACGCTGACCAGCGCGCTGCTGGCCGCCAGTCTCCTTGCTTCCCCTCCCGCCCTTGCTGCCGATGCCGTCGATGCTGCCAGCCTCCCCACGAGCGATGCGGCAACGGGAGCGACCACCGATGCCGCCGACGATGCCGATGCCGATGCGATCGTCGTCACCGGTTCGCGCCGCCGCGAGGAGAACGTCCAGGAGGTGCCCGTCGCGATCAGCGCGATCAGCGCGCAGACGCTGGAGCGTCGCGGCGACTACACCATCGGCCAGATCCAGCAGCAGGTGCCCAGCCTCCAGATCATCACCTTCAACCCGCGCAACACCAACATCAACATCCGCGGCCTGGGCTCGAACGTATCGCTCACCAACGACGGGCTCGAAAGCGGCGTGGGCTTCTACATCGACAACGTTTATTACGGCCGCGTCGGGCTCGCGCAGTTCGACCTTGTAGACCTTCAGGGCATCGAGGTGCTGCGCGGACCGCAGGGCACGCTGTTCGGCAAGAACACCACCGCGGGCGTCATCAACGTCACCTCGCGCAAGCCCAGCTTCGACCCCGAACTGTCCGCCGAGGCTAGCCTTGGCAACTACGGCTACCACCAGCTGCGCGGCTCGGTTTCGGGGGGACTGATCGAGGATGTGCTGGCGCTGCGCGTTTCGGGCGCGATCAGCGGCAACGACGGTTTCCTGTGGAACAAGACGACCCACACCCGCGCGCAGAACTATTCCAACAAGAGCGTGCGCGCGCAGCTTCTGTTCGCTCCCACCAGCGATCTGGAGGTGCGCCTGATCGGCGATTACGCGCGGCAAAAGCAGGACTACACGCTCAACGTCTTCGCTGCCCTGCACACCACCTACGAAGACGGCTCGACCATCGCGAACAACTTCGCCCAGCGCGCCGCGCGCTTTGCCGACTACAGCCTGCCCACGTTCTCCCCGTTCGACCGCGTGGGCGAGGCGGACAGTCACTACCAGTCGAAGATGGCGGGCTACGGCGTCTCGGGCCAGGCCGACTGGACGCTGGGCGGCGCGACGCTGACCGCGATCAGCGCCTATCGCTGGTGGGACTGGGACCCGGCCAACGATGGTGACAGCACGTCGCTGCCGATCGTGGTCAAGGCGCAGCAGGCCAACCGCCAGCGCCAGTTCAGCCAGGAATTGCGGCTTGCCTCGAAGGACAACGGCACGTTCGACTATGTGCTGGGCGCCTATTATTTCTGGCAGACGGTGCGCGGCTACGGCGCCACGCGCTACGGATCGGCCGGGCCGCTGTGGTACCTGAACAGCACCAGCGCGCTCAGCACCGCCGCGCTCGACGGGTACGAGGTCAACTCCTATTCCGACCCGCAGACGCGCACCCTTTCGGCCTTCGGCCAGACCGACTGGCACGTGACCCCTCGACTCACGCTGACCACGGGCTTGCGCTTCAACCACGAGAAAAAGCGCGGCGTCTATGAGCAATGGGTCGCCGATGCCGCCGACATCTCGGGCTTCAGCGAGGCCGAACAGGCGCAGATCCTCGCCCTGCGATCGAGCTTCAACAAGGCCGTCGCGCGCACCGTTACCGCCTTTACCGACGACAGCCTGTCGGGCCTCGTCTCGCTGGCCTGGAAACCGCGCAAGAACGCGCTCCTCTACGCCAGCTATTCGCGCGGCAACAAATCGGGCGGGCTCAACCTCACCCAGCTGCCCTCCAGTCTGACCGACGCCAGCGTCAGGCCCGAGACGGTCGACGCCTTCGAACTGGGTCTCAAGACGCAGTTCCTCGATGACCGCGCGACCTTGAACGCCGCCGCGTTCTGGACCCAGATCCGCGACTACCAGACCACCATTTCCGACGTCGATCCCGACAACAGTTCAGTCACGCGCCAGTACATCTCGAACATCCCCAAGGTCCGCTCGCGCGGGATCGAGGGGGACCTCGCCTTCGTGGCCAGCGACTACCTGCGCTTCAACGCCTCCGCGACGTTCACCGACGCGCGCTACCTGTCCTACGAAAACGCACCGCAAGCCTACGAACGGCTGAACGAGGGCGCGACACAGGACCTTTCGGGCGCGCGACTGCCGGGCGTTCCCAAATGGGCCTGGACGCTGGGCGCGGACGCCAGCCATCCGCTGGCGACCCTGGGCGGGCGCACCATCACCGCCTACGCCCACGCCGACTACGCCTGGAAATCGGCCGTCAACACCTCGGCCTCGAACTCGGCCTGGACGGTGGTTGCGGCCTACGCCCTCGCCAACGCGCGGATCGGCCTCGCCACCCAGGACGGTCTCTGGGACCTCTCGATCTGGGCGCGCAACCTGTTCGACAAGGACTATTTCATCGCGCTCGGCGCCGCCAGCACCGGTGTCGTCACCGCGCAGCTGGGCGAGCCGCGCACCATCGGCGCGACGTTGCGTACCAAACTGTGACGCACGCCCGACCCGAGCCTTCCCCGGAGCTATCCATGCCCTGCCCGCATCCTTCCACTCCTGCGCTCACAACGGCGCGTCTGTTGCGTTTTGCCGCGATGATCGTCCCGATCTACGCCGCCACGCAGCCGGTCATGGCCTTCGTGCCCGCAATCCTTGCACATGACTACGCGATCCCGCTTGCCGGGCTCGGGCTGGTCTATCTCATCGGCCAGCTCGCCAATTCGCTGCTCGACCCGATCGTCGGCGCGCTGAGCGATCGCACGGCGAGCCGGTTCGGACGGCGACGCCCGTGGATCGCGGGCGGCGGCCTTCTGTTCATTGTGGGCTGTGCGATGCTGTTCTTCCCGCCCGACGGCATCGGGCTCGGCTGGGTCGCGGGCGGGGTGCTGTGCTACTACTGCGGCGCCTCGATCACCCAGACCGGCCTGCTCGCCTGGTCGGGCGAGATCAGCGGCGACTATGACGAGCGCACGCGCATCGCCGCGCAGATCACGCTGCTGTCCTCGGCCGCGCTGGTGCTCACGCTGCTGCTGCCCGCGCTGGCCGACCAGCTGCGTCCCGACGACGGGCGGCTGCGCCTGACGCTGTTCGGTACGCTGGTGCTGGTGACCGCAGTGCCGGGCCTGCTGCTGACACTGACCGCCTGGCCTGAACGCCAGATCGAGCGCGCTACCGAGCACCACCTCGCGCGTTTCGCGTTTCGCGCGAGCCTCAAGGCGGTCTTTGGCAACCCGCTGCTGCTGCGCGTGCTGGCCGCCGATGCGGCGGTCACCGCCGGACAGGGCGTGCGAACCGCGCTGCTGCTGTTTGTCGTGACGATCTATTTCGGGCGCCCCGAATGGGCGGCGGGGTTCTTCCTGCTCCAGTATTCGTTCGGCATTCTCGCCGGGCCGATCTGGCGCCCGATCGGGCAGCGGCTGGGCAAGGCGCGCGCGGCGATGCTGGCCGAGTTGAGCCAGTGCGCGATCAACCTGGCGCTGGTGTTCCTCGCGCCGCAGGACTTCGCGCTGATGATGGCGCTCGCCGTGGCGCAGGGGCTGACCCAGGGCTCGGGCAATCTCATGCTGCGCGCGATGGTCGCCGACGTTGCCGATCTCCACCGCGCGCAGACCGGGGAGGACCGCGTTGGCCTCTACTATTCGGTCTTCAGCGTCTCGATGAAGCTGGGCGGCGCGCTCGCCTTCGGGATCGCGCTGCCGCTGGTGACCGCGCTCGGCTTCGACGCCAAAGCCTCCACGAATACGCCCGCAGCGCTCCACGCACTGTTGCTGGTCTTCGCGCTCGGCCCCGCGCTGGCGCACCTGCTGGCAGCGACGCTCGTCGCGCGCTTCCCGCTCGATGCCGCGCGCCACGGCGAACTGCGCCGCCGGATCGAAACGCCCCCTCCCGCTTTCGCGCCGGTCCCTGAACCGGCCGAATGACCCTCCCCTTTCACGCTTGCAACCAAGGAGACCGACCATGACCACTTCGTCCATCGCCACCTACGCCAATGCCCCCGATCCCGCCTCGGGCCTCGACATCCGTCCCGTCACCGGCACCATCGGCGCCGAAGTGCGCGGCGTGACGCTCTCGGGGGACCTGGGGGCAGGCACCATAGCCGCGATCAAGGCTGCGCTGGTGCGCCACAAGGTGCTGTTCTTCCGCGCCCAGCATAGTCTCGACGATGCCGCGCACGAGGCTTTCGCGGCGCATTTCGGCGACCCGGTCGCGCACCCCACCGTGCCCGTCGCGCCCGGCTCGCGCTACCTGCTCGAACTCGACAGCAAGGAGGGCTACGCGGCCTCCAGCTGGCACACCGACGTGACCTTCACCGAGGCCTACCCCGCCGCCTCGATCCTGCGCGCGATCACCATTCCCGAAGCGGGCGGCGATACCGTCTGGGCGAACTGCGTGACCGCCTACGACACCCTGCCCGAAGCGCTGCGTCCCTTCGTCAATGGCCTGCGCGCGGTCCATTCGAACGACTACGACTACGCCGCCCTGCTGGCGAGCACCGCCAACCGCGTCGCCAGCGATGCGCAGGCCGATGCGCGCCGCCTGTTCCAGAAGGACGTCTTCGCCTCGACGATCTACGAAACCGAACATCCGGTGGTGCGTGTCCACCCCGTCTCGGGCGAACGCGCGCTGCTGCTGGGCCACTTCGTCAAGCGTATTGCAGGTCTTGGCGCGGCGGATTCGGCGCGCATCTTCGCCATCCTGCAAGAACACATCACCCGGCCCGAAAACGTCGTGCGCTGGCGCTGGCAGCCGGGCGACGTGGCGTTCTGGGACAACCAGGCGACCCAGCACCGCGCGGTGGCCGATTTCGGCCTCCAGCGCCGCACGCTGCGCCGCGCGACGATAGCCGGGGCGGTGCCGGTGGGGATCGACGGGTCGCGCAGCCAGACCTTGCGCAAGGAACGCCCGCTGCGCACCCAAGCGGCCTGAGCGCCCGGCCCTGACGACAGCCGACACCGTCTTTCCACGCCCCGCATCCGGTGTCCTTCCTCCGGGCCGAATGCGGGGCCACCTTACTGCAAAGGCCCGATCACGATGAACTTCCCTCTCCGGCGGCGCCGGGTACGCCCACGCACGCGGTTGGCCTGCGCCGCCGCTGCCCTGCTCGCGGCCACTCTCCTGGCTGGTCCCGCAGCTGCCAGGGCGCCCGTGCCCGATCCCGCCCTCGCCGCGGCCGGACCCTCGACGCCCTCCCGCCAGCCGCGTCCCAATTTCCTGGTCATCGTCGCCGACGATCTGGGCTGGTCCGACCTTGGCGCCTTCGGGGGGGAGATCGCCACGCCCCATCTCGACGCGCTGGCGCTGGCGGGCGTGCGGCTGACCGGCTTTCACACCGCCCCCACCTGCTCGCCCACGCGCGCGATGCTGCTTTCGGGCACCGACAACCACCGCGCGGGGCTGGGCAACATGGCCGAGCTGACCGCCCCCAACCAGAAGGGCCATCCCGGCTACGAAGGCTATCTCAGCCCCTCGGTCGCCTCGCTCGCCGAAAGGCTTGCCGCGGGCGGCTACCGCACGCTGATGGCGGGCAAGTGGCATCTGGGCCTCGCCCCCGACCAGGACCCGCACGCGCGCGGTTTCCAGCACAGTTTCGCGCTGCTCCAGGGCGCTTCGAACCACTTCGGGCTCGATCAGGCGACGAGCCCCGACAAGGGCTCTGTCTATACCCGCGACGGCACGGTGCTCGACCATCTCGAGCCCGGCTTCTACTCCTCCGACGCCTTTGCCGCCGACCTCGTCGCCGAGCTTGACGCCAGCCGGGCCGATGCGCCGCAAAAGCCCTTCTTCGCCTACCTCACCTTCACCGCGCCGCACTGGCCGATGCAGGCGCCCGCCGAGGAGATCGCGCGCCAGAAGGGACGTTACGATGCCGGTTTCGATGCGCTGCGCCAGGCGCGCCTTGCCCGGCAGCAGGCGCTCGGCCTGCTGGCACCGGGTACCGCAGCGCACAGCGTGCGCGCACCGCTCGGCGGGTGGGACGCGCTGACCGCCGCCGACCAGCGCGAAGCGGCCCGCAGCATGGAGATCTATGCCGCGATGGTCGCGCGGATGGACCAGGACGTGGGGCAGGTGATCGACGCGCTACGCCGCAGCGGCGAACTGGAGAACACCGTGATCGTCTTCCTCGCCGACAATGGAGCCGAGGCGCTCGACAGCAAGACCACCGGGGCCAGGATGCTCGCCAAGTACACCCAGAGCGCCGACAACCGCTTCGACAATCTGGGTTCCGGGACCAGCTACGTGACCTATGGTCCCGGCTGGGCGCAGGCGGCCACCGCGCCGTCCTGGCTGGTCAAAGGCTACGCCTCCGAAGGCGGCACGCGCACCGCGGCGTTCGTCAGCGGGCCGGGGCTGGCCCATCCCGGTTCGATCGCTCGCGCCTATGTCGGCGTGGCGGACATCGCGCCCACGTTGCTCGACTACGCGGGGATCGCGGCGCAGGGAACGCGCTTTGCCGGACGCCGCGTGCTGCCGATCACCGGCACCAGCGCGCGCGCCTGGCTGGAGGGCCGCGCCCCGGCGGTTCATTCGCCGCAGGAAGCCATCGGCACCGAGCTGTTCGCCAGCCGTTCGATCCGCCAGGGCGACTGGAAGATCACCGACAACGGCGATGGCCGCTGGCGCCTGTTCGACATTGCCAGCGATCCGGGCGAGACCCGCGACCTGTCGCTCGAACAGCCCGAGCGGCGCGCCGCGCTCGAAGCGCAGTGGGCTGCCTATGCGCGCGAAAACGGCGTGATCCTGCCCGACACGGTGCCCTACCGCCCCTGAATCCGGACATGCGGCGCGCGGATTCCACCGCGCGCCGCAATGCCATCGAATGCATTTCATAATTGCTATTGACTCGCAATAGTGATTTTTAGAATGAGCGTGGCTCCGACATCGGGGGCACACATGAACAGACGAATTGCATTCCTTTCCGGCCTATCGGGAACCGCGCTCATGACGCTGAGCGCGGGCAGCGCCATGGCGCAGGAGGCCAGCCAGACCACCACCACGCCCGCCCCGCTCGACGACACGATCATCGTCACCGGCGAAAAGAGCGCCCGTTCGCTCCAGGAAACCCAGACGAGCGTTGCCGTCACCACCGCACAGCGCATCGAAAAGGAAGCGCTGATCACCATCCAGGACGTCTACAACCGCACCGCAAACGTCTCGGAAACCTATGGTTCGACCGGCTTCACCATTCGCGGCATCCGCAACACCGGCGCGACCGGCAGCGGCAACGCGGACACCGCGACGGTCTATGTCGATGGCGCGCCGATCCCGCGCTGGGCGCTCTACGGCGGGCCGACCGACTTGTGGGACGTGAAGCAGGTGGAAGTGCTGCGCGGCCCCCAGTCCACCATCCAGGGGCTCAACGCCATGGCCGGTTCGATCGTCATCACCAGCAAGGACCCCTCGCTCACCCGCTGGAGCGGCGATGCGCGCGTGCAATGGACCGAACACGACGACCGCACGTTCTCGATCGCGACGGGCGGTCCGATCATCGCCGACGAGCTGGGCATCCGCCTCTCGGCCGAGCGGCGTGCCGATCGCGGCCTCATCCGAAACGTGACGCGCGGCGGCTACGACGATGAACTCAAGGTGCTCAACCTGCGTGGAAAACTGCTGTGGACGCCCTCCGCGCTCCCCGGCCTTACCGCGCTCGCCAGCTATAACCGCGTGCGGCGCGAAGGCGGCTATCTCTACGAATACGCGCGGACCGACGTGGCCGACTACTTCAACAACCGCGTCTCGACCAGCGACCAGCCCGATCGCGGCTCGATCGCCAGCGACATCGCGGTCCTGAACCTGGGTTACGACACCGGCGGCCGGGTCAAGCTGTCGAGCGTCACCTCGTGGAACCGTTCGAAGGTCCACTCGACCATCGATGGCGACGGCACCGCCGAGGACGAGCAGTTCATCGACAACCGCTACCTCTACCGCACGCTGACCCAGGAACTGCGGCTCAACTACGAAGGCCCGCTGCTCAGCGGCGTGCTCGGCGCATGGTACTACCGGCGTTCGGGCGCGATCAACGCCAACAGCCGGATCAACATCACCACCCCGACATCGACCATTTCCTCCCTGCTCCAGGCGAGCGGGTTCAGCGCGTCGAGCGCCAGCGCGATCAGTACGGCCTACGCCGCACTGCTCCCGGTGATCCCGGTCGAATACCAAGCCGACCAGCCCGAAAAGGTGGAGACCATGGCGCTGTTCGGCGACGGGCGCATCCACCTTTCCAGCCGGCTCTCGCTCATCGCGGGCTTCCGCTTCGACCACGAGACCAACCGCTATACCGCCGAAACGACGGCGAGCTTCACCGGCACCCTGCCCGACACCGACGCGCTGGGCAGCGCCTACGCGCCGGTGGTCTCGGTCATCAACGCGGGCGTGCTCGCGCTCGTCGACGATGCCTCGGCCGCACGCGCGAGCAACCGGCGCCGCTTCAACGCGTTCCTGCCCAAGGCCGGGCTGTCGATGGACTGGACGCGCGATCTCAACACCAGTTTCACCGTCCAGCGCGCCTACCGGTCGGGCGGATCGAGCCAGAACCCGGCGAAAGCAACGCTCGTCGCCTACGACCCGGAATACAGCTGGAACTACGAATTCTCGCTGCGCTCGCGCTGGCTCGACAATCGCCTGACGCTCAACGCAAACGTGTTCTACAACGACTGGCGCAACCAGCAGGTGACCGCCCACTTCGGCTCGAGCACCTACGACTACAACACCGTCAACGCCGCCAAGTCGCACATGTACGGCTTCGAGGTCGAGGCAGGTGCACGGCTTTCCGCGATGTTCGACGTCTACGCCTCTCTCGGCCACATCCGCACCAAGTTCGACCACTTCGACCTGCCCGAGGGCACCACCAGCACGGTGGATCTTGCGGGCACCGAGTTCCCCTACGCGCCGCACTGGACGCTGGCGGGCGGCATCAACGCCGATTTCGGCAGCGGCTTCACCGCCAATCTCAACGCCAACTACCGCAGCGCGGTCTATTCGAGCGTCGGGCAGAATCAGTCGGACAGCAAGCTGGCCGGCCGCACCCTCGTCAACGCACGGGTCGGCTACGACGCGGGCGCGTGGGAAGTCTTCGGCTTCGTGCGCAACCTGTTCAACGACGCCTACGACCAGTACCGCTACGACGCGGTGAACCTTGCTATCCTGGGCGAGCCGCAGACCTTCGGGATCGGCGCGGGGCTGCACTGGTGAACCCGCTGATCGCCCTCCTTTCGCTTGCCGCCGGAGCGCTGGGGACAAGCCTGCTGCGCCTGTCGCGCGGCGCGCGCGGCCCCGGCCGCACGCT
>NZ_JALHLF010000050.1 GCF_022832435.1 Novosphingobium organovorum | reverse complement strand
AAGGCCAAGGCACGCCCCGGCTCCGGCGGCCAGGGCGCCGAGGCGCGCGGCGCGGGTGGCGACAGTCTTCAAAGCAAATGTCTTGAAAGCAGCAGGGGTCTTGAAAGCAGCAGGCATCAGTCGTCTTTCCGATCTTCCTTCGCGCTCATGCTGCGCGCGAGCGATTCCAGGACGGCGCGAAGTTCGGGATCGCCGATATCGCGCAGCGATTCGCCAAGCTCGAAAGGCACCGGTTTGAGGGAGGGAGGCGCAGTTCGTTTCGGTGAAGCAGGCGGCGCCTTAACCTCGCCTTGCCGGATCTTCACTTTGGCGACGGCCTTGTAGCCGAAGAAGCGATTCACCCGCTCCATGATTTCGGGCACGACGTGCTGGATCAGCGGCGCGTGCGCAGGGCGGACCACCAGCTGGAGGATGCCGTCGCTCTTTTCGCCGGGGGGGAAGCGGATGGCCTCGGGCATGCACACGCGGGCGTGGCGCGGGCCGACGATCTCGGGCCAGCGGGTGACCACGCTCGACTGGACGAAGCCGAAGCGGCGAAAGGCGGTGCGCCCGATATTGGGCATGAGGTCGGAAATCGAGCGCGCCTGCCCGCCGCGCGGCCGCTCGTAGGGCTTGGGAGCCTTGGCCGCAGCTTTGCCAGCCGTCTTGCTCGCAGCCGTGGTCGCAGCCTTGCCGGGCGCCGTTCCGGGCGTCTTTGCGGGGCTCTCGCCCGAGTTCTTGCGGTGATCGCGTTCCATCAGACCCGTTTCCTTACGCGGGCTCCAATGCCATAGGGCTGGCATGGATGCCAGTTCGGAAAACATCTCCCGCGCCTTGCTCGACTGGTACGATGCGAACGCCCGCACGCTGCCCTGGCGCGCGCCGCCCGGCACCCCGGCGCCCGAGCCCTACCGCGTGTGGCTGTCCGAGGTCATGCTCCAGCAGACCACGGTGGCCGCGGTGAAGGACTATTTCGCCAAATTCACCGCGCTCTGGCCCGATGTCGCGGCGCTGGCGGGGGCGGACGATGCGGACGTCATGGCCGCCTGGGCGGGGCTGGGCTACTACGCCCGCGCGCGTAACCTGCTGGCCTGCGCGCGCGAAGTCGCCGGTGCCTATGGCGGCGTGTTTCCCGACAGCGAGGAGGGCCTGCGCGCCTTGCCGGGGCTGGGCGCCTATACCGCCGCGGCGGTCGCCGCGATCGCCTTCGGGCGGCGGGCGGTGGTGGTCGATGCCAATGTCGAGCGGGTGGTGGCGCGGCTTTTCGCGATCGAGGAGCCTTTGCCCGGCGCCCGCCCGGCGATCCGCGCTGGGGCCGATACGATTACGCCCGAGACGCGCGCGGGCGATTTCGCGCAGGCGATGATGGACCTGGGCGCGACGATTTGCACCGCGCGCNGTGGTGGTCGATGCCAATGTCGAGCGGGTGGTGGCGCGGCTTTTCGCGATCGAGGAGCCTTTGCCCGGCGCCCGCCCGGCGATCCGCGCTGGGGCCGATACGATTACGCCCGAGACGCGCGCGGGCGATTTCGCGCAGGCGATGATGGACCTGGGCGCGACGATTTGCACCGCGCGCGACCCGCGCTGTCTGCTCTGTCCGCTCGCCGCCGCCTGCCGCGCGCGCGCCGGCGGCGATCCTGCGCGCCTGCCGGTCAAGGCGGCGAAGAAGGCCAAGCCGACCCGGCAGGGCCGCGCCTTCTGGATCGAGCAGCGGATCGGGGGCGAAGACCATGTCTGGCTGGTGCGCCGCGCGGGCAAGGGTATGCTCGGCGGGATGCGCGCGCTGCCCGACGATGGCTGGGCCGCGCGCGGCGATGGCGACGGGGTTCCCGTCTGCGAAGGGCCGTGGGAAGCGGCGGGCCGGGTGCGCCATGTGTTCAGCCACTTCGCGCTCGAGCTGAGCGTCTCGCTCCACGTTGGCGCCGCGCCGCAGCCTCCGGGGGAGGGCGAGTGGTGGCCGCTTGAAACGCTGGACGCGGCGGGGCTGCCCACGCTCTATGCCAAGGCCGCGCAACTCGCGCTCGCCCGGACCGGAGAAGAGGCATGATCGATCCCGCCGCGTTTCCCTTGACTACCCGGCTCGACCGGCGCGGGTTGCTGGCCCTTGGCGCGGCAGCCGGGCTCTCGGCGGCGGCGCTGCCGGGTCTGGCGCGCGCGGCCAGCGATCGCGATCTTCTGCCGCATGTCCGCGCGGTGCTGGCGCGCTGGACCGGGCCGGGGCGCTTCCCCGGCATGGTCGCCTCGCTCGGCCTGCCCGGACGCGAGCCGCACTACGCGCTGAGTGGAACGCAAGGCTTCACCCAGGGCACGCCGATGGGGCCGGACAGCCTGTTTCGCATCTATTCGATGACCAAGCCGATCACCGGCATGGCGGTGATGCAGCTGATCGACGATGGCCTGCTCGGGCTCGACCAGCCGCTCTACGACATCCTGCCCGCGTTTCGGCACATGCAGGTGCAGGACAGCTACGATGGTTCGATCACCGCGCTGCACCCCGCGCCGCGCCCGATCACCATCCGCCATCTGCTCACCCACACCGGCGGCATCGGCTATGCGATCGTCCAGAAGGGGCCGATCAAGGCGCTGATGGAGGAAAAGGGGCTGATCGCAGGGCAGGTCAGCCGCCTGAAACTGCCCGGCGTGTTCGATGGTACGCCGGTCGGCAGTCTTGCGCTTTTCGCTGATCGGCTGGCCAGCGTGCCGCTGGTCGCCGATCCGGGTACGCGGTGGAGCTATTCGATGGGGTTCGACCTGCTCGGCCGGGTGATCGAGGTCGTCTCGGGGCTGCCGTTCGCGCGCTATCTGGGCGATGTCGTCCTGGGCCCGGCGGGGATGACCAGCACCTTCTTCCAGGTGCCCGCCAGCCAGGCGCACCGCATGACCACCAATTACGGCGCGCTGGGGCAAGGCCTGGTGCCGATCGACGAGGGGCAAAGCTCGATCTTCCTCGATCCCCCGCCGTTCGCTTTCGGGGGTTCGGGGCTGGTCAGCTCACCGCGCGATTACGACCGTTTTCTGCGCCTGCTCGCCCAGTTCGGCAAGCTCGACGGGCGGCGCGTGCTGGGCGAGCTGGCGGTGCGCGTGGGCACCGCCAACCTGCTGCCCGAAGGCGTCGCCGGGCCGGTGACGAAGGGACGCCCCTCCCACTTCGGCGCGGGCGGGCGCGTCGGGCTCGGCAGCGAGGCGGGGATGTTCGGCTGGTCGGGCGCGGCGGGGACGGTGGGCATGGTCGATATGGCGCGCGGCCTTCGCTCGCAGATTTTCGTTCAGTTCATGCCGCCTGATGCAACGACGTTGCTGCCCGAATTCCAGTCGGCCCTCAAAGCCGACGTGACCGCCCTTGTGGAGAATCATTGAGCATGTCCGCCCCCCAGACCCTCTCCCGCCCGCTGCTGCCGATCGCCTACGCCGGATCGCCGCTCGACCGTGCTGATCCCGTGCGCAACGATCCCGCCGCGCTGGCCGCGCTCAAGACCGAGCGCGCCAGGGTGCTGCTGCTCGACGGGCTCGATCCGGTGCTTTCGCCCGACCAGCACCTGAGCTGGGGCACGCTCGATCAGGTTGACGAAGGCGCCGAGCTGATTTTCCTCGGCATCGAGGGGCTGGGCGAGGCGGCGCGCGGCTGCTTCGCGCCGGTACCCACGCTGGCGCCGGGCGAGAGCCCCCATGCCGGGCCCGCCAGCTGGAACGCGATGGCGGTGCTCGGCGCGGGGGAACTGGCGACTTACGGCGGCGCGCGCTCGCTGGTGAGCTGGCACGCGCGGCACCGCTTCTGCCCGCAGTGCGGTTCGCCCACGCGGCTCGACAAGGGCGGCTGGCAGCGTACCTGCACCAGCGAGGCCTGCGGCGCGGCGCATTTCCCGCGCGTCGATCCGGTGACGATCATGGCCATCGAGCACGAGGGCAAGCTGCTGCTCGGCCGCCAGCCGCGCTTTCCCGAGGGGCGCTATTCGACCCTCGCGGGCTTCCTCGAACCGGGCGAGACGATGGAAGAAGCCGTCATGCGCGAGGTCTTCGAGGAAGCGGGCGTGCGCGTGAAGGGCGTGTCCTACGTGGCGAGCCAGCCCTGGCCGTTTCCCTCCTCGCTCATGCTCGCCTGCCACGGCTATGCGCTCTCCACCGAGCTGACCATGGACGCCAGCGAACTGGAGGACCTCAGGTGGTTCACCCGCGCCGACATCCTCGACGCGCTCGAGGCCAAAGGGCGCGGTGAGCCGGGCCGCGCCTTCGATGCGCCCGCGCATACTGCGGTGGCGCATGTGCTGATGCGCTGGTGGGTCGATCGCACGGCCTGAGCGAACCTGCCGCCGTCGATTTTCCCTTTCCTTGCGCCGTTTTGCAGTGCAGCATGATACGGTGTAACAAGGAGCAGGGGCATGGAAAATCGGCGGCAGTTCATCGCGGGCGCAGGCCTGGCATCGCTCGCGGTGACGCTTGGCGCGGGTGCCGCCGGTGCAGCGAGTGTAGCGCCATTGGCGCCGGGCAAGGTCGATTTCACCGCGCTCGATAGCCCGCTCGATGGGCTTTACGACGTTGACCGGAGCATCGCCAATTTCGATGCGGCCTATTACGGCGCGATGACCCGGCCGATCCACGCCGCCTACCTCGATCGGGTGGCGTTCGTGAACCGGGAGAATTCGCTGTTTCTGCGCAGCGCGCTCAAGGATCATCCGCGCGACGCCGAGATTGACCGTTCGCGCGTGGCGGTGGCGGGCCTGCTCGGCTGCACGCCAGACGAGATCGCGCTGGCAGGCGGCGGGACCGAGGCGCTCTACGCGCTGATTGTCAATTACCGGCTGCTGCGCCCCGGCGATGCGGTGATCCACGCCGATGTCGATTACGACGAAATGCAGTACGCGATGGATTACCTCGAGGAGATGCGCGGCGCGAAGGTCGTGCGCTTTGCGCTGCCCGAACCGCACACCGAGGCCAATATCCTCGCCGCCTACGAGAAGGTCCTGCGCGAAACGCCGCGTGCAAAGCTGCTGCTGCTCACCCACGTCTCGAACCGCAACGGGTTGATCCCGCCGGTGAGGAAGATCGTCGCCATGGCCAAGGCGCGCGGGGTGGATGTCATTCTCGACAGCGCGCAGGCGGTGGGCCAGCTGCCTTTCACGGTGGAAGACACCGGGGCGGACTTCATCGGCTTTTCGCTGCACAAGTGGCTCGCCGCGCCGCTTGGCACCGGTGGCATCTATATCCGCAAGGAACGGCTGGGCGACATCGCGCCGTTCCTCGGCAACCGGATCTACGCCGAGGACGACATTCGCGCGCGCATCCTGTCGGGCACGGTCGATTTCGCCGCGCGCCTGACCGTGCGCGACGCGGTGGCGCTGCACGAGGCGATCGGCGGGGAGGCCAAGTTCGCGCGGCTGCTCGCCTTGCGCAATTACTGGGTGGAGCGGGTGCGCGATGTGCCGGGGCTCGAAATCCTCGTGCCCGAAGAGGCGGGGCGCTATGGTGCGATCACCGCCTTTCGGCTGTCCGGCATGGGCACCGATTACGCGCGTTACCAGCGCGCACAGGCGCTGTTTCGTGACAAGTACGCGCTGCAAGTCGTCGCCAAGGCCGGACTGGCGAGCGGGCCGGGCCTGCGCGTCACGCCCGCGCTGTTCAACACTACCGCCGAACTGGACCGGCTGGTCACCGCGATCCGGGCCGAACGCGCGATGTTCGCCTAGGTCCCTTCGGTCCCAAGCCTTCCGGCCCTCCCGCACGCGGGAGGGCGACGCGCCATGTCCCCCCCCTCCCGCGTGCGGGCGGGGCAGCGAGACTTGGAAGAGCGTAGCGAACCTCGTCGCCGCGGGGTGGGGCAGCCGAGCGCCCGCGTCCCACCCGGCGCGGGCACGCTCAGCGCGCTTGCGTACCCGAATGCGCCTTGCCGCTCCTGCCCGTGCTGAGGCGGGTCATCAGCAGCGCGGCGCGCTTGATCTGGCGCGGGAAGCTGGAAAGATCGACCCGTTCTTCCGGCGTGTGATCGCCCCGGCTGCTCGGCCCCATGCCGGCGAGGCCATCGACGTATTGCGCGACGAAGCTGATGTCGCCCGCGCCGCGCTTGAGCGGGTCGAGCGGGGGCATCGTGGCAAGGCCGAGGTCGGCGTTGATCGCGTTGAGCCGGTCGAGCAGCGCCTGGTTGCCCGGCGTCGGCGTCATCGGCGGGTAGCCTTCCTTGAAGGTGATGGTGGCGCTGGTCTGCGGCAGGTGGCGCGCGACGATGGCTTTCATCTTGTCCTGCACGCGCGCGATCTGCTGGGTGGTCAGCGCGCGCATGTCGCCCTTGGCGATCGCGACGGGGGGAACGATGTTGGTCTTTCCGGTCGCGGTGATCTCAGCTTCGTCGGGGCTGAGCGTGGCGCTCGCGCCGCCGCCGATAAGGCCGATGTTGAAGGTCAGGTTGGGTTCGGGCAGTTCGGTGCGAAAGGCGCTGATGATCCGCGCCAGTTCGTAGATCGCGCCATCGCCCACGGGGAGTGAGAAGATCGCGCTCGAATGCGATGTCTGGCCGGTCGCGGCGATGGTGTAGCTGGTCGAGGAACGCCGCGCGACCGAGCCGTAGTCCTGCCCGTCCAGCACCACCAGCCCTTCGAAATCGAGCGCGACGTCGGCGCGCTTGCCCGCCGCGACGAGATCGGCGCGCGCGGCCTCGACCGGCGCGCCGACGGCTTCCTCGTCCCCGGTCAGCACGACCTCGATGTTCGCTTTGGCGAGCGTTCCGGCGGCTTGCATCGCGCGCAGCGCGGCGAGCATGACGACCATGCCGCCCTTGTCGTCCGCCGCGCCGGGGCCGTGCAGCGTGTCGCCCTCGCGCCTGGCGGTCTGGAACGGTGAACTGGGCTCGAACACGGTGTCGAGGTGGCCGATCAGCAGCATGCGCGTGGTCCCCGGCGTGCCGGTGTGCGTGGCGATGAGGTGCCCGGCGCGGCCCACGGCGTCCATCGGCACCCAGCGCACGGCAAAGCCGAACGCCTGCAATTGGGGCGCGACCATGTCGCGCACCGCCTTCACGCCCTCGATATTCCGCGTGCCGCTGTTCTGCGCGACGAGCTTTTCGAGAAAGGCGATGTCCTTGTCCTGCCCCTTGTCGACTTGGGCGACGATCGCCTTTTCGGGCTTCGTCAGCGCGGCGAGCGCGGGGACAGGGCACAGCGCGAGGGCGAGGATCGGGGCGAGCGCGGTGAGCGGGCGGATGGTCATGGCGCGCACGATAGCCGCGATCGGAGAGGGTGCAAGCGGTCCTGCCTGCGCGAACGCACGCCGGGTGCAGAACGCACGAAACCCGCCCGGCGCGGGGCCGGACGGGTTTTGTGTATATCGTTGGGGCGCGGCGACCCAGCGCGTCAGGCCTTGGCGCGTCAGGCCTTGGCGGCGGTGACGATGATCTCGACCTTGTATTCCTCGCTCGCGAGCTTCGATTCGCCGGTGGCGCGCGCGGGCGGGGGCACGTCGGCGACCCAGGCGTCCCACACCGCGTTCATCTCGGCGAAGTCGGCCATGTCGGCGAGCCAGATCTGGGCCATCAGCATGTGCGCCTTCGAGCTGCCCGCAGCGTCCAGCAGGCGTTCGATTTCGGCGAGGACCGCGGTGGTCTGTTCGGTCACGCTCTCGCCCGGCTCGCACTGGCCCGAAAGATAGATGGTCTCGCCGTGGATCACGGCCTGGGTCATGCGCGGACCCTGTTCGATGCGGGTGATGGTCATGGTTGTCCTTTGGAAGGGAGGTTGGCTGCGCCTTAATAGCGCGCGAGCGAAAGGTCACCCGCCTCGATCGCGGGGCGCTTGCCTGAGATGAGGTCGGCGATCACCTGCCCCGAACCGCAGGCCATGGTCCAGCCCAGCGTGCCGTGGCCGGTGTTGAGATAGAGGTTGGAATAGCGCGTCGCGCCGATGATCGGGGTGCTGTCGGGCGTCATCGGGCGCAGGCCCGACCAGAACGTGCCCGCGGCAAAATCCCCCGCCTCGGGAAACAGCGAGGCGGCCGAGTGGATCAGCGTCTCGCGCCGGGTCTCGGGCAGCGTGAGCGTGTAGCCCGAGACTTCGGCCATGCCGCCGATGCGGATGCGATCGCCCAGCCGGGTCACGGCGACCTTGTAGGTCTCGTCGAGCAGGGTGGAGACCGGCGCTTCCTCCGGCCGGGTGATCGGCACGGTGAGCGAGTAGCCCTTGACCGGGTAGATCGGCAGGCGAAGTCCGAGCGGGGCCAGAAGATGCGGCGAAAAGCTGCCAAGCGCGGTGAGGTAGGCGTCGGCGGTGACCGGACCCTTGTCGGTGTCCACCCGCACGATCCGCCCGCCTTCCTCGACCAGCCGGTGGATCGCCGTGCCGCTGCGGAATTCGACCCCGCGCGCGGCGGCCATCTGGGCGAGCGCGTTGGTGAACTTGAAGCAGTCCCCGGTTTCATCGTGCGGCAGGCGCAGGCCGCCCACGAACGGCGCGCGGGCCTTGGCGAGGCCCGGCTCGGCGGCGATGCATCCGGCCGTGTCGAGCAGTTCGAAAGGCACCCCGTCGGCTTCGAGCACGGCGACGTCCTTGGCCACCGCGTCGAGGTCCTTCTGCTTGCGGAACAGCTGCAAGGTGCCCTGCGTGCGCGCGTCGTAGGCGATCCCGGTTTCGTCGCGCAGCGTGTCGAGACAGTCGCGGCTGTATTCGGCGAGGCGCACCATGCGGCTCTTGTTGATCGCGTAGGCGCGCGCGTTGCAATTGGCGAGCATCGCCGCCAGCCAGCGCAGCATTGCAGGATCGGGCCGGGGGCGCACGATCAGCGGCGAATGCTTCTTGAGCATCCACTTGATCGCCTTGACCGGGATGCCCGGCGCCGCCCAGGGCGAGGCGTAGCCCGGCGAGATCTGGCCCGCGTTGGCAAAGCTGGTCTCGAGCGCGGGGCCCTCCTGCCGGTCGATCACGGTGACCTCGTGCCCCGCCTCGGCGAGATACCAGGCCGAGGTGACACCAACGACGCCGCTGCCCAGAACTGCGATCTTCATGCCGAGGGGGACCTTGTCGTGGCGGCGCTTGCGCCGGAGGTTGAGGCTTCGGGCAGGCCGAGGTGGATGCGGTGGTAGCGGCGGCTGAGCTGGGTCAGGATCTCATACGAAATCGTGCCCGCATCGCGCGCCACGTCGTCGATGCTCTGGTGGGGGCCGAGAATTTCGACCGGGGCGCCGGGATAGAGGTGCTCGGGCGCGATGTCGGTCACGTCCAGCGTGATCGAATCCATCGACACCCGGCCCACGATCGGCACGCGGGTTCCGGCGATGAACACTGAACCGGTGTTGCCAAGGCAGCGCGGCCAGCCATCGGCGTAGCCCATCGGGATCGTCGCGATGCGGGTTTCGCGTTCGGTGTGGAACGTCAGCCCGTAGCCCACCCCTGCGCCCGCCGGAATGGTGCGCAGCTGCGCGATCGGGATGGTCAGCGCGACGACCGGGGCCATCGGGTTGGGGGCATCGTTGGGCGCGCCGCCGTAGACCGCGATCCCGGCGCGCACCATCGCGAAGTGGCCGCGCGGCAGGAACGATCCCGCGCTGTTGTCGAGCGCCACGGGCACGCCGGCAAACCGCTCGGCCAGGGCGCTCATGCGCGCGTACTGCTGCGCGTTGGAGGGGTTTTGCGGCATGTCGCCGCAGGCCAGGTGGCTCATCACCAGGCGCAGGTCGAGCCGCTCGGCAAAGGTCGGATCGGCCAGGAAGGCGTCGATTTCCCAGGTTTCCATGCCCATGCGCGCCATGCCGGTATCGACCTGGACGACGGCAGGAAGGCGCCGGTTGGCGCGGGCGGCGGTGGCGGCCCAGCGCTGCGCCTGGTCGAGCGAATTGAGCACCGGGATCGCCCCGGCGGCGAGGCATTCGTCTTCCTGGCCGGGGAGCAAGCCGTTGAGGACATAGACGCTGGCCGGGCCGTCAAGCGCGGGGATCAGCGCGCTGGCCTCGCCCACGAGCGCGACGAAGAGGTGTTCGCAGCCCTCGCGCATCAGCGTGCGGGCGACCTCGATCGCGCCCAGGCCATAGCCATCGGCCTTGACCACCCCGGCCACCGCCGCGGGTGCGACCTGGGCGCGGATACGCCGGTAGTTGGCGGCCAGCGCGGCAAAATCGATGGTCAGCACGGCACCGGAATTCACGCGACTTGCCTCCTTGGGGTTCCCGACAGGATAGATGGATGTTACCGCAGTATCGTTCATTCTTTTTGCCAAACATTCCTAGAATATGCCAAAATGCGCGGCATATGGGCTGATTATGCGGAAGTAGTGGTAGATTATGGCGTCCAGTCTCGACAATGCGGATCGGGCCATCCTGCGCGTGCTGCGCAGCGATGCGCGCAAGCCCAATTCCGAAATCGCCGAGATCGTCGGTCTCTCCCCCTCGGCCTGTCTGCGCCGCATCCGGATCATGGAACGCAGCGGAGTCATCCGGGGCTACACCGTCATAACAGGGAGCGACGGCGACAGCGAGCAGGCGGTCGACGTGGTGGTGCAGGTAACCCTCGATCGCCAGACCGACGACTATCTCATGCGGTTCGAAAACGCGGTGCGCCAGTGCCCCGAAGTCCACGAGTGCTTCCTGATGACCGGCGATGTCGACTACTGGCTGCGCATCCGCGCGGCGAGCGTGGCGGCCTACGAGGTGATCCACGGCGAAGTGCTCTCGCGCCTGCCGGGGGTTACGCGCATTTCCTCGAGTATCGCGATGCGCGATGCCATGCGTGCGCGCCGCAGCGGTGGCGCCGGCCGCCGCTGAAGCGCGCGGGCGGCGCAGCGTAATCTTGCCCGCGCCTGACCCGCATCCTCGCACTTCCCCCTAGGTCCGGCCTAGCCCTTGCTTATGCGGGGTGAGGGTAAGGCCTTGGCATTGTCGGTTCGCAACAGCGGGCGCAGCCAACGCTAAAGACCAAGGGTAAGGTATGCAACATTCGGTAAAAGGTACGGCCTCGTGGCTTGCCCGTCGCTCGATCACGCAGCGGCTCACCATTCTCTCGATCTCAGCAATCGTTTGCGGCGTGGCGCTGCTGGCGACCACCGTCGTCGGATCGATGCTCACCATTGCGATGACCGACCGGGCGCACCAGACCAGTGAGCAGGCGCTCTACGCCGCGCTGCTGGAGAAGGACTTCGCCTCGCTCGAACGCGACGTGTTCCGCTACGCGCTGGTGCGCGACGCGAAGAGCCGCGAGGACATGGAAGGCAACATGGCCGACCTCAAGACCTCGATCGCGGATACCAGGAAAGTGCTGGGCGAATACGAACAGGCTGAAATCGACAAGGTCGTGTCGAATGCGGACAACTATGTCGGGGTGGTCAAGAAGGAGCTGACGGGGCCGTCGAACGCGCCCGGCGTGGTCGAGCGGATCATGACTTCGGGCGACGAGGTCGATTCCTCGATCGAGGCGATCCGCAACCCGGTGATCGCGCGCAGCGAGGAAATCGACGCCGCACAAAGCATGTTGGCGACCATGATCCTGATCGTCTCGGCGGTGATCTGCCTGGGGGCGGGCTTCGCGTCCTACCTGCTCGCGCGGGCGGTGCGCCGCACCATCGTCGAGGAACTGGGCGGCGTGCGCCAGTCGATCTTCGCGATCGAGGGCGGCGAGCTGGAGACCCAGGTGCCCTACCTCGCGCGTCGCGACGAAGTGGGCGAGCTGGCGCAGGCCGCCGAACGCCTGCGCATGACCACGATCGACAAGCGCACCAGCGAGGAAGAGACCCGCGAGATGCTGACCATGGTCGGCGGGCACCTGCACGAACTGGCCGAGGGCGACGTCACCGTCCAGCTGCCCGAACTGGGGCAGGCCTTCGAGCGGCTGCGCCACGATTTCAACCGCACCGTCGATCGCCTGCGCGAGACGCTGATGACCGTGTCCGACGCGACCGCGAGCATCAAGACCGGAGCGACGGAGTTCAGCCAGGCCTCGAGCGACCTTGCCAACCGCACCGAGCGCCAGGCCAACGACCTGGCCAACGTGGCGGGCACGATCCGCGCGCTCAGCGACGATCTGGCTGGCACCGCGTCGAGCGCGCAGCAGGCGTACCAGCGCGTGGGCGATGCCGTCCACGAGGCGCGTGACGGTGGCGAGGTGGTGGCCCAGGCGGTCAGCGCGATGGAGGCGATCCAGAAATCGACGGCGGAAATCGCCAATATCATGTCGGTGATTGACGGGATCGCCTTCCAGACCAACCTGCTTGCGCTCAACGCGGGCGTCGAGGCGGCGCGCGCGGGCGAGGCGGGCAAGGGCTTTGCCGTGGTCGCCACTGAAGTGCGCGCGCTGGCGCAGCGCACCACCGAGGCAGCGGGCGACGTGCGCACGCTGATCGAGACCAGCTCGGGCCAGGTCGAACAAGGCGCGCAGATGGTCCAGCGCACGGGCTCCTCGCTCCAGCGGATCATCGAACGCATCGACCACGCGACCGAGATCGTCACCCAGATCACCACGTCGGCGACCAACCAGTCGGGGCGCCTCAGCGAGGCCGACAAGGCGATCGCGGCGATGGACGTGGCGACCCAGCAAAACGCGGCGATGGTCGAGGAAAGCACCGCAGCGGCGCGCAACCTGTCGAACGAGACCGAGAAGCTGTCGAGCCTCGTCGCGCGCTTCCGCCTTTCGGGTGGGGCCGTGCTCGACGCGCGCGAACGCTTTGCGACACCGGTGAACGACCTCGTGCCGATGCCGATGCCGATATCCGGGCGATCGGGCGGCGGCGCGCAACGCGCGGTGGACCCGGACTGGGCCGAATTCTGATCGGTCCGACCAGGCGGAGCAGGGCCGTGAACCGACCGGACCGGCCCACCGGACCGGTCCACCGGACAGACCAAAGGGAGGCGATACGATGAGCAGGAAACAAGGCAAACGCGCGGATCGCCGCGGGGCGGCGCTGCTGGGTTTCATGGCGGGCGCGCTGGCAATCCCGGCGGGCACCGCGCGGGCTGAGGACGCGACCTCCTCGCGCTGGGACGTGACGGCCAGCGTGCGGGCGCGCTACGAGACGTTCGACGGGGGCTACCGGCCGGGCGGGCGCGAAAGCGACGATGCGCTCTCGCTGCGCTCGAGCCTGGCCATCGGTTATCGCGGAGACGGCTTCGAGGCGGGCTTCGAGCTGCGCGATTCGCGCGCCTACGCGATCGACGAGAGCACGCCGCTGGGCTCGGGTGACATCGATGCGCTCGAGATTGCGCAGGCCTGGGTTCGCCTCCCGCTGGGTGATAGCGCACGCCTGACGGCGGGCCGGATGCTGCTCAACATCGGGTCGAAGCGGCTGGTGGGCGATCCCGGCTTTCGCAACGCGGCCAACGCTTTCACCGGCGTGCGCATCGACTGGAAAAGCGCGGGCGCAGATCCGCTGGCGGTTACGGCCTTCTACACCCTGCCCGACATTCGCCGACCGGATGACAAGCAGGAACTGGCCGATAACCATTTCCGCTTCGACGTCGAACGGCTCGAGCTGCGATTCTGGGGTGTTCATGCAGCGCGCGCGGTGGGCGGCGTTGATGGCGAACTCTATGTCCTGGGGCTGGACGAGGATGATTACCGAGGGACGGCAACGCGTAACCGGCATCTTGTCACGCTGGGCGCGCGGCTGCGCGGAACGCCCGCACCGGCGCTGTCTTACGAACTGGAAGGCATGGCGCAGCTCGGAACGATCCGCACGTCGAGCGCGCCGGATGCAGCGCGCGTTCCCGTGCGCGCGTGGAGCACGCATGCCGAGATCGGCTATCGTTTCGCGGACGGCTGGAAGCCGCAGCTTACGCTGTTCGCGGATCTGGCGAGCGGGGACAAGGCGGGGACCCGTGCCTACGAGCGTTTTGACCTGCTCTACGGTCCGCGCCGTGGCGATTGGGGGCCTGCGGCCCTGTTTGGACCACTGGGGCGCAGCAATATCACCAGTGCGGGTGTGCGCCTCAATGCCGCGCCGAGCAAGCGCCTCGACGGTTTCGTCGAATGGCGCCGGATGGGACTGATGTCGGCGACCGATGCCTTTGCCTTTACACGGGTGGTCGATCGCGAGGGGCTTTCGGGCCGCGATGCGGGCAGCCAGTTTCAGGCACTGGTGCGCTATTGGGTCCTGCCCAGGCGCCTCCAGCTCGAACTGGCGGCAGCGGTACTCGACAAGGGGCCGTTTCTGCGCAACGCACCCAACGCGCCCGATGCGGGCGATACCCACTACGGCTACGTCTCACTGCTTTACACGTTGTAGTGTTGCGCCAGCCGTGGACGTGAAAAAAGGCGCTGCGGACAGTAAGCCTGCAGCGCCTTTTCGTGTGGGACCGGCGTGGCTCAGAAGCCGCGTGCGATGCCTTCGCGGCGCGGGTCCGCCCCGCCGAGGTAGCCCTTGGGCGTGACCACGATCGCCTGAAGGCCCGAAGCCTCGCCGCGCGCGGTGTCGAGCGGCATGGCGCGGGCGGCGAGCCCGTCGAGGATTGCCTGCGGGAAGGGATCGGCGTTGAACTTGTCACCATGGGCGACGAGGTTGGGCAGCGCCACCACCTGCTGCGGGGTCAGCCCCCAGTCGAGCAGGCCGACCACGGCCTTCGAATTGTAGGCCTGGATCGCGCTGCCACCGGGCGAACCGGCGGCGGCGTAGAAGCGGCGGTCGCGGGTCAGCACGATGACTGGCGCCATGGTCGAGCGCGGACGCTTGCCGCCGGCCACGGCGTTGGCGGCGGGCGTGCCGTCTTCGTTCGCGGGCGTGAACGAGAAGTCGGTCAGCTGGTTGTTGAGGAAGAAACCGTCGACCATGCGGCCCGAGCCGAAGATGCTTTCGACCGTGGTGGTCATCGAGACCGCGTTGCCCTGCGCGTCGACGATGACGATGTGGCTGGTGCCACCGGGCTCGAGCGTCTGGTCGGGGCCGAATTCGGGCGCCCCTGCGGGGTGGCCGAAGGTGACGGGACCCGCCTTTTCGCCCACCAGCGCGGCGCGCTGCGCTTCGTAGGCGGGGTCGAGCAGGCCCTTGATCGGCACCGTCACGAAGGCCGGATCGCCGATGTAGCGATCGCGGTCGGCGTAGGCGAGGCGGTTGGCCTGCGCGAATTCGAACCAGGCCTTGGGATCGTTGGCGCCGCGCCTGTCGATGTCGGTGTGGGCGAGCACGCCGAGCACCATCTGCAGCCCCGGCCCGCCCGAGGGGGCCTGCGGGGTGCACACGATGTGGCTGCGGTAAGGCTCGCACAGCGCTTCGGTCCGGTTGGGGCGATAGGCGGCCAGGTCGGCCAGCGTCATCGTGCTGGGGTGGGTGTCCTCATGCACGCGCGCGACGATGTCCTGCGCGATCGGGCCGGTGAGGAGGCCCGAGGCGCCGAACTTGGCGATCACGTCGAGCGTGTGCGCGTAGGCCGGGTTCTTGAGCACGTCACCCGCCTGGTAGCGCTGGCCATCGGGCTTGGTGAAGTAGGCGACCGCATCGCTGGCGTGCGCCTGCGGGGCCTTTGAGGCAATCATCCCGGCAAGGCGCGGGCTGACCACGAAGCCGTCGGCGGCCAGATCGTGCGCCTGCTTGAACAGCACGTTCCAGGGCAGCGTGCCGTGGTCGTGGTGCGCCATGTCGAGCATCGCGATCGCGCCCGGAACGCCGGTCGAAATGCCGCCCAGCACCGCCTCGCGGAAGGGCAGGGGCTGGCCGTCCTTGCCCAGGAACAGCTTGAGGGTCGCGCCTGCGGGCGCCTTTTCACGCCCGTCGTAGGCGGTCACGGTGTGGCTCTTGGCGTCGTAATAGACGAGGAACGAGCCGCCGCCGATCCCCGAACTCTGCGGCTCGACGAGGCCGAGCACGGCCTGGATCGCGACGGCGGCGTCGATCGCCGAGCCACCTTGCTTGAGCACGTTGACACCGGCCATCGTCGCCAGCGGATTGGCCGCGGCGACCATTGCGTGGCGGGCAAGGCCATCCTGCGGCTCGGGGTGCGCGACGTCGGGGTGGACGGCGGGCGGCGGCGCGGCGCTGGTCGTCGGGGCTTTGGCCTGGGCCATCATCGGCGAGGCGACAAGCGCGAGAGCGGACAGGCAGGCCCCGAGGCGGAAGGGCAGCGAGCGGGAACGGGCGGCGAAAAGGGTCATGCGGGCAGGATTTCCAGCTAGTCGCAAAAAGGGGGGAAGCGAAAATTCGGGAGGCCCAAAGCGAAGGGAGCGCCCCCTTTCGGGAGCGCTCCGCTTGCTGGGCTCGGGGTGCTTACCAGTTCAGGCTGGCGCGCACGTAGAGGTAGCGGCCGTTGAAGCCCCAGGGCGAGTAGCCCGGGAAGCCGACGACGCCGGTGGTGTTGAGCGTGGCGGGCGTCTTGTTCGGGTAGATGTCGAACAGGTTGTTCGCGCCCAGCGCCAGGTTGAAGGGTTCGTCCTTGGGCTGGTAGCGCACCTCGAAGTCGGTGATCGCCTTGGCGCCGGTGTCGTAGTCGCGCGCGGCGGTCGAGCCCGGAACGGTCACGTTGCCGTAGTAGGTCACGCGTGCGGTGGCGCCGATCTGGCTGCCCGACCAGACCATCGTGCCCACCACCTTCTCGCCGGGGGTGCCCTGCTCGATGGTGTTGATGCGGGTGCGCGCGAAGAGCGTCAGGTCGGTCACGGTCGAGGTCTGGGTCGGGACCTTGGTCACCTTCACGTCGTTGACGTTGCCCGCCAGCGTCAGGTCGAAAGTGCCCGCCTTGTCGGTCATCAGGCGGTAGTGGGCAACCGCGTCGATGCCCTTGGTCGTGGTGGCGAGGCCGTTGATGAAGAAACGGGCCGCGGCAACGCCGTAGGGTTCAAGCAGGTCGGCAACCGTGTCGCTCGAGCTGGCGTAGAGCAGCTCGGACAGGCCGAGCTGGTCGCGCACGTGGATACGGTAGCCATCGACGGTGAGGTCGAAGCCGCCCGAACGGAACACGAAACCGGCCGAGAGGTTGGTCGACTTTTCCGGACGCAGCGCCTTGCCGCCCAGAGCGGTCGCCACCGTCGAGGTCGAGGGGTAGGTGCCGGTCAGGACCACGTTGCCATCGGAAATGACCGAGGCGACCGAGGTGTAGTACTGCTGCGCGAGGCTCGGCGCGCGGAAACCGGTCGAGGCGGTGCCACGGATCGCGAAGCTCGGCGAGAAGTCGTAGCGGGCCGAGAACTTGCCGGTGCCGGTCGTGCCGAAGTCCGAATAGTCCTCACCGCGTCCGGCGAGGCCGAGCAGCAGCTTGTCGGTGACCTGCGCTTCGAGGTCGAGGTAGATAGAGCCGTTGTTGCGATGCTTTTCGACCGCGTTGGACGGCGAGAAGCCAGTGAAGCCCTGCGCGCCCGGCGTGGCGTCGGGATAGGCCGTGCCGTAACCGTAGGAGGCTTCTTCACCCGCCTGGATCTTGTAGCCTTCGCGGCGGCCTTCGACACCCCAGGCCACGTTCAGCGACTGGAACACGTCGAACTGCTTGGAGAAGTCGAGCCCGGCGACCCACTGGTCGTAGATGTTGGCGCCGTCGTAGAAATCGGTCTGGGTGTCCGCACCATAGGTGTAGTTGGCCGAGTTGCGGGTCCAGTAGTCGATCCGGTTGCGGCCGTAGCTCAGGTTGATGTCGGTCTTCCAGCCGGCGATCTCACCCTTGAGGCCACCCGTGACGGTCATGTCCTTGGAGTGGGTGTTGATCTTGGGCAGGAACCCGTCGGGGTAGATGTCCGACAGCCCGTATTGGTCCGTGACCGACGCCAGGCGCGGGAACGCGGCCGAGCTGGTGTCGCGGTACTGGTAGCCGCCGAAGGCATAGGCTTCCCAGGTGTCGTTGATCGGCTTGCCGGCGTTGGCGTAGACCGAGTAACCCTCGACCGCGGGATCGCCGTAGCGGGCGTCGACGGCAGGGGTGTCGAGACGCGGGTCGGCGTCGCTGCGGTTGGTCGGGTTGCGGTGCGTGTATTCGCCCGAAACGGTCAGGAAGCCGTCCTGGCCCAGCTTCATGCCCTGCCAGGCGCTGGCGGTGAAGCTGCTCTCGCCGGTGACGTGGCGGCTGTCGCGCGCGGTGTGCACGTCGGTGTCGTAGAGGCCGTAGGTCGCCGTCGCGCCGCCGCCGTGGTCGGCTTCGCGCAGGCGCAGGTTGACGACGCCGGCAATGGCGTCCGAACCGTACTGCGCCGAGGCGCCGTCACGCAGCACTTCGACCGAGGCGAGCGCGGTCGAGGGGATCGAGTTGAGGTCGACCGCCGAGGAACCGCGGCCCACCGAGCCGTTGACGTTGAGCAGCGCCGAGGAGTGCGCGCGCACGCCGTTGATCAGCACCAGGGTCTGGTCGGGCGACATGCCGCGCAGCACGATCGGGCGGATCGCGTCGGTGCCGTCGGTCGCCGAGGGGCGGGGGAAGTCCATCGAGGGAACGGTGTTGGCAAGCGCGGTCGCCAGCTCGGTCGTGCCCTGCTGCTTGAGTTCGGTCGCGGTGACGACGTCGACCGGCGAGGCGGTGTCGAGCTTGGAGCGGCCTTCGGCGCGCGAACCGGTGACGACGATCTGGCTGTCATCGGGATTGGCGGTATCCTGCGCCCAGGCGGCCTGCGCCTGAACGAGAGCAAGAGCCGACGCGGCAAGCGCCAGCTGCGTGGTGATCTTCAAATTATACCTCCATCGAGAAGGCCGGATTGGCGCCTTCCCGGACTTGTCTGAACCTTGGAAAGTATCAGAGAGCAGAACGCCTGCGGACCCTGGGGTTTTCCTGACTTTGTCCATTGCCACGCGCGGACCGCTGCGACCGGAACGTGCGCAAAATGGCAATGGGCGCGTTTGAAACGATCGCGCAGCGGCTCGCAAGTAAAAAAATCTGTCGTTTCGAGATTTGTGACGGGGGTGTTGCCAATGCGCCTCGCTCTTTGTTTTTAAAAGAAAAAACATTGAATTTAGCGCTATTGTAAGGTGGCGCTATTGATCGATGGAGGTGCTGGTCCGCTCTCACTGCGAACAGATCGGACGGTCGCTGTGTGGTCTGTGAGGATCGGGCCGGATAATTGAGAAAACGTTTTCCAAATGCAGCGATAGCTCTCGGATGAACGCGTCTTGCGCGTTCCATTTGGTATGTCTTGTCTGGCGCTGCGTAATCTGTTCGGGGTCCTGGTGCCGCGGTGCTTGCGAAATTGGGAATGAACTTCGCGCAGCATCGGCATGACCGCCGCTGCCTGTGACAGCAGATCGGGCGGCTGCGCGGAAGCAAGCGATTGTTTCAGGGGGGCAAGATCGGCTTTTGCCGGGCGCGCCACGATGCACCGCAGGGCGGGCGCCCGCCGGGAAGCGTCACGCGTCCGGTGCGGTCTCGATCAGGTTGACGCCGTGGCGCTCGCACGCAGCGCGCAAGATGGGGTCCGCAATCCGGTCGGTGACGAAGAAGTCGATCGCCTCCATGCCGCACACGCGCACCGGGGCGGATCGCCCGATCTTGGCCGAATCCGCGACGAGGATGACCTTGCGCGCGTTGCGGATGATGGTCTGCGAGACCTCGACCTCGTCGATCGCGAAATCGAGCAGGCTGCCGTCGGCATCGAGCGCGGAAATCCCGATCAGCGCGTAATCGACCCTAAAGTTCTCGATGAAGCGCATCGCGAGCGCGCCGACGACCGCGCGATCACTGGTGCGCACTTTGCCGCCCACGCTGACCAGTTCCATCGCCGGATGGCTCGACAGCGTGTCGACGACGTTGAGGTTGTTGGAGATCACCATGAGGTTGCGGTGGTGCGCGAAGTTCGCCGCGACGGCCTCGGTGGTGGTGCCGATGTTGACGAAGAGCGAGGCGCCGTCGGGAATGAGCGCGGCCGCCGCTGCGCCGATCCGCGCCTTGGCCTGCGAGGCGACGGTGCGCCGCGCGTCGTAGGCCAGGTTGTCCACTCCCGACGTCACCAGCGCGCCGCCGTGCACGCGCGACAGCAGCGCCTGGCGGGCCAGCACGTTGAGGTCCTTGCGGATCGTCTGCGGCGTGACCGCGAGCCGCTCGGCCAGATCGTCGACGCTGACCGAACCGGCGCTGCGCGCGATCTGGAGGATGTGCGCGCGCCGCGCCGAGACGATGTCGCTCTCTCCAGCGCCGTTACCCGCGCCTGTCGCCGTGTCCATCTCTCCCGCCTCGCGCTGGTCCATCGTCACTCGTCCTTCTCCTTGCGACCTGCCCTAGAACGGACCGGCGACGAGGGGAAGCGACTCAGGTCGATGGCGTGGTACGGGCCAGATAGGCGTCGATGGCCGCCTGCGTTCCGGCGGGCGTGTGCAGGCCGAGCTTGGAGCGGCGGTAGAGCACGTCCTCGCCGCTGCGCGCCCATTCGTGGGCGACGAGATAGTCGACTTCGGCGGCGTGGAGGCCGCCGCCAAAGTCGTGCCCGAGGTCTTCGGGCACCCGGGCCTGGCCCAGGATGGCGGAAACGCGCGTACCGTAAGCGCGCGCCAGACGGCGCAGCAGGCTGGGCGGCATGGCTGGCCAGCGCGCGGCCAGATCGCGGGTGAAGGCGTCGAAGTCCTTGTCCGGCAGGTCGCCGCCGGGCAGCACCGCGCCCGCCGTCCAGGCTCCGCCAGCCTCGGGAAAGACTTGGGCGATGTGTTCGAGCGCGTGTTCGGCGAGCTTGCGATAGGTGGTGATCTTGCCCCCGAAGATCGAGAGCAGCGGCGCCTTGTCGCCCTCGGGCTGTTCGAAGTCGAGCACGTAGTCGCGCGTCACCGCCGAGGCGTTGGCGGCGTGATCGTCGTAGAGCGGGCGGATCCCGGCGTAGCTCCACACGATGTCCTCTGGGCAGACCTGGCGTTCGAAGTAGCGGTTTACCGTATCGCACAGATAGGTGACTTCTTGCGCGCTGATCTCGGCCTTGCCGGGGGCCTGCGTCCACGGTTCGTCGGTGGTGCCCACCAGCGTGAACTCGCCTTCGTAGGGGATCGCGAAGACGATGCGCCGGTCGGGGTTCTGGAGCATGAAGGCGTGGTCGCCCTCGTAGAGCCTGGGCAGCACCATGTGGCTGCCCTTGACCAGCCGCACGCCGCGATCGCTCTTGGCCCGGCCAATCCGGCCGAGCACCGCATCGACCCAGGGTCCTGCGGCGTTGATGAGCATCCGGGCACGCACTGTGCGGGTTTCGCCGGTTTTCGTTTCGAGGGTTGCTACCCATTCGCCGTTTTCGCTTTTCGCGTCGATCAGCCGCGTGCGCGTGGCGATCCGCGCGCCGCGCGCGGCGGCGTCCATCGCGTTGAGCACGACGAGGCGGCTGTCCTCGACCCAGCCGTCCGAATAGACGAAGGCGCGGCCCTTGGTCTTGAGCCCCTTGCCGCGCGCGCTGCGGCCAAGATCGATCGTTTCGGTGCCGGGCAGCGCCTTGCGGCCACCCAGGTGGTCGTAGAGGAACAGGCCGAGCCGGACCAGCCAGGCCGGGCGCGGTGACAGCGCCTGCGGCAGCACGAAGCGCAGCGGCCACATGATGTGCGGCGCCATGCCGAGCAGGCGCTCACGCTCGATCAGCGCTTCGCGCACGAGCCGGAATTCGTAGTATTCGAGGTAGCGCAGCCCGCCGTGGATGAGCTTGGTCGAGGACGAGGAGGTGTAGCTGGCAAGATCGTCCTGTTCGACCAGCTGGACCGAAAGGCCACGCCCGGCCGCATCGCGCGCGATCCCGGCGCCGTTCACGCCGCCGCCCACGATCAGCAGGTCGAACACGGGCGTGTCGGCCGCTGCCGGGGTCTGCGCAGCGGCGTGCGAAGAGGCGGGGGAAGGGGCATTCATCGTCGGTCTCCCGTGGGTGGGGCGATTCGCCCTGCTGCGTGGCCGGTCCGTCGCCGCAGGAGGGGGCGGGAATGGGAACGCGGCTCGTCGGTTTTCGTTTCTGAAAATATGCGCGCGAAAACGAAAATGCAAACGAAAGAGTTGACGTTCGTTCGAAAGCATGTGCAGATGCGCGCGGATTGAACGAAAGTCGAAACGAATCCGGGAGAGTCTCTAGGTGTCCCCCAGTGTGTCACGGCGCCGCGCATGGATCGGCGAACTCATCAGCGAGGCGCTCGCCGTCGCGATCATCATCCTGATCGGCGACAGCGCGGCGGCGATGATTACCCTCTACGACCCCAACCCTTACGCGCAGGCCTATTGGGGCGTATGCATCGCCTGGGGGCTGGGCGTGACCATGGCGATCTACGTCACCGGCTCGGTTTCGGGCACCCACGCCAATCCGGCGGTGACGCTTGCGCTCGCGCTCTATCGCGGTTTTCCCAAGCGCAAGGTCGTGCCCTACTGGATCGCGCAGGTCGTCGGCGGGTTCGTCGGCGCGGCGCTGGTGCTCCAGCTCTACCATCCGGTGATCGACGCCTACAACGCCGCGCACGGGCTGACCCGCGCGGGCGGCGGCGCGGCCGGGGTGTTCTTCACCCATCCCGGCGAACACGTCACGCCGATGCACGCCTTCTGGGACGAGGTGATCCTGACCGGGATGCTCTTGCTGGGCATCTTTGCGATTACCGACGAGTTCAACGAAGTGGCCCCGCGCGCCAATTCGAGCGCGCTGATGATCGGCCTGCTGGTCGCCGCGATCGGCGCCTCGGCGGGCTATCTTGAAGCCTGGGCGCTCAATCCCGCGCGCGATCTGGGCCCGCGCCTGCTGGCCTGGCTGGCGGGCTATGACGGCGCGGCCTTCCCCAGCCCCGGAAACTACTGGTGGGTGCCGCTCGCCGCGCCGCTGCTGGGCGGGGTGCTGGGCGCCGGGCTCTACCAGATCGCGGTCAAACCCTTCCTGCCCTCGGGTCGCAAGCCGCACGCGCAGGACGACACGGCGCCCGCCACCGACTAGAGCACAGAGCACGCCCGTGCAAAGCCCTGAAGAGGGCGGGCACACCGCCTGATCCGACCCAACCCACAACGCCTGACCCAAACCAGAACGAAGCGCCCCGGAGAGTCTTTCATGCCCCAGCCCCAGCACATCCTCGCCATCGACCAGGGCACGACCTCGACCCGTGCGATCGTGTTCGACAAGGCGGCCCGCCCGGTGGCGAGCGCGCAGTGCGAATTCGAGCAGCATTACCCCGACCTCGGCTGGGTCGAGCACGATGCCGAAGACATCTGGCGCGACACCGTGCGCATGGCCAGCGAGGCGATTGCCAAGAGCGGCGTCGGTCCGGCGGGCATCGCGGGTATCGGCATCACCAACCAGCGCGAGACGGTGGTGGTGTGGGACCGCCAGACCGGCGCGCCGATCCACCGCGCGATCGTCTGGCAGGACCGGCGCACCGCGAAAGTCTGCGCCGAACTGAAAAGCCAGGACGGGTTCGAGGAAGAAGTGCGCACCCGCACGGGCCTGCTCGTCGATCCCTATTTTTCGGGCACCAAGATCGCCTGGATCCTCGACAACGTGGCCGGAGCGCGGGCGCGGGCGGAAAACGGCGAGCTGGCCTTCGGCACGATCGACAGCTTCCTGATCTGGCGGCTCACCGGCGGCGCGGTCCACGCCACCGACGTTACCAACGCCGGGCGCACGATGCTCTACAACATCCGCGAGCAGCGCTGGGACGAGGAGCTGTGCCGCATCCTGCGCGTGCCGATGGCGATGCTGCCGCAGGTGCACGACAACGCGCACGTCTATGGCCACACCGAGGCTTCGCTGCTCGGCGCGCCGATCCCCATCGCCGGGGTTGCGGGCGACCAGCAGGCGGCGCTGTTCGGGCAGGCCTGTTTCGAGCCGGGCATGGCCAAGTCGACTTATGGCACGGGCTGCTTCATGCTGCTCAACACCGGCAGCGAGGCGATCGCCTCGCGCAATCGCCTGCTGACGACGCCCGCCTACCGCCTGAACGGCCAGATGACCTACGCGCTCGAAGGCTCGATCTTTGTCGCTGGCGCGGCGGTCAAGTGGCTGCGCGACGGGATCGGCGTCATCACCCACGCGCGTGAGACCAACGACATGGCCACGCAAGTCCCCTCGAGCCACGGCGTCTATATGGTGCCTGCCTTCGTCGGCCTCGGCGCGCCGCATTGGGACCCCGACGCGCGCGGCGCGATCTTTGGGCTGACGCTTGGCGCGACGCAGGCGCATCTGGCGCGCGCCGCGCTCGAGGCGGTGGCCTATCAGACCATGGATCTGGCCCGCGCGATGGTCGCCGACGGCGGCGCCGCGCCCGAGCGGCTGCGCGTCGATGGCGGCATGGCGGCGAACGACTGGCTGTGCCAGTTCCTCGCCGACATGCTCGAGGCGCCGGTCGAACGGCCGGTCCACCTTGAGACGACGGCGCTGGGCGCCGCGTTCCACGCCGGGCTGGCCACCGGGCTGTGGCCCGATCTGGCGGCCTTGTCGCAGACCTGGACGCAAGGCCAGCTGTTCGAGCCGCAGATGGCCTCGGGCGAGCGGCAGGCGCTCATCGCGGGCTGGCACGACGCGGTGCGCCGCACGCTGAGCTGACGCGCCCTATTCCGGCTCGGCGCTGGCGATCGCTTCGGCGCCGCATTCCGGTGCCGCCGGATCGGGCGCGGCACCCGCCGCCGCGATCAGCGCGGCGCGCAGCGAAAGCGCGAACATCGCGCCATGGCCTTGCCCTGTGCATCGGGTCAGCGTCACGTGGGCTCCTTGGTCGGCAAGCTGCCGGGCGAGCGTGACGGCCGCTTCGGGCGCCACCGAGCCGCGCATGTCCGGGTGCGGCCCCTTGGCGAGAGCGGTGGCCTGTGCTGCTCCCGGCCGTCCGCCGCGATGCGCGCCGCCTTCTCCGCGCACCACGGTGATTGCGCGCGGGCCGCCATCGGGCGCCTTGCGCACGCGCTTCGGGTCCTTGAGGAACGAGCCGTAGTTCCACCATAGCGCCGGATCGGCCGCGACGAAGGTGGCGAAGGGCACGTGCTGGCGCGTTGCCGCGTAGAGCACGAAGAGCCCGCCGTAGGAGTGGCCCCAGAGGGTCTCGCGCGTGGGATCGATCGGCGCCATCGTGGCAACGCGCGGGACGATCCGTGTGCCGATGAGGGCGAGGAAGCGCGCCGCGCCGCCGCCGGGCCGTCCCTGATCGTCGACCAGAGGAGCCTGGGGGTGGCGCGCTGGCGCGGGCGTATAGTCGAACGCGCGCGCCTTGACGTCGAAGCGCGGCTGGCCGACGTACCCCACCGCGACGAGCACCGGCGGCGTCGCCCCGGTTTCGAGGCGGCGCAGCAGCGCTTCGTCGATCGCCTCGATCGCCGCGCCCCCGTCGAGCAGGGTGACGAGCGGGAAGCCGCCCTCGGGCGCGGCGCGGCGCGGAATGGCGACCACCACGTCGTAGGTGCGTCCGGCCTCGCGCGCGGGCAGCGTGAAGCGTTCGAACCGGTAGGCGGCCGATCCGGTTTCGACCACGCCCGGCTGCGCGGCGGCTACGAGCCGGGGCTGTGCGGGCGCGCTCGCCGAAGCGAGCGTGCCCAAGACGCCGAGCGCGAGGAGCAGGCCCCGTGCCAAAGCCCTAGAAGTCGACATTGATACCCATCCAGTAGCGACGCCCGTCACCCTGCATGTTGTAATCGGCTACGTCGAGCCGCTTGTCGGTGAGGTTGTAGATGCCCAGCTTAAGCGAAACCGCCTCGCGCAGGCGCAGCACGCCGCCGATGTCGGCCTGGAAATAGTCGGGGTAGATGCGCCCGACGGTGGTTCCCTCGGCGTTGACGAGCGCGCGCCCGTTCGACCCGGTGCGCAGGCCCGCGTTGATCTCCTCGCCGCGATAGGTCAGCGAGGTCCACAAGGCGAGCGTTTGCGTGACGTCGAAATCGGCGCGCGCGTTGGCCATGTGCTTGGGGGTCTGGGTCAGCGGATAGCCCGCATAGTCGCCCGTCTGCTGCTTGGAATCGGTGTAGGTGTAGCCCGCCTTGAGCGAGAGGCGCTCGATCGGTTTCCACCGTGCGGTCACTTCGAAGCCCTGCGAGCGCGACCGGCCGACGTTGTAGTTGTAGTAGAGCCGGTAGTTGGTGTCCTCGCTCCAGCGCGCGATCGAGCCATCCTCTTCGTAGACCAGCGCGCTCTGGATCTTGTTGCGGAATTCGGTGCGAAACGCGGTGCCTCCCAGCGAGAACGCGGGCGAGGGGTGGTAGAGCACGTTCACTTCGTAGTTGGTGCTGGTTTCGGCCTTGAGGTCGGGGTCGCTGATGATGACCCCGCAGGTGCCGTCCGCGCCATAGGTGCAGCTCGATCCGCCGGTGGTATAGGCATAGCCCGGCGCGATGACGCGGATTTCGGGTGCGCGAAACCCGGTCGAGACACCGCCCTTGAGGGTGAGCGCGGAGGCCGGGTTCCACACCGCGTAGAGGCGCGGGCTCCAGTGGCCGCCATAGACCTGGTGATCGTCAAAACGCAGCCCGCCGGTCAGCGCGAAGCCATCCGCCAGTTGCCATTCGTCCTCGAGGAACAGGGCGCGCTGCCAGATGGTGTAGGTCCGTTCGAGATTGTCGCGCAGCCCAGGATTGATGTCGACCAGCCGGTTCCAGATGTACTGGCCGCCGAAGGCCAGGTGGTGATCGCCCAGCGGCGTGTTGTCGAGCGGCAGGTTGATGAGCGCGTCGAGCACCGTGTTGGTGATGCGCGGGTTGCGTGTCGCGCGGGTGTAGCCGCCGTCGTCATCGGCGGTGTAGCTGCGGTAATGGCTGCTTTCGCGCAGCAGCGAGACCGCGCTGGTCAGCGCTTCCCAGTCGGCGTTCCAGCGCAGCGTGCCCGCGTTGCGGCGGGTGATGTTGTAGTTGCTGGTGCCCGTGTCGGCGAGCGTCGCGCCCGCGTTCGCGACACGCTTGACGCGCGTGGTGTTGCCTTCGAGCAGGACTTCCTGGCCCGGAGCTGGCCGCCAGGCGAGGCGCCCGGTCAGGTTGTAGTCGCGCGCGCCGTAATTGCCGCTCACGATGTCGTCCTCGCCGCGCCGGTAGATCCGGCCCCAGGTCTGCACGCCCAGCGTATCGGCGACGACGGGCCCGGCGAGGTAGTACTGGCCCTGGACCCAGTTGCCGCTGTCACCATGCTCCTGCACGACATAGTCCGCGCCGACCGAGCCGCCCCAGCTATCGGGAATCGTGCGGGTGATGATGTTGATGACGCCGCCGATCGCGTCCGAGCCGTAGAGCGTGGACATCGGGCCGCGCACCACTTCGATCCGTTCGATCGCGGCGGCGGGCGGGGTGAAGCTCTGTTCGTAGCCGCCGGTGCCGTTGGTGCGGCTGTCGCGGGTGGACTGGCGCACGCTGTCGACCATGATGAGGGTATATTGTCCGGGCATCCCGCGCATGGTGATGTCGCGGGTGTTCGAGGCCCCGGTCACGTTGATCCCCTCGACATCGCGCAGCGCGTCGGTGAGGTCGGCCATCGGCCGCTTGGCGAGCAGTTCGGAGGTGACCACCGTGATCGAGGCTGGGGCGTCGATCACGCGTTGTTCGCGTGCGCTGGCGGTGACGACGATTTCGTCCGACTTGGCGGGCTCGGCCGTGCCGGTGTCTTCGGCGAAAGCAGGCGTCTCGATCAGGCCGAGCGAAAGGATGAAGGCCGCGGCGGCCGGTTGAATGCGCATTTTACCCCCTTGTTGCAAATGGTTCGCAGCGGGCGGCTATCAAACGAACGAATTTATTGCAACTCATTCTCAATTGCATTTTTAGAAGAGCGCTTGCGCGGGCAGGCATGGCCCTGCGCGTTGGGATCGTCTTGAGCACGAACGCATCGTATCGCGCACTTGGGGCGAAGAGCTTGCCCAAGCCGGTCTCGCCCCTTAGGGCGGCGCGGGTGAAGAGCGTTCTGTCCTGGGTTCTGACGCTGCGGCTCTGCGCCGCGCTGCTGCTCGCCGTCATTGGCGTGCAGGCGGCTGAGCCCGTGCGCGCGCCGCTCCATCCGGTTCCGGGAAGCGCGTTTAGCGCCGCGACGATCGACGTCGCGCTCATGCCCGCGCGTACGGGATCGGTGCGCGCGCTCGTCGCGCTGCCCGACCCCGTCGTGCCACCGCGCCCGGTCGCGGCCTTCGCGCTG
>NZ_JALHLF010000005.1 GCF_022832435.1 Novosphingobium organovorum | reverse complement strand
GCCGCCCTGCGCGCGCGCGCCGCCGGGCGCGCTACCGGGCGTTGAAGCCGAAGGCGTCTGGCCTTCCGGAGCCACGCCGCCCTGCCCCTGCGTCGCCGAACAGATGTTGGCGCGCATCGCGTCGAGCTTCGCGGTGTCGATCGTGCCATCCTCCTTGCGCAGACGCGCCTGCATCCGCTCGGGCAAGTCCGCGATGTCGACCTGCCCTCCCGGAGCGCGCGGCGCGCACAGCGCGGTGCGGATCGCGGCAAAACGCGCCGGATCGAACGCCGCCGCGCCCTCGGCGGAACAGACCCGCTGCTTCAGCCGCGCCAGCCTCGCCGGATCGATCTTGCCGTCCTCGCCCGTCAGGCGCGCGCGAAGCCCTTCGGGAAGCGCGGAAAGATCGGGCTCCTCGCCGTCCTTGACCGGCGCGCACAGGGCGGTCCTGAGCGCCTCGAAACGCGCCGGATCAAAGGCTGGACCACCCGCAGGACGATCACCGCCGGAAGCTCCCATCGCAGCGACAGGCGCGGACGGCTCACCTTGCGGGCGCGGCACGGGAGCCGGAGTGGGAGCGCCCCCACGCGGTGCGCCACCTTGCGGCATCGCGCTGCCGATCCGTCCGCTGAGGTTGAGGCCCCAGCGCAGGCTCGAACTCGAAACCTCGTCATAAGTCACCGCGCGCCGGTCGATCGCCACCAGATTGCCATAGGCATCGCGCGTCACGCGGTCGGGAAAGGCCTCCTCGACCGCCGAGGTCAGCAACGGGAAGGATTCCGAGACATTGTTCGAGCGGTTGCGAAAATACTCCACCAGCAGGTTCGAACGGTCGAGGAAGGGCAGCTTCCAGTTCGCCGAAATCTTCCAGTCGCGCCGACGCTCCTTCTGGAGATCAGGATTGCCACCGGTGGTGGTGGTGACCAGTGCGGTGGTCGAATTGACGAAATCGTAGACCGAGACGTTGTACGTCTCGACCTGCGGCGCGCCCAGCTGCGCGAGCGTGGGCGCGGCATCCTCGACGATATAGGTCGCCTGAAGCGTCAGCGTGTCGCGCGGCGCCCAGTTGACCCCGGCGGTCCAGTTGGCGAGCGTGCCGAAGTCCGACAGGTGGTTGAGCCCGCCCCCCACGTTCAGCGAAATGTCGCCCAGCGCGCCCAGCACGCCGTAGCTGCGGCTGGTCAGCGGAATGCCCAGATTCACCCCGCCCGAGACATCGCCGCGCGTCAAACGCACCGTGCCAAGCTCGCTCGCGGTGTCGCTGCTCGAGGTATGCGAATAGTCGTAGCCGGCCTTGACCGTCAGGTTCGCATCGCCTGCAGGCAGGCTCAGCAGGCGGCCCGACAGCGTGGCGAGCGAACTGACCGTCAGCGCGCGGTTATGCGCGGTGTCCGCGCCGGCATCGGCCAGCGCGGGCAAGGCCCCAGTGATGGCGAGATCGCCCGCCAGCGCCGCCTCGCTGAGCGAACTGGTATCGCGATTGCGATCGACCCGCGTCGTCGTGTCGGCATAGGAACCATCGCCGGTCAGGCTCAGCTGCCAGTCGCCCAGCAGGGTGCTGTAGCCCAGGCCCGCCTCGAACGTGTTGGCCTCCACCCGCGTCGCGAGCGGACCGTCGAGCGTGCGGATCGCGGTCTCGCCCGAAGGCGATTCGAGTGTGACCGTATCCAGCCCCGAAAGCGCACGCGTGATGTCGCGGGTAAACGCGAGATTGGCGGTCAACTGGCCGCCGAGCCCGCCATCGCCCAGCCCTTGCGTCATCGTGCCGTTGACCTCGATCTCGGATTCGCCGTCGGCGAGGCTGCGAAAGCGGCGCGGATCGGGATCGCTCGCCACCGTCGGCATCTCGTCGGCCGAGCGCACGATGCCGCGCTCGTCCTCGGTCAGCATCGAGGTTTCGGTGAGCTTGGCCGAGAGGTTGTAGCGGCGCGGCCCGGCGATGCGGAAGATGCCGCTCTTCAGTTCATAGCTGTCATAGCCGCCGCGCGTCGGGCGATTGTATTCGCCGCCACCTGTGACCGCGGCGAAGTGCTCCTTGAGAATGATGTTGACCACGCGCTTGTCGGCCGGATAGCCGAATTGCAGCGCGACCTCTTCGGGCAGCACTTCGAGCCGGCGAATCGCCTCGGGCGGAATGTCGCGCATTTCACGCCAGCTGGTGATCCGCTTGCCGTTGATGAGCATGATCGGGCGGCCGGTATCGCGCCCGCGCCCGCTGCCCGTCTGCGGGGAAATCGCATCGAGCAGTTCCTCGATCGAGGAGGCGCCGTAAGCGGCGATGTCCTGTTCGTCGAAGGTCTCGACCGGCTTGTAGGGCGTGTCGACGGTACCGGGCAGCACAGTCGTTCCAGTCACCACGATTTCGTTGCCCACGGCCGGCGTCGCACCGCTCGCGCGGTGGTCTTCCTCCTCGTCAATAGCCGTGGAGGTGGCCGGCGTTGCAGGCCGGGTTTGTTCGGCATGGGCCAGGACCGGCATCGACACACTCGTCGCCAGCACCAGTAAACAGGTAAGTCGCAAACAGTTTCTCCGCCAAGAACTGATCCCCTCCGCTCCAGCCCCGTGCTGCCGTGACTTGATCGGGCGAACAAGCCGTCTTGCAGTATCAGTTTGTCGCAAAGGTGTTGCGCCCTTGCCTATGAATATGCCCTGATCGGTCACTCGGCTTGCGTGAAGGCTTCCATTTTGGCGGTTTGATGGCTATGTCGCGCCGCAATCACCCCACGAACCGAATGGAATATGATCGCCAATGGCGAAAGAAGAACTTCTCGAAATGCGCGGCAAGATCGTCGAGCTCCTGCCCAACGCCATGTTCCGCGTCGAACTGGAAAACGGCCATGAGATCCTCGGCCATACCGCTGGCAAGATGCGCAAGAACCGCATTCGCGTGCTGGTCGGCGACGAAGTGCTCGTCGAACTGACCCCTTACGACCTCACCAAGGGTCGCATCACCTACCGCTTCATGCCCGGTCGCGGTGGCCCCGGCGGCTACTCCTCGTAATCGGTTCGGCATGACCGGCGAGCCACCGGCCCCGCTCTCGCCCCGCCCGCCTTCGACACAGTTGCGCCCCTCGGGATTGATCCTGGCTTCGGCCAGCCCGCGTCGGCGCGAACTGCTTTCGCGGCTGGGCGTGGTGCCCGCACGCATCGCCGCGGCCGACATCGACGAGACCCCGGCCACGCGCGAGACGCCGCGCGCCTATGCCGCGCGCATGGCCCGCGAAAAGGCCGAGACGATCGACGGCGCGGACCTGCATGTCCTGGCCGGTGATACCGTCGTCGCCTGCGGGCGGCGCATCCTGCCCAAGGCCGAGGATGAAGCCACCGCCCGCCAGTGCCTTGCGCTGCTTTCAGGGCGGCGCCACCGGGTGCTTTCGGCGGTCGCGCTCAAGGCGCCCGACGGCACGCTGCACGCACGGCTGAGCGAAACACAGGTCCGCTTCAAGAACCTGTGCCCCGAAGAGATCGACGCCTACATCGCCAGCGGCGAATGGGACGGCAAGGCGGGCGGCTACGCCATCCAGGGCTGCGCCGAAGGCCTGATCGCCTGGATTTCGGGCAGCCATTCGGCGGTCGTCGGCCTGCCGCTGTTCGAAACGCGTGGCCTGCTCAAGGCCGCGGGCTTCGCGCTCATCTAAGCGCACCACCATGGCCGAGTGGCTCATCGAAGAGGGCATCGGCGAGACCCGCGCGATCCTTTTCGATCGCGGCGAAGCGATCGCCGCACGCCTGTTCCTGGCCGGGGAGACCCGCGCCGGACAGGTCGAGGACGCGCTTCTCATCGCCCGGCAGAGCGGTTCACGCCGCGGTACCGTGCGCCTGGCTTCGGGCGAGGAGGCGCTGGTCGACGCGTTGCCGCGCGAGGCGAGCCAGGGCGCCCCGCTGCGCGTGGTAGTGACCCGTGCGGCAATCACAGAATCGCAGCGCACCAAACGCGCCCAGGTCCGCCCGACCAGCGCCCCGCCCGGCGCCGCGCCCGATCCGGCCACCCTGCTCGGCGCCGAGGGGGTGAGCGCGAGGCGCGTGCAACGCTTTCCCGAGGATCCCTGGCCCGAACTGATCGCGCAGGCGATCGAGGGAACGATCGCCTTCGACGGCGGCGCGCTGATCGTCAGCCCGACCCCGGCGATGACCCTGATCGACATCGACGGCACGCTGCCGCCCGCCCAACTCGCCCGCGCTGCCGTGCCGGCCATCGCGCAGGCGATCGGCCTGTTCGCCCTTGGCGGCTCGATCGGCATCGATTTCCCGACGCTCGAGCGCAAGGAGGACCGGCGCAGCGTCGATGCCGCGCTGGCCGAAGCGCTCGACCATTGGCCCCACCAGTCGACCGCGATGAACGGCTTCGGTTTCGTCCAGCTGGTCGCGCGCAGCGAAGGGCCTTCGCTGCTGCACCGCGTGCGTGCCGATCCGGCGCGCTGCGGCGCCCGGCTGCTGCTGCGTTACGCCGAGGCGGTTCGTGAGCCCGGCGTGCTGCTGCTCACCTGCGCGCCCGCGGTGCGCCGGGCCGTCACGCCGCAATGGGAAGCCGAGTTGATTCGCCGCACCGGACGAACGATTCGCTGGAAGGAGGATCCCGCCCTTGCCCTTGGCGCCGGATTCGCGCAGGCGCTGAGCGCATGACCCATCCCAAGCGCAAATGCCCGATCTGCGGGAAGAGCCGCCAGGCCGACCACACCCCGTTCTGTTCGAAGGCCTGTCGCGACCGCGATCTCATCAACTGGCTCGACGACGGCTACGCCCTGCCCGGTCCGCCGGACCTGTCATCCGCGGAAATCGAGGGCTTTCCAAACAATCCACAGGATGATTGAAAATTTCGTGTCGTTTTTGGGTTGCAAAGGTCCGCGCGCTTCGCCATAGGCCCGCAACCAGCTGATCGGCGGTACTGAAAAACACCGATCAAGCCCATGCCCGGGTAGCTCAGTTGGTAGAGCATGCGACTGAAAATCGCAGTGTCGGTGGTTCGAATCCGCCCCCGGGCACCATTCCCTTAACCTTGAAAAAATGTGGCAAGCGCGCTCTTTGCGCGACGCGCCGAGCCGGTGCGGACCAGCGCTCCGACAAGTGGAGCGACCGCGCGGCCAGCCCATGCCGGTGCCCTCGCAGCCCCGTCGCCATCGCCACCTTGTTGCATTTTACGCACACAAGCACGGCTTGGCAGATGGCCCGTGCGCGCCGCCTGCACGCCGGAGCCGGTACACAGCCAAACGCGAAAAAACCCACGCACGCCTTGACCGCGACAGGTTCGTGTTATGCTTGACGTGCATAACCGCCCTCACGTCCGCCTCGTAGCAAATTGTCGCACGCCATGCTGTAACGCTTGCGCTGCGCGGCATTTCTTTCGATACGGCGCACTCCCTGCGACCAAGGTTACCGGCTTGAAACATTTCCTTCTCACGCGCGCCTCCCTGTCCTCCAAGCCGGCGCTGGCGGCGCTTGCCCTGACAACGCTCGCGCTCGGTGCCTGCTCGCAAAGCGACGGCGACACGCGCAAGGAGGCACGCGAAACGCAAGTCGGCTTCGTCGTGGCCAAGCCCAGCACGGTGCCGATACCGGTCGCGCTCAACGCCCGCACCGTCGCGTTCGAAACGTCCGAAGTGCGCCCGCAGGTGACCGGCGTGATCCAGAAGGTCTACTTTGCCCAGGGCACCCGCGTCCGCGCCGGGCAGCCGCTGTTCCAGATCGACCCCAGCCTCTATCGCGCCGCGGTCAACCAGGCCCAGGCCAACCTCGCCAGCGCCAGGGCTTCGGCCGCCGCGGCCCGGCTCAAAGCCGATCGCTACAAGCCGCTGGCCGACATGGAAGCCGTCGCCAAGCAGGACTACACCGACGCCCTGGCCGATGCGCGCGTCGCCGATGCGGCGGTGGCGCAATACAAGGCCACGCTCGACACCGCGCGGATCAACTTGCGCTACACCACCGTGCCGGCCCCCATCAGCGGGATCATCGGGCGCAACCTGTCGACCGTCGGCGCGCTCGTCAGCGCGAGCCAGACCGATGCGCTTGCGGTCATCCAGCGCAGCGACCCGATGTATGTCGACATGCAGCAGTCGGCTTCCGAGCTCGTCGCGCTGCGCCGCCAGTTGCGCACGGGCGGGGTGACACCGGGCAGCACGCAGGTCCACCTCAAGCTCGACGATGGGTCGATCTACCCGCTCGCCGGGACGGTCAAGTTCTCCGAGGTAACCGTCGACGAGGATACCGGCACGGTGACGCTGCGCGCGCAGTTCCCCAATCCCGACGGCTTGCTCCTGCCCGGCATGTTCGTGACCGCGCAGTTCGACCAGGCCAACGCACCGGGCGCCTATCTCATTCCGCAAGGCGCCATCCAGCGCGATTTCGACGGGACCGGCTACATCATGGTCGTCGGCAACGATGGCAAGGCGGTGCGCCGCAACGTCACCGCCGAGCGTACCTACAAGACCTATTCGGTGGTGACCAAGGGCGTGCAGACGGGCGACAAGATCATCGTCCAGGGCCTGAATGGCCTGCGCCAGGGCGCCGCGCTCAAGGCGGTTGCGGCTTCGTCCGAAGAAAAGGTCGGCGCAAGCGCGTCGGCCGCGAAGGGCAGCTGAGCCACCCATGTCACGCATTTTCATCGACCGGCCGATCTTCGCCTGGGTCCTGGCCATCGTCGTGATGCTCGCCGGGCTCGGCGCGCTGATGTTCCTGCCCAACGAGCAGTACCCCGACATCGCGCCCACCCAGGTCAACATCTCGGCCACCTACACCGGCGCCTCGGCCGAAACGATCGAGAACAGCGTCACCCAGGTGATCGAGCAGAACCTGACCGGCATCGACGGCCTGCTCTACTTCACCTCGTCCTCGACCAACGCCGGCAAGGCGACGATCAGCGCCATCTTCGCCAAGGGCACCGATCCCGACATCGCCCAGGTCCAGGTCCAGAACAAGGTCCAGGCCGCGCTTTCGCGCCTGCCCGAATCGGTGCAGTCGCAGGGCGTGCGCGTCACCAAGTCGAACCCCGACCGCCTGCTCGTGCTGTCCGTCTACGACACCACCGACACCCGTTCGAACCAGGACGTGTCGGACTACCTGGCCTCCAACCTGCAAGATCCCCTCTCGCGCGTCGAAGGCGTGGGCGAGGTCGACGTGTTCGGCGGCGCGCACGCGATGCGCATCTGGCTCGACCCGGCCAAGCTCTCCGCGGTCAGCCTGATGCCCAGCGACGTCACGTCGGCCATCTCGGCGCAGAACACCGAAGTGGCCGCCGGGGCCATCGGCGATCTGCCCGCACCGCAGGACCAGGCGATCACCGCGACCGTGCGCGCCGGCTCGCGGCTCCAGACCCCCGAGCAGTTCCGCGCGATCGTGCTCAAGACCAATTCGGATGGCTCGACCGTCACCGTCGGCGACGTCGCGCGCGTCGAGATGGGCGCCGAGAGCTACACCATGGCCACCAGCTTCGACGGCCATCCCGCTTCGGGCATGGGCATCTCGCTCTCGCCCGGCGCGGACGCGCTCAAGACCGCCGAGCGCGTCAAGGCACGGGTCGACGAACTGGCGCAGAACATGCCCGAAGGGCTGGCCTACCAGTACGGCACCGATAGCACCAAGTTCATCAAGCTTTCGGTCGAGGAAGTCGAAAAGGCGCTGTTCGAGGCGATCGGCCTCGTCGTCATCGTCATGTTCGTGTTCCTGCAGAGCTGGCGCGCGACGCTGATCCCGGCGATCGCGGTTCCGGTCGTGCTGCTGGGCACCTTTGCGATCTTCTACCTCATGGATTTCTCGCTCAACACCATGACCCTGTTCGGCATGGTGCTGGCGATCGGCCTGCTGGTCGACGACGCGATCGTGGTGGTCGAGAACGTCGAGCGCCTGCTCGAGGAAAATCCGGGCATGAGCGCGCGCGACGCGACGATCGAATCGATGAAGGAAATCCAGGTCGCGCTGATCGCGATCGGCCTGGTGCTGTCGGCGGTGTTCATGCCGATGGCCTTCTTCAGCGGCTCCACCGGCGTGATCTACCGCCAGTTCTCGCTCACCATCGTGACCGCCATGGCGCTGTCGGTGCTCGTCGCCCTGGTGCTCAGCCCGGCGCTTTGCGCGACCTTGCTCAAGGGCAAGAACCGCGCGCCCGACCGCCCGCGCACCTTTGTCGAACGCCGCCTGCCCTGGCTCGCGCGCGGGTGGGAAAAATTCCACACCGGCTTCAATTCGGGCTTCGAGCGCATGAGCGGTGCCTATGCCCGCCGGATCGAGGTGGTCGTCGCGCACAAGTGGCGCTGGCTGGCGCTGTTCGCGCTGACCTGTATCGGAACCTTCGTGCTGTTCCAGCGCCTGCCGACCGGCTTCCTGCCGAACGAGGACCAGGGCAATGTCATGGTCCAGTGGCGCCTGCCGTCGGGCACGCCACGTTCGGAAACCGAGCGGGTCCAGCGCGTCATCCAGAACTACTTCCTGACCAAGGAAGCCGACAACGTCACGGGTATCTTCACGATCGTCGGCGGCGGCATGGGCAGTTCGGGCCAGAACGCGGGTTCGGGCTTCGTGCGCCTCAAGGACTGGGACCTGCGCCCCAACGCCGACCAGAGCGCGTTCGCGATCGTCGAACGCGCCAAGAAGGCGTTCGCCGGGCTTCGCAACGCGCAAGTCTTCGTGCTGGTCCCCGGCGCCATCCGCGGCCTTGGCCAGTCCTCGGGCTTCACCATGGAACTGCAGAACCAGTCGGGCATGTCGCGCACCGAATTCGAAGGCGTGCGCGACAAGCTGCTCGAGATGGCAACGAAAGATGATCGCCTGTCGAGCGTGCGCCTGTCGGACCTGCCCGACGTCTCGACGCTCAAGGTCGATTCCAACATCCACGCGCTGACCGCCTACGGGCTCACCCCGGCCAACGTGAACTCCACGCTGCAGACCGCCTGGGGCGGCACTTACGTCAACGATTTCATCGACAAGGGCCGCGTCAAGAAGGTCTACGTCCAGGGCGAACCCGATGCGCGCTCGCGCCCGGAAGACCTCTACAAGTGGTACGTGCGTGGAACCGACGGACAGATGGTGCCCTTCTCGGCCTTTGCCCACACCAGCTGGTCCACCGCCCCCAGTTCGACCTCGCGCTTCAACGGGTTGATGGCCTATGAATTCTCAGGCTCGCCCGCAGCCGGGGTCAGCTCAGGCACCGCGATGAACGTGATGGAACAGCTCGCCAAGCAGATCCCCGGCGTCAGCGTCGCCTGGGCCGGCTCGTCGTACCAGGAGCGCCTGTCCTCGGGCCAGGCCCCGCTGCTCTACGCGCTTTCGCTGCTGGTCGTGTTCCTGTGCCTGGCCGCGCTGTACGAAAGCTGGTCGATCCCGGTCGCGGTCATTCTCATCATTCCGCTCGGCCTGCTCGGCGCGATCCTCGCGGTCACGCTGCGCGGCCTGGAGAACGACGTCTATCTCCAGATCGGCCTGCTCACCACCATGGGTCTCGCCGCGAAGAACGCGATTTTGATGATCGAATTTGCCGAACAGGCCGAACGGCAGGGTATGCGCGTGATCGAGGCTGCGGTCGAGGCCGCGCGCATTCGCCTGCGTCCGATCCTGATGACCAGCTTCGCCTTCATCTTCGGCGTGTTGCCGCTCGCCACGGCGACCGGCGCGGGCGCCAACAGCCGCATCGCGATCGGCACCGCCGTGATCGGCGGCATGTTGAGCGCGACACTGCTCGCAATCTTCTTCATCCCGCTGTTCTTCGTGATCGTGCGGCGCAGCGTGCGCGACGGTCTGGCCAGGGCCCACGCCTACCTCAAGCAGCGCCGCGACGGCGCATCGGGAGACGCGGCATGACCTTTACCGCCCTGCCTCGGCGCGCACGGCGCCTGGGAACCGCCCTGCTCCCCGCGATCGCGCTCGGCGCCTGTTCGATGGCGCCCAAGTACGTCCAGCCCGCCGCGCCCGTGCCCGCCTCGTGGCCGAGCGGCGATGCCTATCTTGCACAAAGCGAAGCCGGACTGCCGATCGTTGCCTACACGCAGATATTCCAGGACCCGCGCCTGCGCCAGCTGATCGCGGAAGCGCTGGTCAACAACCGCGACCTGCGGGTCGCCGCCGCCAACATCACGGCCGCCCGCGCGCAAGTGCGCGTGACCCGCGCCGACCAGTTGCCTGCCGTCGGCGTCTCGGCGACTTCGACCGACAGCGAGACCGGCGGCGGCTTTGGCCTCAACGGCTGGAGCCACTCGGTCAGCGCGGGCGTCTCGAGCTTCGAGCTGGACCTGTTCGGCAAGCTCGCCAACGCCACGCAAGCCGAGCGCGACAGCGCGCTGGCGACCGAGGCGGCGGCGCGCACCGTGCGGCTGGGCCTTGTGGCCGATGTCGCCCAGGCCTGGGCGAATTACGCCGCCGACAGCGAATTGCTGCGCATCGCGGCCGATACGGCGACGAGCGCCCAGGACACCGTCCGGCTGAGCGAGGCGCGTCTCAAGGGCGGTGTTGCCGCGCGCACCGAACTGCGCCAGGCCCAGCTCGTGCTCGAAACCGCCAGGAGCGACCTCGCCAGCCAGCAGACCGCGCTGGCGCAGGACAAGAACGCGCTGCGCCTGCTGGTCGGCGCCGATTTCGATCCCTCCCAGCTCGCCACCAGCATCACGCAAGTCAACGCAAGCCTTGGCGAAGTGCCCGCCGGAACCGACACCCGCGTGCTGCTCCACCGTCCCGACGTGCTCGAGGCCGAATACGACCTGCGGGCCGCCAACGCCGACATTGGCGTCGCCCGCGCCGAACTGTTCCCGACGATTTCGCTGAGCGCGCTCGTCGGCTTTGCCAGCACCTCGCTGTCGAGCCTGTTCAAGAGCGCGTCGGAAACCAACACGGTGAGCGGCAGCGGCGACTGGTCGATCTTCAACGCCGGTGCCCAGAAGGCCGACGTCACGATCGCCAAGGCGCAGCGCGACGCGGCCCTGGCAACCTACGAAAAGGCGATCCAGACCGCGTTCAGCGAAGTGGCCGACGCGCTGGCCGATCGCGGCACGATTGACGAACGTCTGCGTGCGGCGAGCGCCTATACCCAGGCCTCGGCCGATAACGCGCGGCTGATCGAGGCGACCTACCGTCAGGGCATCGCCAGTTCGCTCGACAATCTGGAAGCGCAGCGCTCGCTCTATTCGGCACGCAAGGCCGAAATCACCACCCGCCTCGCGCTCGCCTCGAACCGCATCACGCTCTATCAGGTGCTCGGCGGCGACCAGGCGAGCCTGCCGCTCCCCGGTGAGAAGACCGCCACGGCGCCAGTGGAATAACCAGCCCCAACCCGGCTGCCCGCGCGGCATCGCACGCGCAGCCCGGTCCTTACGCACGCAGTCCGCGCCTTGCCCTGCCACGGCGTGCCCGGCGGCACCGTCTGCACAGGATGGGAAACCCGCTGTGCGTGCATTGCCTTTGCGTGTAGGTGCCCGACAAGGCTAGAAGGGCCCGACACACTGGACAATCGCCGGATGCGCCCTTGCCGCGCACGGCTCAGGAAAGATGACAGGGACAAGCGCTTGAACGAGGATGCGCCCAAAAGAGACAAACTCTGCTTGATGCGCTCGATCATCGCAGCCGAGGAATCGCTGCGCCGCAAGGCCACGATCCAGATCAACGTGCTCGCGCGCGTGATGCGCAACAATTTTGACCGCAAGGTATCGGTGCTTCACGTCACCCGTTCGCAGTGGTCGATGATGGCGGTCGTCACGCGCTATCCCGGTTCGACACAGCGCATCATCTCCGAATATCTCGAAATTTCCGAAGCTTCAGCCGGTCGCCTGATCGACAAACTGTGCACCGAAGGGCTGCTCGAACGCCGAGCGCACAAGGAGGACCGCCGCGCGCGCGCGGTCTATCCGACCAGGGCCGCCGATCCGCTGCTGGCCCAGCTCAGCCATGTCGCCAGCCTGAGCGAGGCCGAGCTGTTCGAAGGCTTCAGCGACGCGGAAATGAAGCAGCTCCTCGGCTTGCTCGACCGGATCTATGAAAATTCCGTACGCCATTCCTGACGCCGGTCTGCCGCCCCAACGGGCGGCAAGCAATCGCCGCGAACGCAAAAGGCCCGCCCTTTCCCCTGCACGGCAGGACAAAGGGCGGGCCTTTTCGTGTCGGCAAGCCGACAGCCGGATCAGAGGAAGGGCTTGACCTTCTCCAGCACCATTTCGGCGTGTTCCTTACGGCAGATCAGCAGGTCGGGCATGTAGACGTCCTGCTGGTTGTAGACCAGCGGACTGCCGTCGATGCGCGAGGCGTGCAATCCCCAGCCCAGTGCCACGGCGGCCGGAGCGCAGCTGTCCCACTCGTACTGCCCGCCCGAATGGAGGTAGATGTCCGCCTCGCCGCGCAGGATCGCCATGGCCTTGGCGCCCGCCGAGCCCATCGGCACCAGCTCGCCGCCGATCGCCTCGCACACCCCGGTCGCTTCCTTGGCCGGACGCGTCCGGCTCACGACCATGCGCAGCGTCTCGGGTGCGGGCGGCACTTCGCCCGGCTGGTCCGAGCGCAGCACGAGACCGGCTCCGGGCAGCGCCACCGCGCCCAGTGTCGGCACCCCGTTCACCGCCATGCCGACATGGACCGCCCAGTCGGCGCGCGCCTCGCCATATTCGCGCGTGCCGTCGACCGGATCGACGATCCACACCCGCTCCTTGGCCAGGCGCTCGGCGTTGTCCTTTTCCTCTTCGGACAGGAGACCGTCCTCGGCGCGCTGCTGGCGCAGCGCGTGGACGAGGAACTGGTTCGCAGTCTGGTCGCCAGCCTTGCCGAGCGACTTGCCTTCGAACATGCCCGATTCGCGCACCTCGATCAGGATCTTGCCTGCGACATCGGCCAGGTGGGCCGCGAGATCACCATCGCTCATGGTCATCAGACGTCTCCCAGCAGGGTATCGACGATAAGATCGGCCGCTTCCTCAGGGGAAAGCTTGGTCGTGTCGATACGGATTTCGGGGCTGCGCGGCGCCTCGTAAGGGCTGTCGATGCCGGTGAAATTCTTCAGTTCACCTGCACGCGCCTTCTTGTAGAGACCCTTGACGTCGCGCGCCTCGGCCACCTTGAGCGGGGTGTCGATGAACACCTCGAGGAACTCGCCCTCGGGCAGCATCGCGCGCACCAGTTCACGGTCGGCCTGGAACGGCGAGATGAACGCAGTGATCACGATCAGCCCCGCATCGGTCATCAGCTTGGAGACTTCGCCCACGCGGCGGATGTTCTCGATGCGGTCGGCCTCGGTGAAGCCCAGGTCCTTGTTGAGACCATGGCGCACGTTGTCGCCATCGAGCAGGAACGTGTGCCGGTTCATCCGGTGCAGCTTCTTCTCGACCATATTGGCAATCGTCGACTTGCCCGAACCCGAAAGCCCCGTGAACCACAGCACGGCCGGCTTCTGGTTCTTGAGATCGGCGTGCTGCTTGCGGCTGATGTCGACCGCCTGCCAGTGCACGTTCTGCGAACGGCGCAGCGAGAAGTGGATCATGCCCGCGGCCACCGTGGCGTTGGTCATCTTGTCGATCAGGATGAACCCGCCCAGCTGCCGGTTCTCGGCATAGGGCTCGAACACGATCGCCTTGTCGGTGGTCAGCTCGGCCACGCCGATCGAGTTGAGCTCGAGCGTCTTGGCTGCGAGTTCGTCCATCGTGTTGACGTTGATCTCGTACTTGGGCTCGGCGACCGAGGCCGAGACCATTTGCGTGCCGATCTTCATCCAGTAGGCACGGCCGGGCACCATCGCCTCGTCGGCCATCCACACGAAGGTCGCCTCGAACTGGTCGGCCGTCTGCGGCGGCGCATCGGCGATCGCGATCACCGACCCGCGCGAGCAGTCGATCTCATCCTCGAAGCAGATCGTGACCGACTGGCCCGCGACCGCTTCTTCCAGGTCGCCGTCGAACGTGACGATCTTGGACACGGTGCTGGTCTTGCCCGAAGGCAGGACGCGAATCTTCTCACCTGGCTTGACCACGCCGGTCGCGATCTGGCCCGAGAAGCCCCGGAAATCGAGATTGGGGCGGTTGACCCACTGCACCGGCATGCGGAACGGCTTGTCGGCATCGTCCGAGGTCATCACCTCGACCGTCTCGAGGTGCTCGATCAGCGGCACGCCCGCGTATTCGGGCGCCTTGTACCAGGGCGTGTTCTCGGACAGCGTGGTGATGTTGTCGCCCTTGAAGCCCGAGATCGGCATCGCGGTGAAGCTGTCGATCCCGATCGAGGCGGCGAACGCGCTGTAGTCGGCGAGGATCGCGTCGAAGACCTCCTGGCTGTAGTCGACCAGATCCATCTTGTTGACCGCAAGCACGATGTTCTTCACGCCCAGCAGCTTGCAGATGTAGCTGTGGCGGCGGGTCTGGACGAGCACGCCCTTGCGCGCGTCGATCAGGATGACCGCGAGGTCCGAGGTCGAGGCGCCGGTCACCATGTTGCGGGTGTACTGCTCGTGGCCCGGACAGTCGGCGACGATGAACTTGCGCTTCTCGGTGTTGAAGAAGCGGTAGGCGACGTCGATGGTGATGCCCTGCTCACGCTCGGCGGCAAGCCCGTCGACGAGGAGGGCGAAGTCGATTTCCTGCCCTTGCGTGCCGACCTTCTTGGAATCGCTGGCGAGCGCGTCGAGCTGGTCCTCGAAGATCATCTTCGAATCGTAGAGCAGGCGCCCGATCAGCGTCGACTTACCATCGTCCACCGACCCGCAGGTGATGAAGCGCAGCATCGTCTTGTGTTCGTGCTGATCGAGGTAGCTGTCGATGTCCTCAGCAATGAGGCTGTCGACGACATAGGACGTTTCCTTGGTCTGGTCCTGCGTCTGGGTATCGATATCGGCCATCAGAAGTACCCCTGCTGCTTCTTGACTTCCATGCCGGCACCGCCGGCGTCCTTGTCGATCACGCGGCCCTGCCGTTCGCTGGTGGTGGTCAGCAGGGTTTCCTGGATCACTTCGGTCAGCGTCGAGGCCGTGCTTTCCACCGCGCCCGTCAGCGGGAAGCAGCCGAGCGTGCGGAAGCGGATCGATTTTTCGGTGATCTCGGGCATGTAGCCGAGCACCTTTTCCAGACGCTCGGGATCATCGGCCATGAACAGCCCCCCCTCCCACTCGAAGGTCGGGCGCTTCTGCGCAAAATAGAGCGGCACGATGGGGATGTTCTCGAGGCGGATGTACTGCCACACGTCGAGCTCGGTCCAGTTCGAGATCGGGAACACGCGGATCGATTCGCCGCGCGCCTTCTTGGCGTTGTAGAGGTTCCACAGCTCGGGGCGCTGGTTCTTGGGGTCCCACCCGTGCGAGGAGGTGCGGAACGAAAAGATGCGCTCCTTGGCCCGGCTCTTTTCCTCGTCGCGGCGCGCACCGCCGAAAGCGGCGTCGAAACCGTACTTGTCGAGCGCCTGCTTGAGCCCTTCGGTCTTCCACATGTCGGTGTGGAGCGAGCCGTGGTCGAAGGGGTTGATCCCCTTTTCCTTGGCTTCGGGGTTGTTGTAGACGAGCAGCTCCATGCCCGACATCTCGGCCATCTTGTCGCGCAGTTCGTACATCGCCTTGAACTTCCAGGTCGTGTCGACGTGGAGCAGCGGGAACGGCGGCGGAGAGGGATAGAAGGCCTTGCGCGCGAGGTGCAGCATGACCGCGCTGTCCTTGCCGACCGAGTAGAGCATTACCGGCTTATCGGCTTCGGCGGCCACTTCACGAATGATCTGGATGCTTTCGGCTTCCAGTCGTTCCAGATGCGTAAGTTTCTTCATCGAAATCCCTTTTTGTGCGCGTGCGCAGGGCTGCCCGTCCGGCAACGGAAGGCGATGCGGTGAAGATTGCAGGGATGACAAAAGCACGAACCTCCCATATGGGAGGGTATGGCTCTGGCTAGTGGCACCGAAACCGATCTACTCCTTCCGCTGTTCGGTGCGATGCGCGAAAATCCGCGCTTTGCAACCTTCCTCGAGCGGCTGCGACGCCGGACCGAGGCGCGCTATGTAGCCCTCCTGGTCCGCCAGGGCGAAAGCCAGGATGCGGCCACGCAGACCTATTTCGCGGGCGAAGACCTGCACCGCCGCGCGCAGGATGCGGGGATTCCCGATCTCTTCGCGCTCGACCGCGCGCATTACGATTCGCTGCGGCCGGGGCGCGTCTACGCGATATCCGAGCTGATCGACCACGACCCGCTCGCCCGCAGCCAGCGCCGCCAGCAGATGGCCGCACTCGGCCTCGCCGACGAGCGGATCGTGCGCGTGCTGGCCGAACGCGACTTCAACGTCTGGCTGGTCCTGGCGCGCGGCGCCCCCTGCCGCGCCGCCGACAGCGCGCTGCTTTCCAGCCTTGCGCCCTACATCGCCGAAGCCTTACGCACGATACGCGCGCTCGATCACGAGGCGCGTCAGGCCGCCATCAGCCTGACCGGCCTTGCGCGTGCCGGAAACGGGTGGATGGCCTTCGAACGCGACGCACGCCTCGCCGCGATCGGTCCGCAGGCCGCGCAGTGGTGGGAAGCGCAAGGCCATCCGCCGCCACGTCCCGGCGAGCGCCTGCTGGGCCTGCCCCGCGCCGCCGAACGCACGCTTCTCGCAGCAGCCGAAGCGATGACCGACGATCCCGCCCTGCCCCCGCGCCCCATGCTCCTGAGCGAAGAGCCGCGCGTCGAGGCGCTGCTCCTGCCGCTCGAATCGCACGGCGCAAACGAACGCCCCCTGACGATGGCGTTGTTCACCCTGCCCCGCACCGCCTCTCCCGAAGCGCGCGAACGGCTCCAGACCATCCACGCCCTGCCCCGCCGCGAAGCCGAACTCGCGCTCAGGCTCGCCGAAGGCCTGACCATCGCCGAGGCCGCAGAGGCCATGGGCCTGACCGTCGAAACCGCGCGCAACTACTCCAAGCGCATCTACGCCAAGCTGGGCGTGAGCGGCAAAGCCCAACTGGTGCGGCTGGTCCTGCAGGGGACGGCCGGGATGAATTAGGAAAAAGGGATTCAAGGGATTTGCCATCCCTTGACCCAGCGTACTGTCGAGCGCACGTCGCTCCTGAAGCCTTTGGTCCGCGTCGACGGGGCGGCTCACAATAGCACGAACTTCGATTTACGGCGTTACCCCCCCTCCCCCAACCTTGGGGAGCCCGAGGGCCGTCTTGGGGAGCCCGAGGGCCGTGGCCCTCGGACACAACCTTTTTCGATCCGCCGGGAAGCTCAGCCCTGATCCGCCATCGCCGCGTTGAACGCGCGCACGGCCTCGGCTTCATCGCCGCTCCACACCGCGCCCGAAACCGCAATGAAGTCCGCCCCGGCCTTGACCAGATCGCCGCAGTTTTCAGGGGTAATCCCGCCGATCGCGACACAGGGAATTTCGAAGATCCCCTGCCACCAGGTGAGCAGGTCGGGACCCGCGGTGTGCTTGGTTTCCTTCGTCTTGGTCGGAAAGAAAGCCCCGAAGGCCACGTAGTCCGCACCGGCCTCACCCGCTTCCATCGCCAGATGGCGGCTATCGTGACAGGTCACGCCGATCTGCGCATCCGGACCGAGCGCCTGGCGCGCTTCCTCGACACTGCCATCGTCCTGGCCCAGGTGCACGCCGTCGGCGCCGATCCGCTTTGCCAGGCTGATCGAATCGTTGACGATGAAGGCCACCTCGTGCGCGGCGCAGATCGCCTGCAGCGGCTGCGCCAGACGCGCGGCCTCGTGCTGGTCGATGTCCTTCACCCGAAACTGGAAGGCGGCCACGTCACCGGCGCTCAGCGCGCGTTCGAGGCGCTGCGGGAAGTCCCCGCCAACCTCGAGCGGGGAGATGAGGTAAAGCTGCGTGGGCTCGCGTTCGATTTCGACATCTTCGTTCATGGCTTACGCTTTAGAAAAATCCGAAGCCCAAGGGAAGCGGTGAGCGCAGCGCGCCGCATAGAGGCACGAAAAAGGGCGCTTCCCCGAAAAGGAAGCGCCCGTCTTTGTGACTCACGGCCCACACGGGGCCGCCGGACAGCCTTATGCGGCGGCCGCGGCGTCAACCTTCTGGGTCGAGCCCTTGTAGATCGCCTCGATCGCTTCGCTCAGCGCGGCGTCGAATTCGGCATCGCTCATCGTGGCGCGCAGATCGTTGAGCAGCGCGCGGCTGAAGCTGGCGATGATGCCCTTGTTCTTGGCCAGTTCGACGCAGGCCTCGTCGCGCGAATAACCGCCCGAGAGAGCGACCACGCGCAGCACCTTGGGGTGATCGACCAGCGCGTCGAACGTGCCCGGAACGACCGGGAGCGAGAGCTTGAGCATCACCTTCTTGTCCTCGTCCAGCGCATCGAGGCACTTGAGGATTTCTGCGGCCAGAATCGCGTCGCACTCGGCGCGGGTCTCGCTCTTGATGTTCACTTCGGGCTCGATGATCGGCATCATGCCGTGCGCGATCACCTGTTCGCCGATTTCGAACTGCTGCTTGACCACCGCCGCGATGCCCTGCGCGTTGGCCGAGTGGATCACCGAGCGTTCCTTGGTCCCGAACACGCCCAGCGCGCTGGCCCGGTCGAGCAGCGCGTCGAGCGTGGGCATCGGCTTCATCATCTGAACGCCATTGGCCTCGTCCTCCAGGCCCTTGTCGATCTTGATGAAGGGCACGATGCCCTTGGCGATCAGCGCCGCCGGGGTCGGCACGCCGTCCACGGCACCGTCCATGGTGCGCTTGAACAGGATCGCGCCGATGACCTTCTCGCCGGTAAACACGGGCGAGGAGATGATCCGGCTGCGCATCGCGTGGATCAGGCCGAACATCTCCTCTTCGGTGCTCCAGGCATCATCCTCGATGCCGTATCCCTTGAGCGCCTTGGGGGTCGACCCGCCACTCTGGTCCAGCGCGGCAATGAAACCGTCGCCGTCGGCCATCTTGGCCGTCATTTCCGAAACCTGCATAAAACTCCTCCTCAAGTCATGCGTCGTGTGGAGGGCAGGCTAGAGCCCACCCTGTAAATTCGCAACTGCGGTATGGACCCGCAGGCGCGGCCTGCCGCAGCACGGCTTCGCTTCTTCGCGAAAGGCCGACGACAGGCATCGTGGCGTGTGTGCGCGGAAAGGCCCCCCTTTCCGCGCGCGCCACTCATCGTGTTGCAACGCAGCAGGAGCGTAATGACGCTCCCCCCACCAGCGATCAGGCCGAGAGCGCCGCCACGCCGGGCAGTTCCTTGCCTTCCATCCATTCGAGAAAAGCGCCGCCCGCGGTCGAGATGTACGAGAAGTCCTTCGCGACACCCGCGTGGTTGAGCGCGGCGACGGTATCCCCGCCGCCCGCAACCGACGTCAGCGTCCCCTCGATCGTGAGCGCCGCCGCGGTGCGGGCGAGCGCAACCGTGCCCGCATCGAAGGGCTCCATCTCGAACGCGCCAAGCGGGCCGTTCCACACCAGCGTGCGGCAGGTCTTGAGCGCGTCGGCGAGCGCCTCGACCGCGAGCGGCCCGGCATCGAGAATCATCTCGTCAGCCGCAACCTCGTGGACGTTGCAGGTGCGCAGCGAAGCGGGGTTGGCGGCAAATTCCTTCGAGACCACCACTTCGTAGGGCAGGTGGACGGTGCAGCCGCTCTCGTCCGCCGCGGCGAGGATCGCGTTCGCGGTATCGACCAGATCGTGCTCGCACAGCGACTTGCCCACGTCCACGCCCTTGGCGGCGAGGAACGTGTTGGCCATGCCGCCCCCGATCATGAGATGGTCGACCTGCTTGACGAGGTGCGTGAGCACGTCGAGCTTGGAGGACACCTTGGCCCCGCCGACCAGCGCGGCGACAGGCTTTTCCGGGCTGCCCAGCGCCTTGTCGAGCGCTTCGAGCTCGGCCTGCATCGAACGACCGGCGTAAGCAGGCAGGACGTGGGCCAGCCCCTCGGTCGTCGCGTGCGCGCGGTGCGCGGCGGAGAAGGCGTCGTTGACGTAGAAATCACCGTTCGCCGCAATCGCCTTTGCGAGTTCGGGATCGTTCTTTTCCTCGCCCTTCCAGAAGCGCGTGTTCTCGAGAATGGCGACATCGCCGCTCTTGAGAATGCCAACCGCCTGCGCGACCACGTCGCCCGCGATTTCGGGCACGAACATCACTTCCTTGCCCAGCACCTTCTCGACCGCGCCGACCACCATCGACAGGGACATCTGCGAGTTGCGCTCGCCCTTGGGGCGGCCGAAGTGCGCCAGCAGCAGCACCTTGGCGCCCTTTGCGGTCAGGTCGTTGATGGTTGGCAGCGCGGCGCGGATGCGCGTCTCGTCGGTCACCACGCCGTCCTGCATCGGCAGGTTGAGGTCCACGCGAACCAGCGCCACCTTGCCAGCCACGTCACCCAGATCATCCCCAAGATCGTCAAGGGTCTTGAAAGCGCTCATCTCTCTATCCTCACCTCGCCACCGACACTGATCGGTCCGTCGTCCAATACCCGGCCCAGCACGCCGCCGCGCCAGTCGGGCGTCAGCGCGGCCATGAGACCGGGTGCCAATTCATCCATGCGCCGGCACGGATCGCATTCCATGGTCGTCTCGATCCGGCACGAGCGCCCGATCGCAATCACCCGCCCGGGTTCGCGCGGGAGCCGCAGCCCCTGGACGCACAAATTCGCCCGGCGGGCGAACCAGGGCAGCGCCATGCCTTCGAACAGGCGCAGCTCGTCCATGGCCTCCTGCCAGCTTTCCGCCTCGATCAAGGCGACCTGCCGTCTGGGAATCTTGCCCCGAGACACGACGCCGCGGGAATCCCCCTGGATTCCCGCGGCGCGCGTAACGGCAACGGACAGCAATGGCTCCATCGCGGCGCGCGGCGCTTGCCGCCGCGCGATACCGACCAGAGTGCCCGGTGCCGCAAGCACCTTCAGAGGAACTTCGCCATCGCCCCTGCGGTGTCGAGCATGCGGTTGGAGAAGCCCCACTCATTGTCGTACCACGACACGACGCGCACGAACTTGCCTTCCATCACCGCGGTTTCGAGGCTGTCGACCGTCGAGCTGGCGGGGTAGTGGTTGAAGTCAGAAGACACCAGCGGCTGGTCGGTGAAGGCCAGAACGCCCTTCATCGGACCTTCAGCAGCGGCCTTGAGCGCGGCGTTGATCTCTTCGACGGTGGTGTCCTTCTTGGGGACGAAGCACAGGTCGACGAGGCTGACGTTGGGGGTCGGCACGCGGACCGACGAACCGTCGAGCTTGCCCTTGAGTTCGGGCAGGACGAGGCCGACCGCGCGCGCGGCGCCGGTGGTGGTCGGGATCATGTTCGCCGCACCCGCACGCGCGCGGCGCAGGTCCTTGTGGATCTGGTCGAGCATGCGCTGGTCGTTGGTGTACGAGTGGATCGTGGTCATGAAGCCACGCTCGATACCCACGGTGTCATTGAGCACCTTGGCGACGGGCGCCAGGCAGTTGGTCGTGCACGAAGCGTTCGAGACGACGATGTGCTCGGCGCTCAGCGTTTCATGGTTCACGCCGAAGACGACGGTGTTGTCGACGCCGGTCGCCGGAGCCGAGATCAGCACGCGCTTGGCGCCCGCGTCGAGGTGCGGCTGCGAGGCTTCCTTCGACTGGAAGATGCCGGTGCATTCCAGCACGATGTCGATGCCCTGCGCGGCGTGCGGCAGCTTGGCGGGATCACGCTCGGCGGTGACGATGATGTCCTTGCCGTTGACCGTGATCTTGCCTTCGCCAGCTTCGACCGTGCCGGGGAAACGCCCGTGCGTGGTGTCGAAGCCGAAGAGGAGAGCGTTCGACTTGGTGTCGGCCAGATCGTTGATCGAAACCAGCTCCAGACCGCAGTCCGGGCGCTCCAGGATGGCGCGCGCAACAAGCCGCCCGATACGTCCGAAACCGTTGATCGCAACCTTGGTCGCCATATTCACATCTCCTCTTTAAACGCTGAGCTTTTCGAGAACCTTGGGCACGATCGATTCCACCGAGAAACCGAAGCGTGCGAAAAGTTGCTCTGCCGGAGCCGACGCGCCGAAACGGTCCAGTCCGATATTGAGGCCGCCGTTGCGGCTCATCGCGGTGTAGCGCTGCCAGCCCAGCGTCGAACCGGCCTCGATCGAGACCTTGAGCAGCGACGCATCGTTGGGCAGCACTTCGTGCTTGTAGGCGTCTTCCTGCGCCTCGAACAGGTCCATGCACGGCATCGAGACGACGTCCGCACCGATCCCCTGCGCTTCAAGCTCGTCGCGCACGCCGCAGGCCAGTTCGACTTCCGAACCGGTCGCGATCAGGATGACCTTGCGGTCGGCCTTGGCGTGGCGCAGCGTGTAGGCCCCGCGCGCCGAAAGCATTTCGCCCGAAGTGCGCAGCTGCGGCAGGTTCTGGCGGGTCAGCGCGAGCACCGAAGGCGTCTCGGTCGACTGGAGCGCGACATTCCAGCACTCGGCCGTCTCGATCACGTCGGCCGGACGGAACACGTTGAGGTTGGGGATCAGGCGCAGCGACATGACCTGCTCGACCGGCTGGTGGGTCGGGCCATCCTCGCCAAGGCCGATGCTGTCATGAGTCAGCACGTAGATCGCGCGGACCTGCTGGAGCGCCGAGAGACGGATCGCGTTGCGGCAGTAGTCCGAGAAGATCAGGAAGGTGCCGCCATAGGGGATCACCCCGCCGTGCAGCGCCATGCCATTCATCGCGGCGGCCATGCCGAATTCGCGGATGCCGTAATAGACGTAACGGCCCGCGTAGTTCTCGGCCGTGAACGGCTCCTGGCACTTGGCCTTGGTGTTGTTCGAGCCGGTGAGGTCCGCCGAACCGCCGATCATCTCGGGGATCGCGGGCGCGAGCACGTTGAGGCAGTTTTCCGAGGCCTTGCGCGTGGCAACCTTGCTGTCACCCTCAAGCCAGCTGGCGAAGGTCTTGGCGACCTCTTCGCCCTCGGGCAGTTCACCCGCCATGCGGCGGCTGAATTCGGCGGCTTCAGGATGCGCGACCTTGCGCGCTTCCCAGGCCTGGCGCGCCTCGGCGCCCCTGGTACCGAGCGAGCGCCAGTCGGCGAGGATAGCCTCGGGGATCACGAAAGGCTCGGCCGTCCAGCCAAGGTATTCGCGCGCGGCGGCCACTTCGGCATCGCCCAGCGCGGCGCCGTGGACGCCCGAACCGCCCTGCTTGTTGGGTGCGCCCTTGCCGATGATCGTCTTGCACGCGACGAGGCAGGGCTTGTCCGAAGCGGCGGCTTCACCCAGCGCCCGCTCGATGTCGGCGAAGTCATGCCCATCGCACGCGAACACGTCCCAGCCCGAGGCGCGGTAGCGCGCGCGGATGTCTTCCGAAGTCGACAGGTCCGTGGCGCCGTCGATGGTGATCGAATTGTCGTCCCACAGGACCTTGAGCTTGCCCAGGCCCAGCGTCCCGGCAAGGCCGATCGCCTCGTGGTTGATGCCTTCCATCAGGCAACCGTCGCCCGCGATCACCCAGGTGTTGTGATCGACCAGCGCGTCGCCGAACGTGGCGTTGAGCTGACGCTCGGCCATCGCCATGCCAACCGCCATCGCCACACCCTGGCCCAACGGGCCGGTGGTGCATTCCACGCCGTCGAGCAGGAAGTTTTCGGGGTGGCCTGCGCAGGGACTGCCCATCTGGCGGAAATTGCGGATGTCCTCGATCGTCGGCTTGTCGTACCCAGTGAGATAAAGCAGCGAATAGATCAGCATCGAGCCGTGGCCGGCCGACAGCACGAAACGGTCACGATCGGCCCACTTGGGCGCGGCCGGATCGAACTTGAGGAACTTGGCGTAAAGCACGGTCGCCACATCGGCCATGCCCATCGGCATGCCGGGGTGGCCCGAATTCGCGGCCTGGACCGCGTCCATGGAAAGCGCCCGAATGGCGTTGGCCATCGGCGCGAGGCGGTCGGGGGCAAGAGTCATCAAACGGGCTCCACAAAGGGACTATTACACTGTGATTCGAACTTGCCGACCCCCTTTAGGGCGAGCCGCCTTCGCGTCAAGTTTACCCCCCGAATTGGTCCAAATTGACGAAGCCAGCACCATAGCCGCGCGCCAGGACCTTCGTGTATAAGTCCAGCCGTGTAAACGCAGCGGCGCCATTGTGAACAAAAGGCGCTGCGATGTTGCCTTATTACGCCAGTACGATAGCCAGATGACATGAAAGAGGCAGACACGCAGCCCGCCGCGCCTTCGCGCCGGAGCGAGACCCTCGCCCGGATCGAAGCGGCACTCGCCCGGATCGAAGAGGCCGGCCCGGCCCTGCTTTGCGCGCATGAGGGACTGGCCGCGCGCCACGCCACCTTGCGCGAAACGCTCGAAGAGACGATGGCCGAACTCGACACGCTGATCACGCGCACCACACCGACGCCCGAAGCACTGTCCGCACCATCGGCGCCGGAGCACGCGCCATGAACAACGTCCCACTTTCCATCGGCGGGCGCGAATTCCTCGTCGGATGCGCGGCGGGCGAAGAGGACCACCTGCTGCTGCTCGGCCGGCGGATTGAGGAAAAGATCGCGGCCGCCGGCGTGCGCGGCCTGTCGGAAACCCGGATGCTGCTGTTCGCCGCTCTCCTCCTTGCCGACGAGAACGACGAAATGCGCCGGGCCGCGGCCGCACAAAAGCCGGACGAACCCGAACTCGCGCTGGCCTCGCCACCGCCCGAAGACGCGCAGACCGACGCCGCGCTCGAAAGGATCGCCTTGCGCATGGAAAAACTTGCCGCGCTTCTTGAGAATGCCACAGACAGTCTCTAATTAGGGCCGCGACGGGATCTGCCCGACACGTGCCGTTCGAACATCCCTGAGGCTATAAGCAATCCAAGGGGGCTGTCCCTGCCCGGACCGTGGTCCGACGTACATGGCTCCCACCTGACGTTGAGGCGTCAGAGGATTTCTAGGAAACGATCCATGGTGGACCCGTCACCGTTTCCCGCCCGGCACCCCAGCCCCGGCCACCCGGCCCCAGGCTCCGCCCCAGCCGCCTGACCGCCCGCCCGCAGCATGGGCGGCGGGCGCGGCGCCGCTTCGGGCATTGCAGCGACGATCGCCCCGCGCGCTCAGGACCCGCCGGACGGCACGGATCTGCACGCGCGCGTGCTCGCGCCATGCTCCCTCGCGTTAGACAACCGCCTCACAAGCGCACAATCGCCTTGCAAAATCGCTCCCGAGAAGGTGCGAGCCGATCAATATACGGCAAGATACTTAAACAACTCACCTCTCATAAATAACATAACCCTGCGAAGCGTAGTTAAATTAAGATGAAGGCCATTGACGCGCCATCCCGTTTTGCTGTGCAATCGTTTTACCCGACGTCATTCAAAGGTTTGAATTTGTCGGGATAACTAACGCCAACTAATAGGATTGGACAACGGGTCATGAAAAAAGCCACTACCGCTCTTCTTGTCGCCGCCTGCGCGCTGGGCGCTTCCGCACCGGCCATGGCCGGAACCCCCGCCTCGGCCTCCAAATTCAATTTCGCTTCACTCAAGAGCAAGTCGCATGCGGCCAGCGCCATCCACGCTGCGACGATCAAGGCCAATCCCCACGCCCTCAAAGGCCTCTACAACGCTGGCCAGCACGTCAACGTCTCGAACGGCTGCTGACCCACGCGATTATCGTGACATGAAATGATGGAGAGGATGTCTGGAAGGCACCCAAGGCGCCTTCCGGCCGTCAGGCAGACAAAACACAAAATGCCGACCAGCGCCAAAGAACCCCGCCACCTCTTGCCGAGTGGCCAGGCGGGCACCGCTTGTCGCTATTCACAAGCCGCCTTGAAAACCCGGCACGCGCCATTGTTGCCGCCGCCGTCCTGGGGTATCCCGGCTCCACGCCCTTTACGCCGCGCGCCCCAACGCCAGGACCCGCCCCATTGTGACGACCCCTTCCATGATTGACCGCAAGGCTTTGCTGCGAAAAGACTTTCGGCAGGCACGAGCCGAACATGTCGAAGCCCTGCCCGCCACTATGCGCGCGCTCATCCTCAACCGCCCTCCCGCCCCCGTCACCCGGCTCATGCCCAAGGGCGCGACGATCGGCCTCTATTATCCACTCGGCCCCGAGGCGCCTTCGCTCGGCTGGGCACGCTGGCTTGCTGAAAATGGCCGCACGGTCGCCCTGCCCCACTTTTCCTCGCGCAGTGCGCCGATGGAATTTCGCGTGTGGAGCAATCCGTTCGACGAAAGCCAGCTTTCGCCCGGCCCCTACCGCATGCCCCAACCCGCCGCGAGCGCGCCCTTCGCCGCCCCCGAAGTGGTTATCGTGCCGCTCATCGCGTTCACCGAGGCGGGCCATCGTCTCGGCCAGGGCGGTGGGCACTACGACCGCTGGCTTGCGGCACACCCCGGCACCCGTGCGATCGGACTGGCGTGGGATTGCCAACTGGCCGAGGATCTGCCGATCGAAAGCCACGACCAGCCGCTCAGCGCCGTGGTCACCCCCACCCGCTTCTACCATCCGCAGGACTGATCCCTTGCGCGAAACCCCGACATGGCGCATTCCCGTGGGTGTCCTGGGCCTTTGCCTGGCGCTGGGCCTCTACGCGATGCTCATCGCCCGCTACCTGCACCCGCTGATCGCCACCTGGCCAGCCCTCGCCCAGCTGCCGTTCTATGCGGTGCTTGGCATCGTCTGGATCGCGCCACTCAAGCGCTTCCTGATATGGATGGAAACCGGCCGCTGGCGGTGAGCGCAGCCGGCCGCCCCACACCCCGCCCCGCCCGGCCGGACGATCTGGACGCCTTCCTCTCGCTGCTCGCGCATTGCGCCGTTAGTCGCCCAGCCAAACAGGAAGCCGAATCAGAGCGAATCTGGGCGAGCCTCATGGCCCGCGAAGGGCTCACCGTTTTCGTCTCGCCGGTCGAAAATCAGCTCGTTGCGACCTGCACGCTGATCACCGCCCCCAATCTGCTGCGCGCGGGACGCGCGCACGCCTTCCTCGAAAACGTGGCGACACACCGCGACTGGCAAGGGCGTGGCCATGGGCGCGCGGTCGTCTCCTGCGCCCTGGACGCGGCCTGGGCAGCGAACTGCCACCAGGTCCTCCTGCAAAGCGGGCGAGCCGATCCGCGCGTCCATCAATTCTACGAAAAGCTAGGCTTCGTACCCGGCCTGCGCACCGCCTATTGCGCGCACCGGCCGGATGAAATCTAGGCGGTGAAATCAGGCCTCGTCGCGCGCGACCCACTGCGCCAGATCGGCCGACTGACCGATCATGGCCAGACCATGCGCGATCGAGGTCAGCTCATCGCCGCTGGCCAGGCGCCCTTCACCAAAGCGCGCCGAAAACAGCGCGCGCACGGCCGGAATGAGCGAGGAGCCGCCGGTCAGGAAGACATGGTCGATCGCCTCGGGCGCAAGCCCGGCCTGCGCCATCGCCGCATCGACCGTCTCGCCGATGCGGGCAAGATCCGGCGCAATCCAGTCCTCGAACTCGGCGCGGGTCACTTCGGCGCGGATCGAGAGGCCCTCGTCCTCGAATACCAGTTCGGCGTGATCCTGCGAGGACAGCGCGCGCTTCAGCCCCCCCACCGCCTCGTAGAGCCCGAAGCCCAGCTCGTTTTCGACCACCGCGATCATCCGCGCGATGGCCTCCGGATCGGTCGCGCTCTGCCTGAGCGTGTGAAGCCGCTCGAGGGTCTTCTTGCTGCGCATCATCGCAAGGCGCGACCAGTCCCCGAAATCGGCGAAGTGCCCCGGCGGAATTTCAAGCACCTTGTCGAACGAACGGTACGTGCCCCCCTTGCCCAGCTGGGGCAGGACGAGCCGATCCATGATGCGAAAGTCGAACCGGTCACCGGCAAGACCGATACCGCTCGAGGCGAGCGGCACGCAGCGCTGCGGCGCGCCGGGTTCGCGCACCGTGACAATCGAGAAGTCGCTCGTGCCGCCGCCAAAGTCGGCGACCAGGATCGTCGCCGGTTCGCTCAACCGCGAGGCGAAGCTGAACGCGGCGCCAACCGGTTCGTAGACATAGTGCACCTCGCGTCCGAGCGCGGCGAACATCGCATCATAACGCCGCCGCGCCAGAGCCTCGTCGGCGCGCGCGCCGACGTAGCGCACCGGACGGCCGACCACCACGCGTTCGGGCAGCGGGCGCACCGCAGCGCCGGCGTGCTTGAGAAAATGCTCGAGAAAGACCTGCCCCAGCTCCTCGAACCGGAAACGCTTCTCGAACAGGCCCGCCGTCTCGAACGCGGCGTTTGCCGCGACCGACTTGAACGACTGGATGAAGCGCGAGCCTTGCGGGAATTCGAGGAATTCCTCGATCGCCCAGGGCCCCGCCTCGTGCGCCAGACCGCCGCGCACGCCCTCCTCCTGCCAGAAGCACAAGGCGGTGCGAAAGACCGAGGACGTGCCGCCAGGCGCGGCAAAACGCACCATGTCCGCCTCGGTCTCCCCGCTGGCCAGCGCGAGGACCGAATTGGTGGTGCCAAAATCGATACCAAGCGTGCGGGCAGGATTCGGGGCCATGGCGATGCGCTCTCTTTGCAGGCGATGAGGATGGGGCGGAATGCAAAAAGAAAAGGCCGGGTGTTACCCCGGCCTTTCTTTCGCTGTGCAAGCCACTTTCGGTGAGGANAGGATTCGGGGCCATGGCGATGCGCTCTCTTTGCAGGCGATGAGGATGGGGCGGAATGCAAAAAGAAAAGGCCGGGTGTTACCCCGGCCTTTCTTTCGCTGTGCAAGCCACTTTCGGTGAGGAAAGTGGCGCGAGTGACGGGACTCGAACCCGCGACCTTCGGCGTGACAGGCCGACACTCTAACCAACTGAGCTACACCCGCGCAGCGATCAAAAAGACCAGATCAACCAGTCTTTTCTATGTACTTTCCCGGTTTCCCGGAAAACCCCGCCCTGCAAAAGCAGGAACGAAGCAACGTCCCAAGTGGCGCGAGTGACGGGACTCGAACCCGCGACCTTCGGCGTGACAGGCCGACACTCTAACCAACTGAGCTACACCCGCATACTTGGGCGGTGCGTCCGCTTGGGAGCCGCCCACTATGACAGGGAGCCGGGCCTGTCAACAAGATTGCACCACGATTTGCATCTTTTTTTATGCGCCTTGCGCGAACCCACGCAAGTCTGCCGTTTTTGTCCTGAGCCCCCTTTCCCGAGCCCCGCCTAGCCCGCCAGAAGACGCGCCGGAGCCTCGATCAAGGCCTTGAGATCCTGCGCAAAACTTGCCGCATCCCAGCCATCGACGACGCGATGATCGCACGACATCGAAATGTTCATGGTCTTGCGCTTGGTCACCCGTTCGCCGCCCTGCCCGTCCGGCACGAACATCGCGCGCTCGACGATCCGGTTGGGGCCGATGATGCACACCTCGGGCCGGTTGATGACCGGCGTCGTGGCAACGCCCCCCATCGGGCCGAGCGAGGTGACGGTGATCGTCGAACCCGAAAGTTCGGCGGACGTGGCCGCGCCCGAACGCGCCGCGTCGCCCAGCCGGCGAATCTCGGCGGCGAGCTGCCACAAATTGAGCCCTTGCGCGTCGCGAAGGACCGGGACCATCAGCCCCGCCTCGGTCTGCACGGCCATGCCCAGATGCACCGCGCCGTAGCGCGTCACCACGCCCGCCTCGTCATCGTAGTGCGCGTTGAGCATCGGATACCTGGGAACAAGCCGGCAGATCGCGGTGATGAGGAAAGGCAGCATCGTCAGCCGTGGCCGCTCGCCCCGCCCCTCGTTAAGCTGCGCGCGCGCCTCCTCGAGCGCGGTAACGTCGTATTCCTCGACATAAGTGAAGTGCGGGATGTGCCGCTTGGAGGCCGCCATGTTCTGCGCGATGCGGCGGCGCAGGCCGATCACCCGCACCCGCTCGTCCGCGCCCTTGCGCCCGGCGGGCTGGAAACCGCCCGATGCGTTGTAGGCAAGGAAAGCGTCGAGATCGCCATGCCGCACGCGCCCATCCTCGGCCGGACGCACTTCGCCAAGATCGATGCCAAGGTCTGCCGCGCGCTTGCGCACCGCAGGGCTCGCCATGACCCTCGCGCCCGCTGATCGCGCCGGAACGGGCGCCGCCACGGGCTCAGGCCCGGTTGGAGAGGCCGATACAGGCACCCTCGGCGCCGCCTCCACCGCCCCCGGCTGGTCCTCGCTCTGCGCAACGGCCGGCGCTTCGCCCCGCGAACCTTCGTCCGGCACCGGCTCCTCACGGGAAGTCGCCGGTTCGGCGTCGCTCTCCTCCTCCCCGCTCTCGACCTCGATCACCACCAGCGGCGAGCCGATCGCGATCACCGAGCCGGTTTCGCCCGCGATTTCGAGCACCCGGCCCGAAACCGGGCTTTCCATCTCGACCGTCGCCTTATCGGTCATCATGTCGGCCAGCCGGCCATCTTCCTCGATCACGTCACCAACGCGGACATGCCAGGCAACGATCTCGGCCTCGGCGATACCTTCGCCGATGTCGGGCAGGCGAAATGTATAGCGTGCCATCTTTCTCCCCCTCATGCCTCGCTGTTCAGCAACCGGTCGACCGCTTCGCCGATGCGCACCGGCCCCGGAAAATAGGCCCATTCAAGGCTATGCGGATAGGGCGTATCGAACCCGGTGACGCGCTCGACCGGGGCCTCCAGGTGGTAGAAGCAACGCTCCTGCACGAGGCTGACCAGCTCCGCCCCGAAGCCCGAGGTGCGCGTCGCTTCGTGTATCACCAGACATTTACCCGTCTTTTGGACAGACTTTTCCACAGCCTCGATATCGAGCGGCCAGAGCGTGCGCAAGTCGATGATCTCGGCGTCCACCCCCTTCTCGGCCAGCACCGCCTCGGCGACGTGGACCATCGTGCCGTAGACCAGCACGGTCATCGCCTGCCCCTCTCGCACGGTGCGCGCCTTGCCGAGCGGGATCGAATAATAGCCTTCGGGCACCTGCCCGCCCGGATGGTTCTTCCAGGTCTTGCTCGGATGGTCGTAATAGCCGTCGAACGGGCCGTTGTAGATGCGCTTGGGCTCGAAGAAGATGACCGGGTCGTTGTCCTCGATCGCCGCGATCAGCAGCCCCTTGGCATCGTGCGGGGTGGACGGGATGACCGTCTTGAGCCCCGAGACGTGAGTAAACAGGGCCTCGGGGCTCTGGCTGTGCGTCTGTCCGCCAAAGATCCCCCCACCAAAGGGCGAGCGCACGGTAATCGGCGCGGTAAACTCACCGGCCGAACGGTAGCGCAGCCGGGCCGCTTCGGAGATGAGCTGGTCGAGACCGGGATAGATATAGTCGGCAAACTGGATCTCGGGCACCGGACGCAGGCCATAGGCGGCCATGCCGACCGCGGCGCCGATGATCCCGCATTCGTTGATCGGCGTATCGAACACACGGGTCTTGCCGTATTTCGCCTGGAGCCCGGCGGTCGCGCGGAACACGCCGCCGAAATAACCGACGTCCTCACCGAAGATGACGACATCAGGGTCGTGCCCCATCATCACGTCGAGCGCGTCGTTGATCGCCTCGATCATGGTCATCGCCCGCGACGGACTTTCCTTGAGGCTCACCACGTCTTCCTCGATCATGCCGCGCCTCCCGTGTTGCCCTTGCCGTCATTCCCCCCGGCGCGCTCGGGCCACTTGGTCACGCGCTCGCGGATCGCCTGCTCGGCCTGTTCGCGCAGGTTCCACGGCAGTTCCTCGAAGACATCCTCGAACATAGTGTGAAACGGATGGTGGAAGCCGTGACCAAGCACGCCGTTCTTCTCCGCCTCCTTCGCCGCGGCCTTGACCTCTTCGGCGACTTCGCGGTCCATTGCCGCGTGGCGCGCGTCATCCCACTCGCCAAGCTGGATGAGATGGCGCGCCAGGCGCATGACCGGATCGCCCAGCGGCCACTCCTCGCGCTCGTGCGCGGAGCGGTAGGCGGCAGGATCGTCCGAGGTCGAGTGCCCTTCGGCACGGTAGGTAAAATGCTCGATGAGCGTGGGCCCCTGATTCGCCCGCGCGCGGTTGGCGGCCCATCGCGTGGCGGCGTAGACCGCCAGCGCGTCGTTTCCATCGACCCGCAGCCCCGCAATGCCATAGCCCGCCGCACGCGCCGCGAACGTCGAGCGCTCGGCCCCGGCGAAGCCCGAGAAGCTCGAGATCGCCCACTGATTGTTGACCACGTTGAGAACGACCGGCGCGTTGTAGACCGCGGCAAAGGTCATCGCCGCGTGAAAATCGCCTTCCGCGCTCGATCCTTCGCCGACAAACCCGGTCGCGATGCGCGTGTCGCCCTTGATCGCGCTCGCCATGGCCCAGCCGACCGCCTGGGGAAGCTGCGTCGCCAGATTGCCCGAGATCGTGAAGAAGCCATAATCGCGCGCCGAATACATGATCGGCAACTGGCGGCCCTTCAGCCGGTCGGCGCGGTTCGAATAGATCTGGTTGACCATCTCGACGAGCGGAAACCCGCGCGCGATGAGAATGCCCTGCTGGCGATAGCTGGGAAACACCATGTCATCGCCCGCCAGCGCGTAGGCGCAGGCCACCGAAATCGCCTCCTCGCCGGTACACTTCATGTAGAAGCTGGTCTTGCCCTGCCGCTGCCCCCGGTACATGCGATCGTCGAAGGCACGGGTCAGCGCCATGGTGTGCAGCATGCGGCGCAGCGTTTCGGGTTCTAGCCGGGGGTCCCAGCCCCCCACCGCGCGGTGTTCCTCGTCGAGCACCCGGATCATGCCGAGCGTCGCGGGCCAGGTCTCGCGCGCCTCGCAGGCCTCGTCGAAGCGGGGCAAGGCGCCCGCCTCGGGAATGTCGAGCCAGGAATAGTCGACCCGGTCGCCGGGGCGAAAACGCGGTTCGGGGACATGCAACGCCAGAGGCGGCAGGTTGCCGCGAAGCGCTGCTCTGGAGGGCCTTTCGTCGACCATGGTTCGTTCTCTCCCGCCGTTGCCGGACCCGTGAGAACCGCTGCCTGCGCTTATCTGTTGCAGTGCATCAAAATTCCACGGTCAAGTCATAATATTTCAAACCATGGCAATGTCAATCGAACGAGTCCCCGCAGCGGATCACACCGCGACGGGGGCGGAAATCGCGCCTTGCGGAGCGTATCCGCTGACCTCGAAATCCTCGATGCGATAATCGAAGATCGAGGCCGGACGCCGCGCGAAGGTCAGCTTTGCCTCACCCGAAGGGCGCCGCGACAGCTGCTCCTCGACCAGCTCGGCGTGGTTGAGGTAGAGATGGACATCGCCTCCTGTCCAAACGGCCTCGCCCGGCTCGAGGTTGCACTGCTGCGCCATCATCCGCGTCAGCGCGGCGAGCGACCACATGTTGAAGGCAAAGCCGAGCCCGAGATCGCAGCTGCGCTGATAGAGCAGGCACGACAGGCGCCCATCCGCGACGTGGAACTGGTAGCTCTTGTGGCACGGCGGCAGCGCCATCGACCCAAGCTCGGCCACGTTCCACCCCTCGATGATGTGGCGGCGGCTGCCGGGATTGTTGGTGATGCTCTCCACCACCTCGGCCACCTGGTTGACGCCCGCCCCCTTGCGAAACAACCCTTCTCCGACGGGCTCATAAGTCGGCCAGTCCACCCACTGCTTGCCATAGACCGGCCCAAGATCGCCCCATTCGCGCGCGAAGGCTTCATCCTCGACGATGGCTTGCGAAAACGCTTCCCGGCTGATCACCGCGCCTGTCTCCCGGCGGTAACGATCGAGCGGCCAGTCGGTCCAGATCTGGACATTTTGCGCGCACAGCGAACGAATATTGGTGTCGCCGGTCAGGAACCACAGCAATTCGCGTGTGGCGGTCTTCCAGTAGACCCGCTTGGTGGTGAGCAACGGCATCGCCCCGCCCGCCAGATCGAAGCGGATGGTCGCCCCGAAGACCGAGCGCGTGCCGACCCCGGTGCGGTCGCCACGCGCGTCACCACGCTCCCAAATATAGCGCATGAGGTCGAGGTACTGTTCCTCCCAATGGCGTTCGGGTGCCCCAGCGGGCGAACCGGCGGGCGCAGGCGACGGGGAAAGCGCGGAAGGGGGCGTGAGAATCTCGGACATGCCCAGGGTACTAGCCCCCGATGTCCCGGCGCGAAAGAGGTCAAGGGGACACGGCAGGACCCGCGCGAACCGGATAGCTACGTATATGCTTCTAGCCGCGCCTTTGCGCCATCGAAGTGCGCGCTGCGCCATGGTGCCCCCATGAACGCCCTGCAACGCCTTCCGGTCGGCCATCGCCGATCCGCCCACCTCCGGCTGCCGGGGCCCCTCGCGATCCAGGCCATGATCGCCCTGTGCGTGCTTCTGGCCGCGCTTTCGCCGGTCGCGGGCGGCGCGGCGCTCTACCTTCCGCTGGGCGCCACCCGGCCCGCACAGACCATCGCCTGGTCGCGCGCGCACGGCGCCAGCCTCATCGGCCCCGGCCCCACCGCCGGGTCCTTCTACGTACGCGTCCCCTCAGGCCCATTGTTCGCAGCGGCGCTGCGCGACGGCGCCGTGCTTCTTGCCGTGCCCGAGGCCCTTTGCGGCGCCCCCGACCCCCAGCAAACGGCAAAACCTTCATGAACGAACTCAACGAACTGCGCCGCAAAGGCGCAACGATCCTGGTCGCCATCGGATGGATCTGTGTCCTCGTCATCACCGCCAACGCGTTCTTCGCCGGAACCGGCCTCATGCCCGCCGCGCTCGCCGCCGCAGTCTCGATCGTGCCCACCACGCTCGTGCTGCGCGGTAACGCAGGGTCACAGGCCCGGCTTGCCCTCGGCTTTGCCTACCCGCTCTACCCGGCCATCATGCTGTGGCAGTGGAGCGGGCAGCACTGGATGCTCGATTTGCACATGCAGTTCTTCGCGGCCATCGCGATGCTCATGCTGCTGGCCGATTGGCGCCCCGTGCTGCTGGCCGCTGCGGTAACGGCCGTGCACCACCTTTTCACCAACTTCCTGGCCCCCTCGCTGGTCTTTCCCGATGGTTCGGACATCGAACGCGTCGTCCTTCATGCGGTGATCGTGGTCGCGGAGACGGCCGTGCTGACCCTCATCGCCCGCAACTTCGAGACACTGGTGATCGAGCAGGCCGCCGCGCAAAACGCGCGCGAACGCACCGAGGAACTCGCGCTCGAGGAACGCCAGCGCGCGGCCGACGAGCAGAACCGCGTTATCGACCAGATCGGCTCGGCGCTGCGCGCGCTGGCCAACGGCGACCTGTCGCTGCGCATCACCAGCGCCTTTCCCGCCAGCTACGAGGCGCTGCGCCGCGACTTCAACGCCGCGGCGGGCGAGCTTGACCAGATCGTGCGCAACGTCACCCGCTCGGCCGGGCAGATCGAGACCGGCTCGCGCGAGATCCGCACCGCGACCGACGACTTGGCGCTGCGCACCGAGGAACAGGCCGCCACGCTGGAGGACATCACCAACACCCTGCGCGCGCTCAACGTCACGGTGACCGAGAACGCAACCTCGGCCTTCGACCTGCAAGGCAATGTCACCAAGGCCCGCGACGACGCGCTGAGCGGTAGCGAAGTGGTTGAAAGCGCGGTCCACGCGATGAGCGAGATCGAATATTCCGCCCAGGAAATCAGCAAGATCATCACGCTGATCGATGGCATCGCGTTCCAGACCAACCTGCTTGCCCTCAACGCCGGGGTCGAGGCCGCGCGCGCTGGCGAAGCGGGCAAGGGCTTTGCCGTGGTCGCCACCGAAGTGCGCGCGCTCGCCCAGCGTTCGGCGGATGCGGCCAACGATATCAAGGCCCTGATCAGCACGTCGAGCGAACAGGTGTCGCGCGGGGTGCGACTGGTGGGCCAGTCGGGCGAAGCGTTGATGACGATCGTCAACGGGATTGCGCAGATCAACGAATCGATCGGACGCATCGCCACCGTGTCGCAAGGCCAGGCCGGCGAAATCGGGCGAATCAACGAACGGATGGGCCGCCTCGATTCGGCAACGCAGCAGAACGCGGCCATGGTCGAGGAAGGCACCGCCGCCGCACGCCACCTGTCGAGCGAGGCCGAAGCGATGGCCCGCCTCGTGGCGCACTTCGCGGTTTCGGGAGAAGACCGCGCTGGAAACGGCGCTTCCTCGGGAGGACGCCTTCGCCATGCTGCATAATATTGAAATCAGGCCTTGCCACCTGAAGAATCGCCCTATATAGGCGCGCTCCTGCCCCGGGGCGCTTCGGCGCTCCAGCATCGGTCGGGGAGTAGCTCAGCCTGGTAGAGCACTGTCTTCGGGAGGCAGGGGCCGGAGGTTCGAATCCTCTCTCCCCGACCATTTACTTCATTGCGATGTAGCGAACACACTCCGCCTCTGGCGGATGGACTGGCGCCGCCCTTACAGAGAGCCGCCGGGCACGCCCGAAGGCCAGAGCGCCACTTCGTCACCCATGGATAGTTAACGCATTTATCAGTAGAAATACCGGGTCTTTTCATCGGGAGCCCGGTCCGAACATGCGTCTCATTCTTCCCGCCGCCGCCGTTTTTCTTACGTTGAGCGGGTGCGGGGTCGATCCGGCACAGCAGTTCACGCGCGCGCAAGAATCGTATGCCCGCCATGAATTCACCAAGGCCAAGCTCGATCTGACCGACCTTCTGGACAAGCAGCCTGAAAACGACAAGGCCCGCCTCCTGCTCGTGCAGAGCTATCTCGCGCTGGGCGATGGCGAAGCGGCGACCTCGGCGCTAAAGGGCTTTGCGCCTGGAAAGGCGCCAGCGGACGCGGCGCAGATGCTTGGCGACGCGGCCTTATTGCGCGGCCTGCCCGACGCGGCGCTGAGCGCGGTCGCCACCACCACCGGCCCCGAAGCCGAACGCGTGCGCGCGCTCGCCTACCTGGCGAAGGAGGACCCCGCCTCAGCCAGAACGGCTTTCGAGACCGGCCTGGCAAGCGGTTCGCCCTCGGCGCACCTGCTCGCCGATTACGCCCGCTTCCTGCTTCAGCAAGGTGAGACCGTCCGGGCGCGCTCACTGGTCGACCAGGCGCTCAAGCGCGAGCCCGATTCGATCGACGCGCTCTTGATGGACGGACAGACCGCCACCGCACAGGGCCGCCTCAAGCAGGCGCTCGAGGCCTATTCGCGCGCACTCCAATCCTACCCCGGCAACATCGCCGCACTGGTCGGCAAGGCGGGCGTGCTGGGCGATCTTGGCCGGACGAAGGACATGCAAAAGCTGCTCGACAGCGCCGCCGGGGTTGCCGCAAAGACCCCGTCGCTGGTCTATCTCCAGGCCCGCGCCGCCGCCGCGCGTGGCGACTGGCAAGGCACCCGCCGCATTCTCCAGGCCAACGAACAGATCGCGCGCGATCGTGACGATGCGGCGATTCTCTACGCCGAAGCGCTGCACCGGCTCGGCCAGGACGAACAGGCCCGTGCCGAGCTTGCCCCGGTCCTCATCCGCTCCCCCGCCAGCGCCAACGCACGGCGGCTGCTGGCCACGGTCCAGATCCGGCTGAGCGATGGCAACGACGCGCTCGCCACAATGGCCCCGCTGGTCAAGAGCAGCACCGCATCGGCGGCCGACCTGCGCCTCTACGCCCAGGCCGCCAAGGCCGCGGGTCGACCCGACGCCGCCGCGCTGGCCGCCAAGGCCCGCTTTCCGACCCCGCAATCGATGGGTGCGGCCGTCTCGGATGCGAACGCCGCGCTCAAAGCCGGAAACTGGGCCAACGCGGCGGCGATCTACCAGGACATCCTGTCCGCGACCGACGGCACCAGCCCGCTCATCCTCAACAACCTGGCCTATGCCCGCAGCCAGCTCGGTGACAAGCAAGGCGCGCTCGAGCCTGCACTCAAGGCGCTGCGCTACGCGCCCGACAACGCCTCGGTCATGGATACCGCAGCCTGGCTGCTCTACGAAACCGGCAAGGACAAGGCGCGCGCGCTCACCCTGCTGCGCAAGGCCGCCGCCGCCGCGCCGGAAAACACCACCATCGCGCGCCACCTGCGCACCGTCGAAGCCCAGGCAAAACCAACCGACGACTGACCCTAGCCAGGATCACGCGCACGAAAAAGGGCCCTTGTCGCCAAGGGCCCTTTTGCTTTTGGACCGCGTCCGGCGCCCCCTCCCCCCACGAGAGGCGATGCGCCGTAAACAGCGCGGTCAGGCGAAAGCCATCCGCCGCGCCGGCCGCCGCGCAAACGACTTGCGCTGCCCGATCAGGATCGCCAGCACGCCGAAGGCGAACAGAACGAGCATGCTCGGCTCGGGAACCGCGGTACCGCCACTGCTGGTCGAGGTAAGCGTGCCCGTACCGCTGGCCGAAGTGACCCCGTCGACACCGGTGATCGACTGATAGCGCAGATAAAAATCGCTCAGCGTAATCGAATCGACCGCTTGCGAAAACGTCAGCGTGAACGTGCCCGATCCGCTTTCGCCAAGGGTCAGACCACCACTGCCGCCGCCCGCGCACGATCCGGTCGCCGCGTCCTTGAAGCACACGTCGACAGTGCCGATCCCGTTGGGATAAGTCGAATCGAGCGTGGTGTAGCTGAACGCGCCGGTGCTCGTCGCGGTGTCGATCGTCGGATCGGTGTTGAGCGAGAAGCTCGAAATGCGTGAACCGGTCACCGGATCGGATGTGGTGTTCGTCACCGTGTACGAGAAGGTGTAGGCGGTATCGGTCACGGCCACCAGGGTCAGCGTGATCGTCCCGGTCAGGCCATCAACGGTGGTGCCGTCCTTGTAGCCATCGTACGTCAGCGTGTAGCTATTGCCCACATCCGAGGCATCGAGCGTAATGGCATCGGCCAGAGCCGGCGTTGCCAGCGCCGCCCCGATCATTGCCAGCAAAATCCCCAAAAATCGTTTCACCGGTCGCCCCTCCTTTGGTTAACATCAGCCGAAGATCCATTAAGCAAGAGCCGTACCAGCCTCGAAATAAGGCCTGCTAGTTAACCACAGAAACGCACAGATCCGAAAATCTGTAAAATATACCGACAAACCGCAGAAAATGGCCGGGTCGCGCGTCCTCACCCACCCTCGCAGGCAAGTGCCAGCCGCTCCGTTCGCGTGCCAAGCGACGCCAAACAACAGGCTGATATAAAGCGATTATACACGACCTGTTCACAGCGAGGACCGCCGCCTCTCCGCAACAATGTTACCGCCGCGCCGGCAACATCAAGAACACACGCCGCCCCAATGTGTAAAACAAAGCATAAGGCGCACAATTACTGCGATCAATTCGCAATTTAACAGCTGCAAAACCGGATCACCCAGCGCGGAGCGGATCGGGGCCATCAACGGCAGCAGAAGGGAATGAGGAACGGCACGCGCAGCGCCAGCGGACGCACCACGGCGGTAACCACCGCGAGCAGCAACATCCCCGTGACCGACGCCAGCACCGCGCCGGACGCGGACGCCGGGGCCAACAGGCGGAAGGGTGCCTGCATCACGCTCATCACCAGCATCATGGCAACGAACAGCATCATCGCGCGCACCCCGAACGCGACCCAGCGCAGCGCGCGATCGCGCCCGGTCATGGCCAAGGCCGTTGCCCGAGGCATGGGCCCAGGCCACTGGCACAGGAGGGCGATGACGGCCATGATCGCGCTCGTCATCGGCAGCACGCGGGCATGAACCGCGATGGCGCCGATCGGATCGAAGCCGTCGCCGCTGCAGATCGACTGCATGGCCAGAAAAGCCAGCGGGCCGTCGAGCCGTGCGCCGAGCACCGTCCCGCCCGCACAAAGCGCCATGTCGCGCAGCGCGCGCACCACCGCCCTGTCCCGCAGCAGCGCATCATCCCGCCCGAGCGGTTCGTCACCCACGCGGGTCGGTTCGGTCAAGGGCTGACGCTGGCCCAGTGTCATGCTCCCGCTGGTGCTGGCAAAGGGTCGGGGCCGGTTCATGCCCCTTGCCCTACCCTGGATGCGCAAGGCTAACCTTGATCGGTCGCAAAGACCAGCACGGGCACCCGCAAAGGCACCACCACAGGCAAGCGGAGCTGCCCGCCCGAGAGCCTTCAGGAACAGTCGGACGTGCTGCCGCTACCGGTCACGCCACTGGTCAGATTGCGATCGTCACGAATGAGGAAAGCCGCTTCGTGGTAGAACGTGGTGTCCTTGACGAAGATGTTCCCGAACAGCGGCTGGTAGTTGTAGTAAACCTCGACGAACATCACCGCCGATCCGCTGCTGGCCGTCACCGTGTGCCCCGAGGCGCCCATGCTGGTCACGGTATCGCCTTCCTCGCCGTAGGCCGAGGAGCGGTCAAGCTCGCCCGAGCAGCGCTGCCAGTGGATGTACTGCCCGCCGGTATCGCTGTCGTATTCCAGACTGGAAAGGATGATGCGGCCGTGGTTCTCGAAATAGAACGGCGAACCTTCGGTCAGTGCGCCGGTCATGATCGAGTTGATTTCCGTCTCGGTAACGGTCGGCGTCACCGAACTGTTGTCGGTCTGGCCAAGACGCGAGGCGTTGTCGGCCAAGGACGTCGCCAACATGCTTACCTGCATGTCGGTCATCGTCATGTAGGCCATCTCGCCGCCGTAGAGACCAAGCGTCAGCAACACCGGAAGGGCGATCGCCAGTTCGATCAGCGACACACCGCGCGTGTCCCGTCCGATTTCCAAGGCACGCCGGACCATGCCCGAACGCCGCCGGGCCAAAGCGCGAAGCCACCTACGGGCCATCAGTCGCACGTCCCGGCCGACGAGCCGTAGTCATCTTGCGACGCATAGGGCTGGTTCTTCTTGAAAGCGCTGGCGGTCAGGGTGTGCTCGCTCGAGGAACTGGAGAGAAACGGAACCGGGAAGAGCGGCGAGAAGGTCATCGTCACCGTGTAAAGCACCGAATCGCTCGCACTCCCGTTACCGCTTACCCCGATATCCTCGTCCCATTGCCCGTTGCCGTTTTCATCGACGTAGGCCTCGCCGTCATCGCACACGTCGTTGTCGTTGGAATCGTCCCACGATTCCGCGCGTCCGACGTCGGAAAAATCGTAATAGCTCTTACGCGATATCGTGAAGGTGGCGCCCGGTGCCACATCGCCGACGATCTTCTCCAGGTAGGTATCGAGATCATCCGTGTCGGCGGTTTCCAGTGTCGCGTCACGCGCCACTTGCTGCACCGCGCCGCGCAGCAGCGCCGAGGCATAGAGCATCTGCCCAAGGTCAAGGCAGCCCAACAGGAGCAGGATCAGGATCGGCCCCGCCACGGCGAATTCAAGAGCCGTCACCCCGCGAACGTCACTCAGCCCGGCCCGCCCGAGCGCCATCGCCCGCGCGATCCGGCGCCTTCGCGGGCCCCGCGCGCGCAAGGTGCCGCTCCTGCTCACGAAACGATCCGCAACTCGCCGACTTCCTTGGCGATTTCCTGAAAGGCGTCGTTGAGGTCGCTGCTGCTGCTGGCGGTGAACGAACTGTCGTCCGAGGCGCAGGTCGTCAGATCATCGGACAGCGACGAGGTGAACGCGATCACCCAGATGCGGATACCTTTGGCCTTGATCGCCTTGCATTCGGCGAGGAAGCGGGCGGTGTGGCGATCGTCGGACTGCGAGGCACTGCCGCCGCTGTCGGTGACCAGGCGGTTGAACCACTCAACCCCCCACGCAGAGCTGACGGTGAGCGCCGTCTGCATCTCGCCGTCGGTCATGAAGATGATATGCCGCGACACTTCCGCGCCATTGCTCGGCTCTTCGTTGACCGTGCTGGAAAAAATACCATCGGGCGAGAGGAGGCGTCCGCCCCAGGCCATACCCACATCGAGATAGGTATTACCCGATGCCGTCAGCGAATCGGCGTAGGCATCGAAGTCGGACTGCGACATCTCTTCCAGTCCCTGCGACGCGTAAGGACAGGTTTCGGATACCGTCGACGACGACCCCGTGGTCGAGGTGGCGAGGCTGAAGGAGTTGGTGTTGCTGGTCGACGTTCCCGCACGCGTGTAGACGATCTGATACCACAGCGGCGCCCATTTGGTGCTGTCGTCGCTTTCATCGGGCGCGGTGTCGATGTCCATGTCGAGCATCCCGCTGGGCGAATAGCCATCGCTCGACGACCAGTCGATGTCGTCCGCATCGGCCGCCTCGGTCGCCCGTTCCTCGATGCAGCCGTCCCAGGTCGAACTGACCGAAGCGCCGCTCGAGCCGGTGTAGGTGGTCGTCGAAGCGAACGTCTTGAACGTGCTCGTATCGTAGTCGACCGCCATGTACTTCCAGTGGTCGAACGTCGAGTTCGAGGTCGGCGTGTTGGTGTACGAGGCACTATACGTCGTCGTCGTTTTGGACGTGCGCGTGTAGGTGTAATAATAAATATAGTACTTGGTGCTGCTGCTGCCGTGGCCGTAACCACCACCGCCACTCGAGGACGCGACGCAGGCGTAAGTCGTCATGGTCTGGGGCTGCGAGCTGGTCTGGGTGACCGTGACCGAGGTATCCGAGGACGAACTGGTCGAAGTGCTGGTCGAAGCGCTGCCCGAATCCGAATAGGAGGTGTCGCTCGTCGGCAGCGCGCTCTCGCAACTGGACTGCGAGGAATACGAGGTGTTGGAGTACCTGCCGCTGCTGCTCAGCGAGCTCGACCCGGTGCTCGTGCTCGAGCCCGTTTCGGTCGCGGTCGAATAGTCGATGAAATAGGGCACCCGCGACTGGTAGGTGTGGGTGTCGGCGATGTAATCGGGGTTGAGGTTGTAGAGCAGGTGCCCGACGTTGACCGTCGTACTGTAAGGCACGAAGCCATAGCGCACGCGCGCGTTGGAATCGCCCAGCGAGCCCGACAGCGTGGAATAGAAATTCTTCATCGCGGTGCGCAGCGCGGCGATGCGCGTGGTGCTCCCCAGCGCGGTGGTCATCGAGCCGGTGGTGTCGAGCACCATCATCACGTCGGCATTGCCCACCCCCATCGAGGCGGTGCAGTTGGTGGTCAGGGCGAAGCTGTTGAACCCGAACAGGCGCATGATCAGCAGGTTGACGGTATAGCTCGCCACGCCCTCGACGTTGTTGCCATCATCGTCGGATGAACTGGTGAAGGTCGCCCCGTCGCCGAAGGTGAAATTGACCTCGAAGAACTTGTCCGCCTCGGCCTCGGCATCGGCGTCGTAGCCGTCGGTCGTCACCGCATGACGCCCGGCCAGCACACCCGCGTCGCAAGCCGCCTGGAGCTGGTTGCGCGCACGGTAGACCCGGCTGAAATCGACCCCGCCGCCGATCATCGCGGTCAGCAGCACCATGCCGATGGCGGCCAAGGGGAGGATATTGCCGCGCTTGTCCCGTATGATCCGGCCCAGCGCCCGTACAACCGACAACTTCATTCGTCCCAGCCCCAGCCTCATTCCTTCGTGCGCCGCACCCCTCACCGTTTAGAGCCAAAAGGTTAAGGATAATTTGGAGCCCCCGCACGCCCCCGTTTTCACCCCTTGTGCGAACCCGCGGCAGAGCATCGCAAAAAAGTCTGGAACCATTTGGAAGAAAACGCGTTGAGCGATCCAGGCAGCTGCATCAGGAGGTTAACGGCGCGCAGCCGAACGGGCAGCGCGTCGAAGTTGGAATGACGATCGTACGCGCACTCGACTCCCGCCCCCTGCTCTACGCCCTGCTGGCCGTCCTGCTGGGCCTCACTTTCGCGGCCGATGCCACCTCGCCCCTGGGCATGGGAATCTGGGTTCTTTACCTCATTCCCACCACGCTGGCCTTTCTCGCCCGCCACCGGCTTGCCCCGGTCACCGTCGGGGCCAGCGCGTGCCTGCTGATCGTCGCCGGCTTCATGCTCGCCCCGACCAACGCATCGGACGACTTCGCCTTCATCAACCGCACGCTGGCCTGCGCCACGACGATGATGCTGGCTGGCATCGGCACGGTGTTCATCACCATGCGCAACGCCAGCCGACGCGAGCAGCACCTGCGCGAGGCCGAGACCGACATTGCCCGCGCGCTCCAGGGCAATCTCAGCCTGCAGGACCTGGGCGAGCGGGCGCTGACCTTCATCGCCCGCCGCTTCGGCGCCTGCGCCGCGCTGCTCTACGTCAACGACGATGGCGTCTTCCGCCGTATCGCGGGCTACGCCATCCCGCCGGGCGCCGACGTGCCCGAGACGATCGAGCGCGGCGACGGCCTGCTCGGCGAGGCCATCGCCGATGGCCGCAGCGCGACCATCACCCGCGTTCCGAAGGGCTACATCACCTTTGGCAGCGCCATGGGCCGCGGCCATCCCGAGCGGCTGGTGATCGGCACCAGCGCGATCGACGCGCGCACCAACGGCCTGATCGAGATCGCCTTCCTCGACAGTCCGGAGGCCGAGGCCGATCTCGCCCCCGAATTCCTCGATCGCATCTCGGGCATCATGGGTGTCGCCCTGCGCGCCGCGAAGTACCGCGCGCGGCTCGAACAGCTGCTTTCCGAAACCCAGCAGCAAGCCGAGGAGCTGCAGAACCAGAGCGAGGAACTGCGCGCCACCAACGACGAACTGGAGGCCCAGGCCAAGCTCCTCCAGGCCTCGCAGTCGCAGCTCGAAAGCCAGCAGGCCGATCTCGAACGCACGAACGCCCAACTCGAGGAGCAGACCGCTTCGCTCGAATCGCAGCGCGACGAACTCGCCCGCGCGCAGGCCCGGTTGCGCACCCAGACCGACGAGCTGGAACAGGCCAGCCGCTACAAGTCCGAATTCCTCGCCAACATGAGCCACGAGCTGCGCACCCCGCTCAACTCGCTGCTCATCATGGCACGCCTGCTCGCCGACAACCGCGGCGCCAACCTCAGCGAGGAACAGGTGCGCTACGCGCGCACGATCGAGACTTCGGGCAACGACCTGCTCACGCTCATCAACGACGTGCTCGACATTTCCAAGATCGAGGCCGGCCGGCTCGATCTCGACCCCAGCGACGTGCGCATCGCCGACCTGCTGCGCAAGCTGGGCGACGCCTTCGGCGCCTCGGCCGAGCGCAAGGGGCTGGCCCTGCGCTTCGAGACCGCGCCCGACGCGCCCGAGACGATCGAGACCGACTTCCTGCGGCTCGAACAGGTGCTGCGCAATTTCCTCTCGAACGCGCTCAAGTTCACCGCCGAGGGCGAGGTCGCGATCGCGGTCACCGCACCCGACGCGCAGCGGCTCGCCTTCACCGTGCGCGACACCGGAACCGGCATTCCCGAAGCCCAGCGCGAGACCATCTTCGAAGCCTTCCGCCAGGCCGATGGCGGCATCGCGCGCAAGTACGGCGGCACCGGACTTGGCCTGTCGATCTCGCGCGAGCTGGCCGGCCTGCTGGGCGGTGCGATCACGCTGGAAAGCGAACCCGGCCAGGGAAGCGCCTTCACCATCACCCTGCCGCGCCACTTCACCGCGCCGAACACGGAGCGCACGCGCCCCCCGCTCGGCCTGCGCGAAACACCCCCGGCAAGCGCTCCGGCCACCGCCGCGCGCGCGCCGTTCGCCCCCTCGCCCCCGATCATCCCCGACGACCGTGAGGCGCTGACCGGGGATTCGCGCACGATCCTCGTCGTCGAGGACGATCCCGCCTTCGCCGGCATCCTCGCCGACATCGCCCACGAGGTGGGCTTCCAGGTGCTGATCGCGGGCACGGCGGACGAAGGCGCGCTGCTCGCCCGCCAGTACCTCCCCCAGGCGGTGATCCTCGACATGCACCTGCCCGATCACACCGGGCTCTCGGTGCTTGACCGCATCAAGCGCGACACGCGCACGCGCCACATCCCGGTCCATATCGTCTCGGCCGATCACGACGATCACGACGCGCTGGCGAGCGGCGCGGTCGGTTACCTGTTCAAGCCGGTCGCGCGTGAGACGCTGGTGACGATGCTCGAAGGGCTCGAGGCGCGCATGGCGCAGCGCCTGCGCCGCGTGCTGATCGTCGAGGACGACGCCACCCAGGCCGAATCGCTTCACCACCTGCTCGCCTCGCGCGATGTCGAAACGCTCGAGGTGCAGACCGCCGCCGATTGCCTCGAACGGCTGGGCAGCGACACGTTCGACTGCATGGTGCTCGACCTCAACCTGCCCGACATGACCGGGCTCGACCTGCTCGAGCGCCTCTCGACCGATGAAGCCGTCAGCTTCCCCCCGGTGATCGTCTACACCGGGCGCGACCTCTCGCTCGAAGAGGAAATGCGCCTGCGCCGCTATTCCAAGTCGATCATCATCAAGGGCGCCAAGAGCCCGGAGCGTCTGCTCGACGAAGTGACGCTGTTCCTCCACCAGGTCGTTTCCGAACTGCCCGACGACAAGCAGAAACTGCTGGCGCGTTCGCTCGGCCGCGACGCCGCACTCGAGGGGCGCCAGATCCTCGTGGTCGAGGACGACATCCGCAACGTCTACGCGCTCACCTCGGTACTCGAACCGCACGGGGTGAACGTGCGCATCGCGCGCAATGGCCTGGAAGCGCTGAGCGAGCTGGCCCGCTCGGCCGACAGCGACGGCGCCCCGGTCGACCTCGTGCTGATGGACATCATGATGCCCGAGATGGACGGCCTCACCTGCATGCGCGAAATTCGCAAGGACGTGCAGTGGCAATCGCTGCCGATCATCGCGCTGACCGCCAAGGCGATGGAACGCGACCACCGCGAATGCCTCGATGCGGGCGCCAACGATTACCTGCCAAAGCCGCTCGACGTCGACAAGCTGCTCAGCCTCGTGCGCGTGTGGATGCCCCGCCCATGATGGTCATGCGCAGCGGCGACAGCGTGGAGGAGATCGAACTCGACCTGCTGGTGGAGGCGATCTGGCGGCGTTATCAGTACGATTTTCGCGAGTATTCCCGTACTTCGGTGCTGCGCCGCCTCCAGCGCGCGCAAGTTCACTTCGGCCACGCCAACCTTGCCGGCCTGCTCGAACGCGTGCTCCACCAGCCCGAATGCCTGCCCGAACTGATCGGCTTCATGACCATCCAGGTCAGCGACATGTTCCGCGATCCGGAATATTTTCGCGCAATCCGCGAACGGGTGATCCCGCACTTGCGCACCTGGCCCTCGATCAAGGTGTGGATCGCGGGCTGCGCCAATGGCGAGGAATTCTACTCGATGGCCATCCTCTTTCGCGAGGAAGGGCTCGAGGAGCGCACCTTGTTCTACTGCACCGACATCAACACCGCCGCGCTCGAACGCGCCAAGGCCGGCATCTTCGAGATCGAGCGACTCTCGGGCTTCTCGCGCAATTACCGCGAGGCGGGCGGCAAGGCCTCTTTGTCGGATTACTACACCGCGCACTATGGCGTCGCCCGGTTCGACCCGAGCCTGCGCCAGCGCGCGGTCTTCGCCGACCACAACCTGGCCAGCGACGCGGTGTTTTCCGAGGTCCAGTTCGTCTCCAGCCGCAACGTGCTGATCTACTTCGACCGCACGCTGCAAGACCGCGCGCTGGGCCTGTTCTCGCGCTCGCTGCCACCTGGCGGCTTCCTCGGGCTCGGCTCCAAGGAGACCGTCCACTTTTCGCCCGAGCGCGAAAACTTCACCGAATTCGCCCCCGACGAGAAAGTCTGGCGACGCCGTGCCCACGAAACCCAGGAGGCCGCTTATGCTGAATGAGCCGCTCAAGATTCTCGCCGTCGACGACGTGCGTGAAAACCTCATCGCGCTCGAAGCCGCGCTCGACCAGCCCGGTGTCGAACTGGTGACGGCCTCGAGTGGTTTCGAAGCGCTCGAACTCCTGCTGCGCGACGATTTCGCGCTCGCCCTGCTCGACGTCCAGATGCCCGAGATGGACGGCTTCGAACTGGCCGAACTGATGCGCGGGACCGAGCGGACCAAGGGCGTGCCGATCATGTTCCTGACCGCCGTGGCAACCGACGAGCGGCGCCGTTTCCGTGGTTTCGAGGCGGGCGCGGTGGATTACCTGCTCAAGCCGCTCGACATCACGATCCTCAATTCCAAGGCGGCGGTCTTCGTCGAACTGGCCCGCCAGCGCCGCGAGATCGCCCGCCAGCGCGACGAACTGGGCATCGCGCTGGGGCGGCTGCGGGCCTACAGCGACAACTCGCTGCTCGCCACGATCGAGATCGACGGTGACTTGCGCATCACCAACTGGTTCAAGGGCGCGGAACGCGCGATGGGCTACAGCGCGCAGGACATGATCGGGCGCCATCTCGACGAGGTGCCCTTCCTGCTCGAAGACGAACGCGAGCGCGCGATCGCCGCGATCCGTTCGATGATCGAGAGCCGCGACGGACGCGCCGTCCACGATCATCGCTTCCGCCGCGCCGACGGCACCCGCCGCGAAGGCGAATGGTACGTCACCGCACTCGCCGGAAGCGGGCGGATGCCCGGCAGCGTGCTGCTCACCATGATCGACGTGACCGAGCGCCGCCGCGCCGAAAGCACCCAGCAGCTGCTGATCGGCGAGCTCAACCACCGGGTCAAGAACACCCTCGCCACGGTCCAGGCGATCGCCTCGCAGGGGTTTCGCCACGCCCGCTCGCCCGAGGAGTTCCAGGAGGCTTTCTCGGGCCGCATCCAGGCGCTTTCGCGCGCCCATTCGCTGCTCAGCGCGACGACCTGGGACAGCGCGAGCCTGCGCCATCTGATCGCGGACCAGGTCGCCATCGGCACACTGGGCGAAGACCGTCTGGTGCTTTCGGGCCCCGATGTCGATCTGCCCCCCGAACTGGCTTTGCGTTTTTCGCTCATCCTCCACGAACTGGCCACCAACGCGCACAAGTACGGCGCCTTGTCGAACGAGATGGGCACCGTCTCGCTGAGCTGGACGCGCGAAGGGGACTGGCTGCGCCTGCGCTGGCAGGAACGCGGCGGCCCAGCCGTCATCCAGCCCGAGCGGCGCGGTTTCGGATCGAGCCTGATCGAAGGCAGTCTCGCTTCCGATGGCGCCCGCATCGCCGCCAATTTTGCGCCCTTCGGGGTAGTCTGGGATCTCGACGTTCCGCTCGTCGCAGGGTCCGAGCGCGATCGGACATCGCCCCCACGCCTCGCGCCGATCGAACCGCCCTGCAGCTGTGCCATGGGCCAAACCGCGCCCCTGTCCGCTGCGGTGGCCGAACCGCTTCGCGACCCGGCACCTGCACCAGCACAGGCTCCGGCCCAGGCGGGCGAGGCGACGCAAAGTGAGGGCGCGCCTGGCCCCTCACTCGCGAACTTGCGCATCCTCATCGTCGAGGACGAACCTCTCGTGGCGATGGAACTGGCCATGGAGATCGAAGACAACGGCGGCATCCCGCTGGGCCCGGCCGCCTCGTGCGAACAGGCGATCGACATCATCACCCGCGCGACCCCCGACCTGGCGTTGCTCGACGGCAACCTCAACGGCGAGAGGATCGATTCGGTCGCCGACGCGCTGGCTGAAAGGGCCACCCCCTTCGCCTTCGTCAGCGGGTATGACCGGCGCCATCTTCCCGCCGGGCACAGCCACCGCCCGATGCTCGCCAAGCCGTTCCTGGGCAGCGAGATCCACGCCATGATCGCCCGGCTGGCCCACGAAATGCGCGATACCGCCGGATAGGCGCTTTTGCGGGGAACGAGGGTTAACACGCGTCTTCGCGTGGCTCCGGCAATCTCGTGATCCGCGTGCAAGGCTGGAGGTTACCCGCGGTGCGCCACACTGCGCGGGTCGGCGCCTCGAACCGGGGGCGTCGGCACCACCATCCACCCCGCCTCCGCCCCAACGGACGCGCGCGGTGCGATGCCGCCCCGTGCACCGCCTGTCCGAGAAAGAGCCGCCATGCACCCGCGCCTGTGTTCGCAGTCCCCCCGCCCCCCGCTCACGCGCGCCTGCGCCGCATCGCCGCGCCTGCCGCTCGATCCCTCGTTACGCCGCCTGTTCTACGGGCCGATCCGGCCGATGGACGAGCCGGGATTGCTGGGAAAGCTCGCGCGCGCCCTGCGCCGCCAGTGAACCCACACAGGTCCTGCCAACCTGGCATGGCGGGGAATGACCGCACCGCTGCAATCGCGTAGAGGAGCGGGCATGACCAACGCCGCACCTTCCGCTCGATCGCCTTCGGTCCTCTTCGTGTGCCTTGGCAATATCTGCCGCTCACCGCTCGCCGAAGCCGCGCTGCGCGACGCGGCCGAGCGCGCCGGAATGGCGATGACCGTCGATTCGGCAGGAACCGGAAACTGGCACGTCGGCAATCCGCCCGACCCACGCTCACGCGCCGAAGCGCTGCGCCACGGGATCGACATCGGCCACTACCGCGCCCGGCAGGTCAGCCGGGCCGACTTCACCCGCTTCGACGCGATCATCGCAATGGACCAGCAGAACCTCGCCGACCTGCGCCGCATCGAACCCGCCGCCTCGCACGCGCGCCTCTCGCTCCTGCTCGACCATGTCACAGGGCTTGAAGGCCGCGATGTCGCCGATCCCTATTACGGCGGTGCCGAAGGGTTCGCCGTGACCTGGGATCAGGTAACACGCGCCGCCGAAACGATCGTCGCGCGGTTTCTTGCCTCCTGAGCGGAGGGTCAGAAATGGCGTAGCCAGAACTGCATGGGCTTTTCGCTTTCGTGCTCGTCGCGGTGGTCCTTCCACGCGAACGGCGTGACCAGACCTTCGACCGGAGCGTAGCCGCGCTTGCGCCAGAACCCGTCGAGCGCACGATAATCCGCAGGGCGATCGGGATGGTCCTCGGGCCGCACCACCGCGGCAAAGCACGCCGCCCGCGCCCCGACCGCAAGGGCACAGGCCTCGCGCTGGTCGAAGAAGGCGTGGCCGATACCCTGCCCCCGGTAGGGCGCAAGCAGGACCGACTCGCCGAAGTAGAACAGCGCCCCGGTATCGATCCCGCGCGCCGCGAACGGCGCGCGGAAGGCCTCCTTTTGTGCGCCCATCGGCGAAGCCGTCGCCATGCCGACGATCCGCGCGCCATCGCGCGCGGCGATCAGCACGCTGTCCGGTTCGGCTGCGAATTCGCGCACGTAATCCCGCTCGTAGGCAGCATCGCCGTCGTAGAGGTAGGGCCATTGCGCAAAGACCACCTGGCGCAGCTGCGCCAGCGCGTCGAGCACCGGCGCGATCTGCCGCTCGCGTAAAACCGTCACCATAACCGCCATCCCCATCCTCCTACCAACCGCGCACGCCGCACCGAAAACCCCATCAAACCAGACGAAAATCCGGGCTTTTCAGGCCTGTTGACCAAGCCCCGCCTGCTCCTTCTCGCGAGAGTTTGATTTTGCGGACGCTTGCATTATATGCTGCCCGCGAACAACCCCGGCCCAAACCGTCGCCGAAGCGGCGCGAAAGCCGGGGTTTGCTCTTTCCAGTTGCGCAATTTCACGATGCAAGGATCACCTCAATGACCCGTCGCCGCCAGATCTACGAAGGCAAGGCAAAGATCCTGTACGAAGGCCCCGAGCCCGGCACCCTGATCCAGTACTTCAAGGACGATGCCACGGCCTTCAACGCCCAGAAAAAGGGCACGATCCAGGGCAAGGGCGTCATCAACAACCGCATCAGCGAGTATGTGTTCACGCGCCTCAACCACATCGGCGTGCCCAACCACTTCATTCGCCGCCTCAACATGCGCGAGCAGCTCGTGCGCCAGGTCGAGATCATCCCGATCGAGGTCGTCGTGCGCAACGTCGCCGCCGGCTCGATCTCCAAGCGCCTGGGCATCCCCGAAGGCGAGATGCTGCCCCACACGCTGATCGAATACTGCTACAAGGACGATGCGCTGGGCGATCCGCTCATCGCCGAAGAGCACATCGCCTGCTTTGGCTGGGCCAGCAACGAAGAGATGCAGGACATCTCCGCGATGGCCATCCGCGTCAACGACTTCATGGCCGGCATGTTCGCCGCGATCAACATCCGCCTGGTCGACTTCAAGCTGGAATTCGGCCGCATCTGGGATGGCGATTACAGCCGCGTGATCCTCGCCGACGAGATCAGCCCGGACGGCTGCCGCCTGTGGGACATGACCTCGGGCGAAAAGCTCGACAAGGACCGCTTCCGCCGCGACCTGGGCGGTGAGGAAGAGGCCTATCAGGAAGTGGCGCGCCGTCTGGGCCTGCTGCAGGACGATGGCTCGCCCAGCGAAGTGCTCGACCTCTCGCAGCACCGCAAGCTGCGCGGCAAGTAAGCTTACCGCAACGCCGCGCGACGCCTGAAGGCGCGCACCAAAGCTTTGCCCCCTCGTCCGGTGCGTCCGGTCGAGGGGGTTTTCGCATCGGTCCGCCGGTTGCGCGCCGCCCTTGGCAAGCGCGCGTGGCTCGGGCACTACAAGGTCCATGCGATACCCTATCCTGCTGGCCTGCCTGCCTTTCCTGCTCTGTGTATCGCCGATCGATACCGCTCTTGCGAACGGCGCCGCGCCAGATGCGCCGCGCGTCACCAGCCCCCCGACGCCGACCTGGGCGTTCGAGAAGAGCGACATCGCGCTCGACCCGCAGTTCCACTTCGGCACGCTGCCCAACGGGCTGCGCTACATCGTGCGCCACAACGCCTATCCGGCAGGCACCGCGCTCGTGCGCATGGTCGTCCACACCGGCTCGCTCGACGAGAAGCCGCGGGAACGCGGCCTGGCGCACTTCCTCGAACACATGGCCTTCAACGGTTCGCAGCGCGTGCCCGAAGGCCAGATGGTGCCGCTGCTCGAACGCGAGGGGCTCGCCTTCGGGGCCGATACCAACGCCTCGACCGGCTTCGAGGACACCACCTACAAGCTCGACCTGCCGCGCAGCGATCCGGCGCTGCTCGACACCGCGCTGATGCTTATGCGCGAAACCGCGAGCAACCTCACCCTCGCCCCCGCCGCGATCGACCGCGAGCGCGGCGTGATCCTTTCCGAAATGCGCGATCGCAACACGTTTTCCTTCCGCAACACGCGCGAAGCCTACCGCTTCCTCTACCCCCGCGCCCGCTTTGCCGAGCGCTTCGCGATCGGCAAAGCCAGCACCGTCAAGAGCGCCAGCGCCAAGGCCCTGCGGCGGCTCTACGAACGCACCTACGTGCCCGCGAACGTCACCCTCATCATCGTCGGCGATGTCGATACGCAGGCGGTCGAAGCCGCGATCGCGCGCCATTTCGCGGACTGGCAAGGGCCCGCCCCGATCCCGCAGCCGGACGCCGGGCCGATCGCGCCGCACGATGCCGGGCGCACCGACCTCTACATCGACCCGCTCCTGTCCGAACGGCTCACGGTGGTCCGCTCGGGGCCCTGGCTCGATGAACCCGATTCGATCGCCCAGCGGCAGGAGAACCTGCTGCGCCTGATCGGCTACAACATCGTCAACCGCCGCCTGCAAAAGCTCTCGCGCCTGCCCAGCCCGCCGTTTCGTGGCGCGGGCTTCGGCACGGGCGACGTGTTCAAGGCTGCGCGCACCACGCGCCTGGTCATCGACAGCACCGATGGCGGCTGGCGGCAGGGGCTCGACGCCGCGCTGGCCCAGGTGCGCCGTGCGCTGGCCCAGGGTTTCACCCAAGGCGAAGTCGACGAACAGCTCGCCGCGATCCGCGCCAGCCTCACGGTCGCCGCCAATTCGGCCGAGACGCGCAGCAACGCGGCCTTGACCGCCGCCGCGCTCCAGCTGCTGAGCGACGATCTCGTTCCCTCCACACCCGCTTCCGCGCTCGACCGCTTCACCCGCTTCGCCCCCGACGTGACGCCCGAACGCGTTTTGGCCGCCATGCGACGCGAAGCGCTCGCGCTCGACAATCCCCTGATCCGCTTCGAAGGGCGCCAGGCTCCGGCGGGCGGCGCGGCGGCGCTGCGCGAAGCCTGGAACCAGGCCATGGCCGCGCCCATCGTGCACGATCCCGCCCAGGCCAGCGCGCCCTTCGCCTATACCGGGTTCGGCGTTCCGGGCACTGTCGTCAGCGAACGGCGCGAGCCGCAACTGGGTATCCGCGAGATCCGCTTCGCCAACGGCGTCATGCTTAACCTGCACCGCTCGGCGCTCGAAAAGGACAAGGTACGCGTGCGCGTCGCGATCGACGGGGGCGACCGGCTCGACACCCTCGATAATCCGACCGCCACCGAAATGGCCGCCTATCTACCCCAGGGCGGGCTGGGCAAGAACAGCCGCGACGATCTCGACACCATCTTCGCCGGGCACACGCTCGATTTCGATTTCGCCAGCCAGACCACCCGCTTCGTTTCCAAGGCAACGACGACCGCACAGGACCTGCCCACCCAGCTCGACCTGATCGCCGCGCTGGTCACCGATCCGGGCTATCGGCGCGAAGGCGAAGTCCAGTACCATCAGGCGATCAGCCAGTATTTCGCGCAAAGGGACGGCACTCCAGGTTCGGCGCTGCAGGCCGGGCTCGGCGCGATCCTGTCGGACCAGGACCCGCGCTTCAGCCTGCAACCACTCGCCACGTACGATGCGCTGAGCTACGCCGGGCTCAAGCAGGCCATCGGCGATCGGCTGGACCACGGCGCGATCGAGATCGCGCTGGTCGGCGATATCGACGAAGACGCCGCGATCGCCGAGGTCGCCCGCACCTTCGGGGCTCTCCCTCCCCGCGAAAGCGCTTTCCACGACAACAACGACCAGCCCCCGCGCCGCTTTACCAGCGACCGCCAGCCCCGCGTGCTGCACCACACTGGCCCGCGCGATCAGGCCCTGCTCCGCCTCACCTGGCCCACCCGCGACGACGCCGATCCGATCGACACGCTGCGCCTCGAACTGCTCGAACGGGTGACCCGCATCGCGCTGACCGACGAACTGCGCGAAGCGCTGGGCAAGACCTACTCGCCCGGCGCCACGAGCGCGCTGTCGCACGCCTGGAAAGGCTACGGCACCTTCGCGATCACGGCTTCGGTGGACATCCGCGAGCTTGCCGCCACGCGCACCGCGATGCGCCGGGTGATCGCTGCACTGCGCGCCGCACCGGTCAGCGCCGACACGCTCCTGCGCGCGCGCCAGCCCATGCTCGAAGCCTTCGACAACGCGCTCAAGACCAACGGCGGCTGGATGTCGCTGGTCGACAACGCGCAGAGCGAACCCGAGCGCATCACCCGCTTCCTCAAGGGACGCGAACGCCTCGAAGCGTTGAGCGCCGCCGATGTGCAGGCCATGGCGCAGCGCTATCTCGATCCCGACACCGCGCTGGAAATTCGGGTTCTTCCAGAGGGCGTCAACAATTAGGCTTAAAGCATTGGCTTAAAGCCGCCAGGCCGCGTGGTCCGATTTGGCGGTAATCGGAAGGACGGAATTGGGCACGACCCATCCGTCCGGCACGACTGGCGCCGCAGGCTCTAAAAAGTCTCCCGACGAACCCTGGCTCGACGCGCACGTGGAGCGCACCGCTGCCCATTTTCGGGGGTGCAGGAGGCAATGGCCCCCTGCTTCAATCCCTTCCTTCTTCGTCTGCCATGGGGCGAAACCGGTCGTTTGAATGTGCCCCGCCGTCTAGACCCCGGCCCGCGCCCCGATCCTTTCCAGCGTCGGCACCAGTTCATCGAAATGATCGATCACCGCCGCACCGTCCAGTTCGCTGGGCAGCGCATCGTTGAAGCCGAAGCTCACCACCACGCACGGGATGCCGGCCGCACGCGCCGCGCCGGTATCGAAACTGGTGTCCCCCACATAGACCGCGCGGCCGCCGCCTGCCCGGTCGAGCATGAGGTCGAGCAGATCAGGCTGCGGTTTGGCCTTGCCCGGCCCCAGCGTATCGCCGCCGATCACCGTGTAGAACCGCTCGCTCAACCCCAGTTCGCGCAGCAGTTGCACCGCAAGGCGTTCGAGCTTGTTGGTGACGAGCGCCACCTTGACCCCGCGCGCGGCCAGCGCATCGAGCATCGCCTCGCCGCCAGGATAGAACCCGGTCTCCCGTGCGATGTTGGCTTCGTAGAAGGCCAGGAGCGCGGCCTGAAGGTCCTCGATCCGCCCCGCCTCGGGAAGCCCGCCCGAAATCTCGAGCCCACGGTGGAGCAGCTTGCGCACGCCCCCGCCCACGAGCGTGCGCACGACCGGGCGCGCGAGCGGCGCGCGCCCCTCCAGCGCCAGCGCGTGGTTGAGCGCGTTACCCAGGTCGCCAAGCGTGTCGAAAAGCGTTCCGTCGAGGTCGAAGCCGACAATGTCGTAAGGAAATTCGGTCATTTGGGCATCCCTGACAAGTCGAAGTGGAAACTGCAACAAATTGCTGGCAGATGGCGATGGTATGACTGACACCGCATCGCCGCTCGCTATCGTCGTTCTTGCCGCGGGCAAGGGCACGCGCATGAAAAGCTCGCTCCACAAAGTGCTCCACCCGATCGCGGGGCGTCCCATGATCGAGCACCTGCTCGCCAGCGCCGACACGCTTGCCCCCGCGCGCAGCGTCGTGGTCGCCGGGCACGGGCGCGAGCAGCTCGAGGCACGCCTGAAAGAGCGCGCCGCGATCGCGGTGCAGGACCCGCAACTGGGCACCGGCCACGCGGTGCAGCAAGCCGAGGCCGCGCTGGAGGGTTTCACCGGCGACGTGCTGATCCTCTACGGCGATGTTCCCTTCGTGCGCCCCGAAACCATGCGCGCCATGATCGCGCGGCTCCACGCCGAGGATGCCCCCGCCGTGGTGGTGCTCGGCTTCGAGCCCGAGGACCCGCTGCGCTACGGCCGCATCCTCGCGCATGATGACGGCCGCATCGCAATGATGGTCGAATACAAGGACGCCAGCGAGGAACAGCGCGCCTGCACCTTGTGCAATTCGGGGCTCATGGCGGTGAAATCCGCCGACCTGTTCGCGCTGCTCGCGAAAGTCGGAAACGACAACGCTGCGGGCGAATACTACCTGACCGACATCGTCAATGTCGCCGCGCTGGAAGGGCGCTCCTGCGCGGTCATCGTGACCGACGATCCGGACGAAGTGGGCGGCATCAACAGCCGGGCCGAACTGGCCGCCGCCGAAGCGCGCTGGCAGGCCCGTCGACGTGAGGAGGCCATGGCCGAGGGCGTGACCCTGATCGCCCCCGAAACGGTGTTCTTCGCCTGGGACACGCAGCTTGGCCAGGACGTCACGATCGAGCCCAACGTGGTCTTCGGGCCGGGTGTCACGGTCGCGAGCGAGGTGGTGATTCACGCCTTTTCGCACCTTGAAGGCGCAGTCCTCGAAAGCGGCGTCGCGATCGGCCCCTACGCACGGTTGCGGCCGGGCGCGGCGCTGCGCAAAGGCTCCAAGGTCGGCAATTTCGTCGAGATCAAGAACGCCGAGCTGGGCGAAGGCGCCAAGGCCAACCATCTCACCTATCTGGGCGATGCGAGCGTGGGCGCGGGCGCGAACATCGGTGCCGGCACCATCACCTGCAACTACGACGGCTACTTCAAGCACCGCACGGTGATCGGCGCGCGCGCCTTCATCGGCTCGAATTCGGCGCTCGTCGCGCCCGTCAAGATTGGCGCCGATGCCATCGTCGCGGCGGGAAGCACCGTCACGCGCGACGTCGCCGATGGCGAACTGCGCCTCGTTCGCGGCGAACAGCTGGTGAAACCGGGCTGGGCTGACCGCTTCCACGACGCGATGAAGAAGAAAAAGGCCGAAAAGACCAGCTGATCCCGGCCCAATGCGCCCGTTCGGCGCGAAGACCCTGCTCCTGCTGGTGACATTTCCCCACGCGTGCCTACATTCTTTCCATCGCAACGATGGGAGGTCCCATGAACCGCACGCTTGAGGATCTGACCCGCATGGGCAGCGTACCACAGGATGTCTACCGCGTGATCCGCGAGGCAATCGCCAGGACGGGCAAGGAAAGTGGGCACCTGTTCGAGCCCGAACACGCCGCCCACTATCAGGCGCTTGCCGTGGCCATGGCGCTCAAAGGCGCGGGCTATTCGATCGAGAAGTCCTGACCTGCGGCAAAACCGCGAGGGCTCATTTTCCCGCCTGTTCGCGCACGACTTCGGCGAGCGCGGCACGCGTTTGGGTATCGTCGCCTTCCAGCGCAAACGCTTGCGCGAAGAAATCCTGTGCCCCGTCAAGATCGCCCTGCGCGCGCGGCCTTGCCCATGCCGCGCAGCGCGCGCGCATCGATCGCACGCATCGATGGGTCGTCGGCTTGTACGGCGCCAAGCCGATGGGCGCGCCGGTAATTGTCCAAGGCCTTCCCCGGTTGCCCGGCAAGGGCCTGGGCCAGTCCCAGCTCGCTGAGGAAAAACGCGTTGGTCGGGTCCATCGCAACGGCTTGTGCCAGGGCCTCGAACGCTTCGTTCCGGTGCAGCAATTCGACGATCTCGACCAGACGCGGGTCCTGCGCTTCGGCTCTGCCAGGCGTTGCCGTCAACACCCCCACCAGCGCAAGAGCCCCCGAGCAAATGGCGGTGATCGGCCCCCCGGCCCTATCCCCGCTCCCACCGCGGGCTGGCGTCAGGAGCCGATGGCCTGCATACGCTCGACATGCGAGAGCTGGACCCGGCCCGCTTCGCTATCGGGTTCGAACGCCAGCGACTTTTGCAGCAGAGTGCGCGCTTCGTCGAGGTGGCCCATCTTTTCCGCCGCATAGCCCATGCCGCGCAGCGCGCGAGCCGCCATGTCGGCGTTGGGGCCGCCCATGGTCTGGTCGGACATCTTCCAGGCGCGTTCGAACAGCGCATAGGCCTGCGGCCAATCACGGCGCGACTTGTAGAGTTCGGCGTATTCGTTGGCGAAATGCGCATCGCTCGGCGCCATTTCGGTCGCCGCGCGCAAGTCCGCTTCGGCAAGGTCACCACGGCCAAGGTCGATCAGCGCGAAGCCACGCCCGAAATGCGCATCGCACAGCGCATCGTCGATCGCGACGACTTCACCGGCCTGCGCCACGCGCGCGGCCTCACCGTCGCGCCGCGCGGTCGCGATGCAGCGGCGCGGGCGCGGATCGTTGGCGAGATAGCTGTCGGCCGCCGCGATGACCCGGTCGAAATAGGACACCGCTTTCTCGCTGTCCCCCTTGCGCAGGCGTGCGAACCCCTTGTCGAGATCGGCCTTGAGGTCGGGAGAGGCCAACGGCGTATGGATCAGCGCGGTAGGGTGCGCCGCGCGGGCGCCCGGCTCGATCAGCGCCGCATCGCGCGCGGCGGCCGGCAGGGAGAACACGCCAAGCCCCAGCGCCAGACCAAGCGCAGCCAGCCCCACCCGGCGCACCGGCTGAAGGGAATTCGGGCCTGAAATCGGATTCGTGGCGTCCAAGGCAGCTATCCTTCTCCCGGAACGAACGCCCTGCCCGGCGCTGTTCGCGCGCCTGTCTTTGGTGCGTTGGACGTTCGTTCGTTTAAGCGCCCAGAATATCCGATGAGCGCGGTTTGACAAGCAAACATTGCCAGCACACATCGTACCTGTACGCAAACTCTTGTCTGTTCGGCGAAGAATGGGAGCGACCATGTCCAACAATCCTTGGAGTCATACCCGAACATCGACGGTTGCCGACGATGTCGATTTCGAAATCAAGGGTCAGGAACTGCAATTCGTCGAGATCGAACTCGATCCGGGGGAAAGCGCGGTCGCCGAAGCGGGCGCAATGGTCTGGAAGGACGCCAGCGTCGGGATGTCGACCGTGTTCGGCGACGGTTCGGGCGGACAGGACGGCGGGTTCATGGGCAAACTGCTCGGCGCGGGCAAGCGGCTGGTGACGGGCGAGAGCCTGTTCACCACGGTCTTCACCCACCATGGCCAGGGCAAGGCGCGCGTCGCCTTTGCCGCCCCGGTTCCCGGCGCCATTCTGCCGATCAAGCTCGACGATGTCGGCGGGCGGCTGATCTGCCAGAAGGATGCCTTCCTGTGCGCCGCGCGCGGGGTCTCGATCGGGGTTCACTTCCAGCAGAAGATCATGACCGGCCTGTTCGGCGGCGAAGGCTTCATCATGCAGCGGCTCGACGGCGATGGCTGGGTCTTCGTGCAGATGGGCGGCACCGTGGTTGAGCGTGAACTGGAGCCGGGCGAGGAACTGCATATCGACACCGGCTGCGTCGCCGCCTTCACCCAGGGCGTGGATTTCGACCTGGTGCGCGCAGGGTCGGTCAAGTCGATGTTCTTCGGCGGCGAGGGCATCTTCTTCGCGCGCCTGCGCGGACCGGGCAAAGTGTGGATCCAGTCGCTGCCCTTCTCACGCCTGGCGGGCCGCATGCTCGCCGCAGCCGGATCGCGCGGCGGGCAGAACCGCGGCGAAGGCTCGATCCTGGGCGGCCTGGGCGATCTCATCGACGGCGACTGAGCCGCGCCCCCTCTCCCCTTGCGCGACGCTGCAACAATGCCCGCAAACGGCCGCAATGAAATGAACCTTCACATATCATTAACACCGAGGCGGGCACGAGGCGGTCATGGACTGGACGCAAGGACTTGGCCGGGCGATTCGCTGGGGCTGCTGGCTGGGCTTTGCCCTGTGCTACGCGCTCAATCGCTACCTCAAGTTCGCCTATGGCCAGCCCTGCATCGAAGGCCAGCCGGTTGAGGCACTGACCTGTGGCCCGCGCGCCATTGCCGAATTCGCCAACTGCGTCACGCTGATCGGGGTGACCTGCCTGATCCTCGCGCTCGTGATCAGCAGCCTGCATCACCGCCAGCGCCGTCGCCAGCAGGCGCGCGAGATCGCCCTGCGCGACACCACGCCCGACCGGATCAAGGTTTCGCTCACCCGCCGGGTGCAGGATGCCGACCCGCGCTGAGCCCGCTCCCGCGGCGGAACGGCGCCCCCTTCGAACAAATTCCGGGCTGGTCGCGGCGGCGCGCTGCGACTAACGCTGGACGAGCACAGCAACAGCGCCGGGTGATCCCCGGCCAACAGGACGAATGCGCGCACCATGTGTGGAATTATCGGTATCGTGGGCAAGGAAGAGGTGGCGGACCGTCTGGTCGACGGTCTGCGCCGGATGGAATACCGCGGCTATGACAGCGCCGGGGTCTGCACGGTGGCGGACGGGCATCTGATCCGCCGCCGCGCCGAAGGCAAGCTGGCCAATCTGGTCAAGGAGCTGGCCCACAACCCCGCCCCCGGCCTCACCGGCATCGCCCACACCCGCTGGGCGACCCACGGCGCACCGACCGCCGCCAACGCGCACCCCCACGCGACGGGCGAGATCGCGCTCGTCCACAACGGCATCATCGAGAATTTCCGTCCCTTGCGCGAGGCGCTCGAAGCGCGCGGCCGGACCTTCGAAAGCCAGACCGATACCGAAGTCGTCGCCCATCTCGTCTCCGAACAGGTCGAAGCCGGTCTTTCCCCGCAGGACGCGGTCAAGGCGGCGCTGCCCCAGCTGCGCGGCGCCTTTGCGCTGGCGATCGCGTTTCGCCAGCATCCCGAACTGCTGATCGGCGCCCGGCTCGGCTCGCCGCTGGTGGTGGGCTATGGCGAGGGCGAGACGTTCCTGGGCTCGGATGCCCTCGCGCTCGCGCCGCTGACCCAGCGCATCAGCTATCTGGAGGAAGGCGACTGGGTCGTCATCACCCGCGAGGGCGCGCAGATCTACGATGTGGACAACCAGCCCGTCACCCGTGAGATCGTGGCTTCGGGCGCCTCGGCCGTGGCGATCGAGAAGGGCAATTATCGCCACTTCATGCAGAAGGAAATCTTCGAGCAGCCCACCGTCGTCGCCCAGACGCTGAGCAGCTACATCCGTCAGGTCACCCAGTCGGTCACGCTGCCGCAGATGGACTTCGACCTTGCGGGCGTAAAGCGCATCACCATCGTCGCGTGCGGCACCAGCTATTACGCCGGGATGGTCGCCAAGTACTGGATCGAGACGTTCGCGCGCGTGCCGGTCGACATCGATGTGGCCTCCGAGTTCCGCTACCGCGACCCGGTGCTCGAACCCGGTGGGCTCGCGCTGTTCATCTCGCAATCGGGCGAGACCGCCGATACGCTGGCCGCGCTGCGCCACTGCAAGGCGCACGACCAGACCATCGCCGTAGTCGTCAACGTGCCCACCAGCACGATGGCGCGCGAGGCCGACCTGCTGCTGCCCACCCACGCCGGGCCTGAAATCGGTGTCGCCTCGACCAAGGCCTTCACCTGCCAGCTGTCGGTGCTCGCCGCGCTTGCCGCGCGGCTCGCCGTGCTGCGCGGCCGGATGGACCGCGAGGAGGAGACCCGCGTCGTCCAGCATCTGATCGAGACCCCCGCCTGCCTCAACGCCGCGCTTACCCATGACGATGAGATCGCGCGCATGGCGCACCTCATCGCCCCGGCGCGCGACGTGCTCTACCTGGGGCGCGGGCCGGACTTTCCGCTGGCCCTTGAAGGCGCCTTGAAACTCAAGGAAATCAGTTACATTCACGCTGAAGGTTACGCTTCGGGTGAGATGAAGCACGGCCCCATCGCGCTGATCGACGAGGCCGTTCCGGTGATCGTCCTCGCTCCCTCCGGGCCGCTGTTCGAGAAGACCGTGAGCAACATGCAGGAAGTGCGCGCGCGCGGTGGCAAAGTGGTGCTGATCTCGGACGCCGAGGGTATCGCCGAAGCGGGCGAAGGCTGCATCGCCACGATCGAGATGCCCAAGGTCCACCCGCTGATCGCGCCGCTGGTCTATGCCGTGCCGGTGCAGCTGCTGGCCTACCATGTCGCCTGCGTAAAGGGCACCGATGTCGATCAGCCGCGCAACCTGGCCAAGAGCGTGACCGTCGAGTAATTGCAACGGGCCCGGCGGGGATACACCCGGCGGGCCCTTGGCGGCAGGGAAATATACGTCTTTTTACGGAGCGCTAACGGGTTGGCCTTATTGCCAGGCCCCGTGAACACGAACGCGAAGCCCTCCAGATCGTCCAAGGCGCTGCCAACGCAGTTGCCCTCGCTCGCCATCATGGGCCTGACCGACCCCGACGACGGCGACTGGGTGCGGCTTCGGGGGATGCAGTTTTCGGCCCTGCCCCAGGCCTCGGCGGTGCGCCGCGTCACGCAGATCATCGCGATGCTTGCCGTTTTCGCGCTGTGTTTCGGCCATGTCGAGCCGTTCGTCCTGGCGGGCTGGTTTCTGGTCACCGGCACGGTGCTGTGGCGCAGCTATCGCATCACGCGCAATCTCGCCGGGGTCGACCGCCGCGGCATAAACCGGCGCGAAGTCGACCGGCTGCTCACCGGCTGCGCGGTCAACGCGCTCGCCTGGGCGATGCCGCTGCCGCTTTTCGGCCCGTTTATCGACCCGGCGCTGCAGATGCGCATCTGGGCCATTCTCGCCGTCCTGATGACCGCCTCCGCCGTGCTGATGCCCGCCGTGCCGATGGCCGCGCTGTTCTTCGGGGTGCTGGTCGGCGGATCGAGCGCGCTGTTCTTCCTCTTCGCCCACGCTTACGACATGGCCGCGATCAGCCTTGTCCTCGCGGGCATCGTGATCTGGGGCGCGGCCAAGTGCGCGCAACGTTTCCTCCACGCCAAGATCGCCGAAGCGGGCATCTCGGAAAAGGACGAGGTCGTCTCGATGCTGCTGCGCGAATACGAGGAAGGCGAGGCCGACTGGTTGTGGCAGACCGACACCGCGCGCCGCGTGCGCTCGGTCTCGCCGCGCTTTGCCTACGCGCTCGGCCGCGAGGCGGGCGAGCTGGAAGGCAAGCCCTTCATCGAACTGATCGCGGGCGCGTGCTGGGAAACCGGTGACTTTCACGCGGGCCTGCGCGAACTGGCCGAGCGGATCAAGCGGCGCGAAAGCTTTTCCAATCTCCTCGTGCGGGTGGTGATCGGCGGCCAGACGCGCTGGTGGGAGCTTTCGGGCACGCCCAAGCTCGACGAGAACGGCGCCTTCATCGGCTTCCGCGGTGTCGGCTCGGACGAGACCGAAGCGCGCGAGAGTTCAGACAAGATCGCCTATCTTGCCCGTTACGACACGCTGACCGGCCTGCCCAACCGGATGATGCTGACCGAGGCACTGGGTGATGCGCTCGACTATGCCGAGACCTGGCGCACGCGCTGCGCCTTCCTGATGATCGACCTCGACCGCTTCAAGGCGGTCAACGACACGCTGGGCCACCTTGTCGGCGACCAGCTGCTCGCGCGTGTGTCCGAACGCCTGCGCGAACAGATGGGCGAGCACGATATCTGCGCGCGCCTGGGCGGCGACGAATTCGCCATCGTCGTGCGCGATGCGAGCGACGCGCGCTATGTCGAGGCGCTGGCCGTGCGGGTGATCGAGCGGCTGGCCCAGCCCTACGAGGTTGACCACCACACGCTCTACGTCGGCGCCTCGATCGGCTCGGCGGTCGGCCCGCACGACGGCGCCAACGTCGAAACGCTGATGCGCAACGCCGACCTGGCGCTCTACCGCGCCAAGGATGGCGGGGGCAACGCCCACCACCGCTACGAGCCCGCGCTGCACGCCAGCGCCGAAGAACGCCGCAAGCTCGAATTTTCGCTGCGCCACGCGCTCGAGCGACGCGAACTGTCGGTCGCCTTCCAGCCGGTGGTCGATGCCGATACCGAAAGCGTGGTCAGTTTCGAAGCGCTGGTGCGCTGGAACAGCGCCGAACACGGCTTCGTCAGCCCGGCCAAGTTCATCCCGCTGGCCGAGGATACCCGCCTGATCGTCCCGATCGGCGAATGGGTGCTGCGCGAAGCCTGCCACGAAGCGATGAACTGGCCTTCGCACGTGCGCGTCGCGGTCAACGTCTCGGGCGAGCAGCTGCTCGATCACAACTTCGCCGCGAGCGTCGTCAGCGCGCTGGCCGAAAGCGGGTTGCCGCCACACCGGCTCGAGGTCGAGGTAACCGAAAGCATCTTCCTGCGCGACGGGACGATGGCCAACCAGGTGCTCGAGCGGATCATGTCGCTGGGCTGCGGGGTCGCGCTCGACGATTTCGGGACCGGCTATTCCTCGCTCGGCTATCTGCGCAAGCTGCGCTTCTCGACGATCAAGATCGACCGCTCGTTCGTCCAGGGCGCGGCCTCGGGCAATGCGGAAAGCATCGCGATCATCCGCGCCGTGGTCGCCATGGCCGAAAGCCTCGACATGTCGACCACCGCCGAGGGGGCCGAAACCGACCGCGAGGTCGAGATCATCCGCAAGCTGGGCTGCCGCAAGATCCAGGGCTATTTCTTCGGCCGTCCGATGGGCGCGATGGACGCCCGCGAAATCTTCAAGAGCCGCCACTACCTCGACCGCCAGCGCGTCGCCTGACGCAACCGCCAGCCGGGCAACCGGACTCGGCTCAGTGCCCGAAGCGATCCGCGTCGAGCATGTCGGGGTCGGGACGCCCCAGACCATCGAGCCGCACCATCTGCGCATCGCTCAGCGTGAAATCGAACACCGCCAGGTTCTGCGCCTGACGCTGTGGATTGGCCGACTTGGGGATCGCCACCTGCCCCTGCTGAACGTGCCAGCGCAGCACGACCTGCGCCGCCGTGCGCCCGTGCGCAGCGGCAATTTCGCCGATCACCGGATCATCAAGCAGCGCGCTGCCCTGCCCGATCGGGCTCCACGCCTCGGTCACGATGCCCTTTTGCGCGTGGAGCGCCAGATTGTCGTCGCGGCGGTGGTAGGGATCGAGCTGGATCTGGTTGACCTCGGGAACGAGCCCCGCGGCGAACAGCTTGTCCAGATGGGCAGGCTTGAAATTGGACGTGCCGATCGCGCGCACCAGCCCCGCTTCGCGCAGCTGGACGAGCCCTTCGAACGCCGCGACGAAGCGGTCCTGATCCGGGTTGGGCCAATGGATCAGCAGAAGATCGATGTAATCGGTGCCCAGCCGCTTCAGGCTGGCTTCGCACGCCTCGCGCACGCCCGCGACGCTGTGATGCTCGCGGTTGAACTTGGTCGTCAGCCAAAGGTCCTCGCGGGCCAGGCCCGAGGCACGTACCCCCTCGCCCACGGCCTCTTCGTTGCGGTAGTTCTCGGCCGTGTCGATGTGGCGATAGCCAAGGCCGATCGCGCTGGCGACAGCATCGGCCGCGGCCTGCCCCTTGAGCGGCCAGGTGCCAAGGCCGAGGCACGGCATCGCCGCGCCGCCGGACAACTGCACCGTCGGGGCGAGTTCAAGCTGGGTGGTCATCGAGGAAAATCTCCGCCTGCGATGCGCTCGGCAAAGCCGAGGTCAGGGCACCGGCCCGAGCGCATTTCGTCTGCGCTACCAAGCTGTGCACAGGTGCGGAGATTTCAAGAGGTTATCCCGGTGACCCGTTCGCCTGAGGCGTCCAAAGATCACCGGAAGAGCCGTATCGGCCCAGCGGCGTGACGCGCCGATGGGCAACGACGGGATCAGGTCCCCGTGTCGGGTCCTGCTGTCAGGCCCCGACCAGCGCCTTGATCGCGCTTTCGAACAGCGCACGACCGTCGGTGCCGCCATGGGTGGCTTCGATCGCGCGTTCGGGGTGCGGCATCATGCCCAGCACGTTGCCCCTGGCGTTGAGCACGCCCGCGATCGAACGCGCCGAACCGTTGATGTCTTCCTTGTAGCGGAACGCCACCTGGCCCTCACCCTCGAGACGATCGAGCGTCGCCGCGTCGGCGAAGTAGTTGCCATCGTGATGCGCGACAGGGATCGTGATCTCCTGCCCGGCCTCATATCCCGAGGTGAACAGCGAGGTCGCGTTCTCGACGGTAAGCGTCACGTCGCGGCACACGAAGCGGATCGTTGCGTTGCGCAGCAGCGCGCCGGGCAGCAGGCCGCTTTCGGTCAGCACCTGGAAGCCGTTGCACACGCCGAGCACCGGCACGCCGCGCTCGGCCGCGGCGATCACCGCCTGCATGACCGGCGAGCGTGAAGCGATCGCCCCGCAGCGCAGGTAATCGCCATAAGAGAACCCGCCCGGCAGCGCGATGAAATCCAGCCCCTCGGGCAGATCGCTGTCGCCGTGCCAGACGCGCGTGCAGGGCTGACCCGAGACCTTTTCCAGCGCCACCGCCATGTCGCGGTCGCAGTTGGAACCCGGGAACGTGATGACGGCGGACCGGAAAGCCATCAGGAGGCGACCTTCTCGATGCGGTAATTCTCGATCACCATGTTCGCCAGCAGCTTCTCGCACATGTCGCTGAGCGCTTCGTCGCTCACGCTGTCCTCGACGTCGAGTTCGAACAGGCGGCCGGCGCGCACGTCGTTGACGCCCGCAAAGCCCAGACCTTCGAGCGAGTGGTGGATCGCACGGCCCTGCGGATCGAGGACACCGGGCTTGAGGCTGACGTGGACGCGGACTTTCATCTCGGGGCCTTTCGCATGAGCAGGCAGATTCGGTAAAATGGGCCTATGGCCTTGCAAGGCCGCCGGGGCAAGTGGTGGCAGGGCGCGCAAGGCCCGTTTTACCCCCGGCAAGCGGCTTTGGGCGTTGAATGCCGCCCCGCTTGGTGCCATCGCGAAGGCCATGCCCTGCCGGAGACGCTTCCCATGACCCAGTCCCTCGCCGATCAGGTTGCCATCGTCACGGGCGCAGGCACCGGCCTTGGGCGGGCCTACGCGCTCGAACTGGCGCGGCGCGGCGCGCGCGTGGTGGTCAACGACCTCGCCTCGAACCCGGCCGAATTGGCCCCGGCCGAGCAGGTGGCCGGGGAAATCCGCGCGGCGGGCGGCGAGGCGATGGCCGACGGCGGCGACGTCAGCGACCTTGCACAGATGCAGGCCATGGCCCGCCGCGCGCTCGAGCGCTGGGGCGCGATCCACATCCTCATCAACAACGCGGGCATCCTGCGCGACCGCACCTTCGCCAAGATGGACATGGCCGATTTCGAGGCGGTGGTGCGCGTCAACCTGATGGGCAGCGCCTTTGCCACCAAGGCGGTGTGGGACACCATGCGCGCGCAAGGCTACGGCCGCGTGCTGATGACCACCTCATCGAGCGGGCTGGGCGGCAATTTTGGACAAGCCAACTACGCCGCGGCCAAGGCGGGCATCCTCGGGCTTGCCCGCACGCTGCGGCTCGAGGGCGCCAAGTACGGCATCCGCGTCAACTGCATCGCGCCGACCGCCGGCACGCGCATGACCGCCGACATCTTCCCCGACGAAGCCTACGCCGTGTTCAGCCCCGAGGCGGTTGTCCCCGCCGCGCTGTTCCTCGTCGGCCCCGACGCGCCGAGCGATGCCGTGCTCGGCGCGAGCGGGGGGCTTTACCAGAGCGCCTATGTCACCATGAACGAAGGCGTGCTCCTCCCCCCGTCCGAGCAGACCCCTGAGGCCATCGCCCGGGCCTGGGACCGGATCGACGCGCGCGCGCCCTTGCGCGTGTTCGAAAACGGCATGGAGCAATCGCACCGCGCGCTTTCCCGCCTGAAGAAGTAGGCTTTTTTTTTTGCGCCTTTCGGTCGGGCTGCCCGCGCCCTGCCCGCTCTTTCGATCGGCACCCCACAACCACCCCAGCGTTGTCGCGAGGGGACGGCGGGCGCGTCGTTGCGCCTCCAGGTTCCCCGTCCCTTCCGAGCCCCCTGTGGCATTCTTGCCATTCTGTTTCCCCGATGTGTATCGATTGTAAAAAAAGCTGTTGCGACGCATTCGCAGCAAATGTAGCTCGCAAGGCGGGATTACAAAGTGGGGGTTTATGAAAATTCAATTCGCCTGGGCGGCTGCGGCCGCCTGCCTCGTCGCGCCTGTCGCAGGGCACGCCGATGAGAACCTGTTCGGCTACAACACCGGCGCCGAAGTCCTGCCCAAGGGCTCGGGCGAGATCTATGTCTTCAACACCGTGCGCTCGGACAAGGGACAGGGGCACTACCGCGCCGTCGACACGCAGATCGAGGGCGAATACGGCGTGACCGATCGCATCCAGCTCTCGCTCGCCGCCAATATCCTCTCGATCGACACCGCCGGGCTGACCATCGACGGCTATCTGCCCAAGGCGATCGACAAGGGACCGCGCTTCTCGGGCTTCGAGGCTACCGCCAAGTTCAACGTGCTGAGCCCCGCGCTCGACAATTTCGGCCTTGCGATCATCACCTCGGCCGAATTCAACCGGCTCGACCCGCACAGCGGGCAGAAGAAGATCGAGTACGAAGCCCATACCCTGATCGCGGCACAAAAGTACTTCATGCAAGGCCAGCTGATCTGGGTCGGCAACCTGGGCCTCAAGGCCGGGTACGAAGACCGCTCCGCCATCGCCGATCTGCCCGAGGATTTCGACTGGCCGACCACGCCCGAGATGGAGATCGAGCTTTCGGCGGGCACCGGCCTGTCCTACCGCGTCGCTCCCAACTGGTTCATCGGCGGGGAGACACAGTGGACGTCGGAATACGAAACCGAAGTCGGCAACGAGCGCTGGTCGCTGTTCACCGGCCCGACCATCCACTACGGCGGCCAGAAAGTCTGGGCGACGCTGACCTGGTTTCGCCAGATCACCGGTGGCGGCGAAACCTACGAAGGCCAGACCGAGCACTTGCACCTCATCGAAAAGACCAAGGACGAGTTCCGGCTCAAGCTCGGTTACAACTTCTAAGGAGGCCTGGGTTTCATGAATCGTTCCCTCTGGACCGCGCTGCTCGGCCTGCCCGCGCTCACCTCGGCGGCGGCGCCCGCGCAGGCGGTCGACTATCTCGACCTTGACCAGGCGCAGCGCGCCGTGGTCCCCGGTGCAAGCAGCTTCGCCGCCTTCGCCGTGACGCTGACCCCCGATCAGCTCAAGCAGATCAAGGCCATCGCCCACGTCCCCCAGCGCGCCACCAAGCCGCGCGTGTGGAAAGCCATGGCGGGGGGAAGGCAGACCGGCTGGGTGATCGTCGACGAAGTGATCGGCAAGCACGAGATGATCACCTACGCGACGGGCATCGCGATGGACGGCCATGTTCTTGGCGTCGAGATCATGTCCTACCGCGAAAGCAAGGGCGATCAGGTTCGCAACCCCAAGTGGCGCGGCCTGTTTCGCGGCAAGACGGTGCGCGATGCCTTCAAGCTCAACCAGGACATCCCCAATATCTCGGGGGCGACGCTTTCGTGCCGCAACCTGACCGACGGGGTGAAGCGCCTGCTCGCGCTGCACCAGGTCGCGCTCGCCAAGGCCTGATCGGACCGGCTTGCCGACCCGCTGCCGCCCGCTTCTCGGCACTTTCGTCGAGATCACGGTCGCGCCCGAGGCCGCATCGGCGATCGATGCGGCTTTCGGCGCGATCGCGCGCGTGCAGGCGCTGATGTCGTTTCACGCCGCCGACAGCGATCTTGCCCGCATCCGCGTGGCGCAGCCCGGCGAATGCATCGAAATCGCGCCTGAAACCTGCGAAGTCCTGCGCATCGCGAGCGAACTTCACCGGGCCAGCAACGGCCTGTTCGATGTGACGGTGGGCCGCGAACTGGTCCGTGGCGGCTTTCTTCCGCGCCCCGCGCGCGGACCATTTCGCGGGCCATTTGGCTGGCCATTTCGGGGGGAGCGCGGTGCCACCATGGCCGACATCGAACTGCTCGAGGGAAACCGGGTCCGCTGCACCCGGCCGGTGCTGATCGATCTGGGCGGCATCGCCAAGGGTTATGCGGTCGACCAGGCGATTGCGGCGCTGCGCGCGGCGGGTGCCTGCGAAGGGCTCGTCAACGCGGGCGGCGACATGCGCCTGTTCGGGCCGCGTCGGTGGCCGGTGGGCCTGCGCGATGCCGATGGGCGCGTGCGCACCACGATCGAACTGGCCGACTGCGCGATTGCCTCCTCGGCCAACCTTGGTAATCGCCACCGCCGCTGGGGACGGCGCGTCACCCCGCACATCGGCTTTGGCCGCAAGCCCATTCTTTGCAAGGAGCGGGTGTCGGTCATCGCACCGCGCTGCGTGATCGCCGATGCCATGACCAAGATCGCCATGGCCGATCGCGCGCTGGCCGGGCGTCTGCTTGCCCCGCACGGCGGCCAGGTTCTGGCCGACTGAAGACTTTTGTTTCCGGAGACGTTCGAACGATGCCCCACCGCCGCACCGCCCGGCTCGCTTCCTGGCAGATCTGGCTGCTTTGCCTGTCCGGCACCGGACTGTGGCTGAGCGGCGCGGGATGGCTGCTGCTCCATTATTACGGGCAGGTCGAAGGCGAGTTCGGCCCTGAAGTGAACCCGCTCGAACCGTGGATGATGAAGCTGCACGGGCTGTGCCTGATCCCGGCGCTGCTCGGCCTTGGCGGGCTGTTCGTCGCGCACGTCCCCAAGGGCTGGAACCACACCGCCCAGCGCCTTGCCGGGATCGTGTTGAGCCTCGTTCTCACCGTACTCGTCAGCAGCGGCTACCTGCTCTACTACGCCGGGGGAGAGACGCTGCGCGCAGGGTCCAGCCTGACCCACTGGGTGCTTGGCCTGGCCCTGCCCGGAGCGTTCGTATGGCACTATCTCAACGGGAAACGCGTGCGCAGGAAGCGCAAATAGCCCTCTTGCTCAAAGCGGCTCAGTCGACGACTTTGAGCAGCTTGCGCTCAAGTGGGCTCAGTACGCCCGAGAGGTCGTGCCCGCGCTTGAGCACCTGCCCCGCTTCGCCGAACAGCGTCCACATGCCCTGCCGCGCGCGCAGAGCGGGGCGCTTTTCGATCCGCGCCTGCGGGCGCTCCGCCGCGCGGCGAAAGGCGGAGAAGTGCGCCGCGTCCTTTTCGAAATTCATCGCGTAGTCGCGCCAGAACCCGGCGGCGACCATGCGGCCGTAGAGGTTGAGGATCTTCTGCAGCTCACCGCGCTCAAAGGCGATCTGCAGCGGCTTTCGCCCCGGAAAGGCGACGATGCCGCCCCCTACCCCCGTATCCGGCGCGCCGAGCGGTCCGACAGGTCCCGACACGCGGGCGCTCAAACGCCCTTGCAGGCCGGCTCTTCGGGCGCGCGCGCGGCGCGTTCGAGCGCCTCGTGCGCGGCGCCGAGCGCCTGGGTCATCGCCACCACTTCCTTGCGCAGCGCCTCGATCTGCTCTTCGAGCTCGTCGACCCGCTGGTTGGGCGCCGGTTCGCATGGCTCGCGGCAGGGCGTGCCGTAGGGAATGAACTTCTTGGCGTAGGTCTCGGCCGTGACCAGCGTCGAACGGGCCTTGACGCCGATCATCGTCGCGCCTTCGGGCACGCTTTCGGTGACCACCGCGCTCGCCCCGATGCGCGCGCGCTTGCCGATCGTCACAGGGCCGATAATCTGCGCGCCCGAACCCACGATCACGTTGTCCTCAAGCGTCGGGTGGCGCTTGCCGCCAACGCCGTTGGTGGGGTTCGAACCGCCCAGCGTCACGCACTGGTAGATCGTCACGTTGTCACCGATGTGCGCGGTCTCACCGATCACGGTAAAGCCGTGGTCGATGAAGAAATTCTTGCCGATGGTCGCGCCGGGATGAATGTCGATCGCGGTGGTGAAACGCGCGAAATGGTTCACCGCGCGCGCCAGGAAGAACAGCCGGGCGTTGAACAGGCGGTGCGAAATGCGATGGAAGAACAAGGCCCATACGCCCGGATAGAGCAGCACTTCCCAGCGCGAACGCGGGGCCGGGTCGCGCGCGACGATGGAATCCAGGTAACGGACGAGCTTTCCAAACATGGCAGCGAATCTCCCATCAATCGGCGCGCGTTGCAAGCTTTTGCGCGCTCTGGCCGCAAGGCCCGAGGCTCAATCGGGCGTCTGGGCCCCGTTTCCGAATTCGGCCAGAGCCTCGCGCCAGATCGCCATGTTGGGCGGTTGCTTGCGTTCCAGGCTCAGCCGGTCGATCGCGGCGACCAGTCTTTCAGCGCCCAGATGGCTACGCACCGCGCGCGCTGCAAGATAGGCGCTCGCCGAAGGATCGAGCACGAGGTGGCGCATCTGCGCGTGAACGTCGATCAGCTCGGCGAGCATCTCATCGTCAGGCTCTTCGATTTCCAGATCAAGCGCAGCGCCCAGCCGGGAGGCAAGATCGGGCAGGCGCACCTGCCATTTGCCCTTGCCCTTGCCCCGCTTGCGGTTGGTGATGAGCAACAGCGCCCGGCCGGTTTCCTGCGCCCGGTTCCAGGCGTGGAACAGCACGTCCTCGTCCACCGTCTCGGCGTTGTCGATCACCTCGCCCGCACCGCCATCGGCGAACCAGTGGCCCAGCAGCGTCTTGCCCGAACGCGGCGGGCCGTAAAGAATCGCGGTGTGGAAAGGCCAGCGTTCGGGATCGGTCAGCGCGTCGATCGCCGGCGCGTTGGCCTCGCCCACGACGATGCGCGGCGGACTGTCGTTCGAAGCCGACAGGGGAAGAGCAATCTGCCTTGGCACCCCAGCGTCCTTACCGGCTGATCCGGATCGTGCTGCCGGAACCCGACACCTGCCAGCCCTGCCCGCGCAAGGCCGAGGCCAGACGCTCCGAGCCGCCCTTGACGGTGACCCGCATGACCGAAGTTCCCCCGATCGCGAGGCTGACCGTCGCCGCCCCGTCGACGCCCGAAACACCGCGCACCGCCGAAAGCGCGGCATCGACCGCAGCCGCATCGGGGGTGACGAACTGGACGTTGATCGTCTCGGCCGGAACGCCGCTGACGTCCTCGGTCATGATCGTGGGCGGCGGGATCGGCACATCGGACGCATCCGATACCGCCGGTGCGCTGCCACCCGGCAGCAGCTTGGCGCGAAGCTGCGCGAACGCGGCCTCGAGCGCGGTGTTGCCCGCGCTCAGCGTAGCGTCAGGCTTGAGCAGACCTTGCGCGAGCGCGTCGCGATAGAGCGCATCGGTCCGTTCGACCGCCGTCGCCATCATCGCATCGAGCGCCTGTTCGGACGAGGCCTGAAGCGAGAAGGTGCCCAGGAAGGTGTTGTCGGGGCCATAGCGCGCGGTGAACGTGCCCTTGATCGGGCCACCGGGCCACTGGCGTTCGAGCCGGGCTTCGGGGATCAGCACGTCCGAGGCGTGGAACTGCCCCAGCACCGTGCGCCACCACAGGCGGCTGCGGCGGCTGGGCTGACCGGCGGTGAGAATCAGCGATTCGCCGCCCGCGCCCGACGGCCGCACGTAATCCACCGGGCTGGCCGAGGCCTGGAATTCGGCCCAGGCCTTCTGCCAGGGGCCGCGCATCTCGAAAACCTGCTGCACACCGCCCTGGATGAGCACCGGGATCACCAGCATCGGCGCCGAACGCGGCATCGCGCCCGCACCGCCGACGAACTGGCTGGCCTTGGCCTTGTCGAAGATCACGCCGAGAGTCGCAATGTAGCGATGCGGACCAACCTGTTCCTTCTCGATCACGATCGAGGAGACCATCGCATCGATCGATTCGGCGGGCATGTCGGGGCCACCGGCCTTTTTCCACGCCTGGACTTCGGCATCCTTCCAGCCTTTGAGCCGCGCGTCCGCGCCGGTCGCCGCGGTCTCGTCGACATGGATGCCGTCCACCTGGATGTCGGACGAATTGGCCAGCGGCGCGATGCCGCGATCGCCGTCGACTTGCGCGGGAAGCCGCGTAAATCCAGCGATTGTGAGCGCCAGAACGGCCGCGCCTGCGAGGCTCAAGGCCAGTGTCTTGCGCGAAATTCGGCCCTTCTGAGAGCCGCCGCGCACGCGGCCTGGCCGCGGTGATGAAGTGAGGATCGATAAAGTCATGTTCAAAACCGTGGGCCTTTTGCCCAAACGGGAATGGAAATCCAAGTCACAAAGCATTATGCGGCCGCAATGTCCGACGATAACTCTCAGCAGAGCTACTCCTACGAGCAGGCCGGCGTGTCGATTGCCGCTGGTAACGCGCTCGTCAAAGCCATCGCCCCGCTGGCGCGCGCCACGGCCCGCCCCGGTGCCGACGCCGACCTTGGCGGCTTCGGCGGTTTCTTCGATCCCAGGGCGGCGGGCTACACCGATCCGCTGCTGGTCGCCGCCAACGATGGTGTGGGAACCAAGGTCAAACTGGCGATCGACCACGACCGCCACGACCAGATCGGCATCGATCTGGTCGCGATGTGCGTCAACGATCTCATCGTGCAGGGCGCCGAGCCGCTCCTGTTCCTCGACTACTTCGCCACCGGCAAGCTGGAGAACGGCGTTGCCGAGCGCGTGATCGCGGGCATTGCCGAGGGCTGCAAGATCGCCGGTTGCGCGCTGATCGGGGGCGAGACCGCCGAAATGCCGGGCATGTACGCGGCGGGTGACTATGACCTTGCGGGTTTCTGCGTCGGTGCGGTCGAACGCGGCGAACAGCTTACCGGCGAAGCGGTCCAGGAAGGCGACGTGCTGCTGGGCCTGGCGTCCTCGGGCGTCCACTCCAACGGCTATTCGCTGGTGCGCCGCCTGGCCGCCGACAAAAGCTGGAAGCTCGATCGCCCGGCGCTGTTCGACCAGGAAACGCTGCTGATCGACGCGCTGATCGCGCCCACGCGCATCTACGTAAAGAGCCTGCTGCCCTTCGTGCGCCCGCAGGACGCCAAGCCCGCACGCATCCACGCGCTCGCCCACATCACCGGCGGCGGCCTGCTTGAAAACATTCCGCGCGTCCTGCCCAAGGGCCTGCACGCGCGCATCGACGCCGACGCCTGGGCGCAGCCGCGCCTGATGGCCTTCCTCCAGGCGCAGGGCAACATCGAGCCTGCCGAAATGGCGCGCACCTTCAACTGCGGCATCGGCATGGTGCTCGCGGTGGCCGCCGACGATGTCGCCGCGATCAAGGCCGAACTCGAAGCCGCCGGGGAGACCGTCCACGTCATCGGCGCGATCGAGGCGGGCGAAAAGGGCTGCACCGTGCAGGGCTCGGCCGACACCTGGTCGGCGCGCGAGACCTGGCAGGCCGTCCACATTGGCTGAAACGGCTTCGGACGCGCGGGCTGACGTGGCCAGGGGCGCAGAGCGGATCAAGGCCAGGGTCGCCGTGCTCATCTCGGGCAGCGGCACCAACATGGCCGCCCTGCTCTACGCCAGCCGCGCGCCCGAATGCCCTTACGAGATCGTCCTCGTCGCCTCGAACGATCCCGAGGCGAAAGGCCTGAAACTCGCCGCGGCCGAAGGCGTGGCAACGTTCGCCCATTCGCACAAGGGCATGAAGCGCGCCGAACACGACGCGCTGATGGACGCCGCGATCCGCCAGAGCGGGGCGCAATGGGTCGCGCTGGCAGGCTACATGCGTATCCTCACCCCCGGCTTCGTGGCCGGATGGGCTGGCCGGATGGTCAACATCCACCCCTCGCTCCTGCCCAAGTATACCGGGCTCCACACCCATGAGCGCGCGATTGCGGCCGGCGACAGCCATGGCGGCGTCACCGTCCACCTCGTCACCGCCGAACTCGACGACGGACCGGTCCTTGGCCAGACCCCGGTCGCCATCCTGCCCGGCGACACCCCAGACGCCCTTGCCAGCCGCGTGCTTATCGCCGAACACCAGCTCTATTCGCGCTGCCTTGCCCGCCTCGTCACGCAGGAGCGCGATCCCGACTGGCTGCTCGCGCGTGTCCACGAACTGGCCATGGCCCTGCCCGAAGTCGAGGAACGCCCCTCGCACGGATCGCCGGGCTGGCGCGTGGGGGGCAAGTACTTTGCCCATTTCAACGACCAGCACCACGGCACCGCGCACATTGCCCTGCTGGTGCGCACCGATGGCCTCGACGAGATCGACGGCCTCGTCGACATGGACCCGGATACATACTTCAAGCCCGCCTATTATGGCGCATCAGGCTGGGTCGGCATGATCCTCAACCGCGAAGGCGTGGACTGGAACGGGGTGCGCGAATGGCTCGAACGCAGCTGGCGCAGCACCGCCCCCAAGCGGCTGACCCGGCTGATGGATGCCGCCGACGCGTTCTGAACGCGGCCCCGCACCCACGCCGAAAGACACAAGGCATCCCCCGGGGCGGCGGATACGCCCCCTCGAGAGAAGACGCCCCGGCGCGGCCAAAAGGCTGCCGCCGGAGGCCTGCGGATGCCGTTCATCCCGAACCGTCCTCAGACCCGGTGGATCACACCTGATCCCATCACCTCGGGCCAATCGAAACTGGCCGGTCGCCCGCGATTCGTATTGCCCCGGCTTTCCAGCCAGATGGAGACGCCCGACAGTTCGGAAAAGGCGCAAGGGGACGATCCGGAACGATCGCTCGGATGCGAACCGACCGAGAAGCGCCCCAAAAGCCCTAGCGCGCCGCACTCGCCAGGTGCGGTGCACGGGCCAGAGGCAAAGCGCTGGCCTGCGCGTGGCGCGCGCGATCACCCTCACCTTCCCCCATGCCCGAGACGTGCGACACCGCAACCGACGCCAGGAAGGACACCGTAGAAACACACAAGAACATTTTGATATGCATAGACAATCAGCCCCCGCCTCGATTGTATTCCTTATGCGCCCCCAAAGCGCCAAGGCCACCAGCCCATCCCCCACCACACGGGCCGATTGGATACACTCTTCCATGCTTCAATCGATTCAATAAGTGAATTGGCGTTAACCTTTCGGGATTTTCACCCCTTTCGCCATGTCCACCTGCGCCAGGCGCAAAAAAAGGGAGCCACCCGGACGGGCCGCTCCCTCTTTTGTCGTCGCCCCGCCGCGCCGAACCCGAAGTCCGGCGCGGCAGCGGTCGATCATGGCGTTCAGCCGACGATTTCTTCGGGCTTGAAGAAGTAGGCGATCTCGATCGCCGCGTTCTCTTCCGAGTCCGAACCGTGCGCCGAGTTGGCTTCGATCGATTCGGCGAAAGTCTTGCGGATGGTGCCCTCGGCCGCATCGGCCGGGTTGGTGGCGCCCATCACGTCACGGTTGGCCTTGACGGCGTCTTCGCCCTCGAGGACCTGCACGACCACCGGGCCCGAGATCATGAACGAGACGAGGTCGTTGAAGAAGGGGCGTTCCTTGTGGACCGCGTAGAAGCCTTCGGCCTGCTCCTGGGTCATCTGGATGCGCTTGGAAGCGACGACGCGAAGGCCAGCCTCTTCCAGCATCTTGGTGATGGCGCCGGTCAGGTTGCGACGGGTGGCGTCGGGCTTGATGATCGAGAACGTGCGGGTAACCGCCATGGGATCTATCCTTGTACGTGGGACGGTGAACTGTTGCGCGCGCCCCTAGCCGGGATCGCCTCTTCCCGCAAGAACCGGCTGTATCCAAACCCACGCCGATCGCACGGCAGGTGCATCGCTGCGGCCCCTGCATTGCCCCTGCCGCCCCCGATCCGCCCGAAACCGCGGTGCGTTGGCGCGCCCCTCAGCCCGAATGCCCCCCGCGCAGGACCGCGCTGCGGGCCTGACCTTCAAGCAGGTTCGAGGGAAAATCAGGCGAGAGAGAGCGTTCGAGCTTGCGGCACAAGTTGGCGTGTTCGAGCAGGGCGCTCGAAATCGCGCGCAGCCAGCCTTCGTGAAGCGCTTCCTGACCCGAGAGCACTTCGCCCACCGCGCTTTCCGTGCAGCTCAGCGTGCGCGCGACGCCGCTTGCGCCGCCCAGCGCATCGACCGCGCGGGCAAACAGGGAAAGCTGTTCCTGGGGAGTCATGCAAAGTGGCCCTTCCGGCAAGGCGGCAATGGCCGTCGTGGCCTGTGCCGGGCCGCCAGCCTGTGCGGGGCGCACCCGGCCTTGTCAATGCACGCAAACGGCCTCGTCCCCGGCCTCAGCCCGCATCCTCATCGGATCGCAGGTTCTTCAGGCTCACGTTGGCAAATCCAACTGCGGCAACCACGCCGGCCAGCAGTCCCATGGCCAGATTGCCGAAGGCCACGCCCAGGACAAGTCCAGCCACAATGCACACGGTAAATCGGGTAGCTCCCGCCATGCCATCATCCTCTCGCCACTCTATGTTCTCTGGCCGGGGTTAGACCAAGATGGCGCGCGCCTGTCAACGCACGTAGTTTTTCATAGGCGGCGTGGACAAGTTCGAACGTCCGGTTTCATTCCGTTGCGCTCGTAGTGGTGAGCCCACCCCGTCCGGCCAGGCCCCTTCGGTCCCAAGCCTTCCGGCCCTCCCGCCAGCGGGAGGACAATGCGTGATCTCCCCTCGCAGGTGCGGGAGGGGCAGCGAGACTTGGAGAGCCGCAGGCGAACCTAGTCGCAGCGGGATGGGCGGGTCACACCGTCCGCGTCCCACCAAGTTTGCCCCCGTGGCCCAGGCCCTATTCCGAGGCCTTGCGCATCCAGCGCCCGTCTTCCTGCGCCCAGTATTCCTTGGTCACGCCCTCGCGCCCGCGCAGATCCTTCCAGACCTGGCGCGCCTCGGCCAGCGTCTCGCTGTCAAAGAGATAGAACACGCGCTCGAACGCGGTCTCGCCTTCGCGCCAGTGGCCATCGGCGAGGAACAGGAACTTCGCTCCGTTGGCAGGCTCGGGCCTGTCGGATAGCAGGATCGGCTGGCGATCGGGGTGCGGGTCGCTCGCCTCGCCGTTGGCCAGAAAGCTGGTCGCGCCCTGGGTCCAGAGCCCGCGCGCGATCGCCGCGCGCTGCGGCTCGGTCTCGGCCACGACGAGCACGCGCTCGCCCGCTTCCAGCGACTTTCGCGCCAGAAGCGGGACAACGCCATGGGCAGGGTCACGGCTGAGCTGGTAGAACATCACGCGCACAGCCGTGTTCCCTTTCCCACCCTAGCCCTTTCAGCCTTCCGCGGTGTCGCGAATGAAGCGGTCGAGCAGGCGCACGCCGAAGCCGGTCGCCCCCTTGTCCCAGGTCGCGCCGGGCTTGTCGGCCCAGACCATGCCCGCGATGTCGAGGTGCGCCCAGGGCAGGCCGTCCTCAATGAACCGCTCGAGGAACTGGGCCGCGGTGATCGAACCGCCAAAGCGCGGGCCGACGTTCTTCATGTCCGCGATCGCGCTGTCGATGAGCTTGTCGTAAGCCGGGCCCATCGGCATGCGCCACAGCTTCTCGCCGGTGGCAAGACCGGCTGCGGCAAGATCGGCGGCGAGCGCATCGTCGTTCGAGAACAGGCCGGCGTGTTCCTGGCCGAGCGAGATCATGATCGCACCGGTCAGCGTGGCGAGATCCATGATCCGCACCGGAGCATAGGTCTTCTGCGCGTAAGTCAGCACGTCGCACATCACGAGGCGCCCTTCGGCGTCGGTGTTGATGACCTCGACGGTCTGGCCCGACATGGTGGTGACGACGTCACCGGGACGCTGCGCGTTACCGTCAGGCATGTTTTCGACGAGGCCGCACAGGCCCACCACGTTGGCCTTGGCCTTGCGCTTTGCCAGCGCGAACATGGTGCCCGCAACCGCACCGGCGCCGCCCATGTCCCACTTCATGTCTTCCATGCCGCCGGGCTGCTTGAGGCTGATGCCGCCGGTGTCGAAGGTGACGCCCTTGCCCACGAAGGCGATCGGCCTGGCGCCGGGCTCACCGCCCATCCACTCCATCACGAAGAGGCGTGCGGGGCGCACCGAGCCCTGCGCGACGCCGAGCAGCGCGCCCATGCCGAGCTCGGCCATCTCCTTGTCGTCGAGCACGCGCAGCGTGAGGCCGGTGCCTTCCATGCGCGCCTTGCAGCGTTCGACGAAGCTTTCAGGGTAGATCGTGTTGGCCGGTTCGGTCACCAGTTCACGGGTCAGCGCGACACCTTCGGCGACGCCCACCTCGATCTCCCAAAGCGCCTGGGCACCTGCGGGCGCGCCGATGACCTCGACGGTGGCGAGGCTCGGCTTCTGCTCGTCCTTGAGCGTGGTGCGGTAGGCGTCCCAGCGCCACGACCGCAGCCAGCCCCCGATCAGCGCGCGGACGGTTTCCTCGGCCGAAAAGCCAGCCTCGCAAAGGTCGAAAGCGGCTGCCGTCTCGCCCGAGGTCAGGTACTTGCCCACGACCGCAGCCGCCGCGCGCTCGATCGATGCGGCGCGATCCTCGGCGTCCGCCTTGCCGATCCCGGCCAGCACCGCGCGCACCACGCGCCCGCCGCGCTCAACGAAGCCTTCGAACAGCTGGCCCGTCTTGCCGGTGAAGCGCGCCATCGCCGCGCCTTCGCCCAGCACGGTTTCGAGCGTGCCGGGCAGCGCGTCCTGATCGACGAAACGCACGACGAGACGCGCGCTGGATGCCGTTGCCGCGTCAAGGAACTGGATATTCATGGATTCTCCTGAATTCTCGCAAAATGCGGTCCGCAAGCGCCGCCCGCCCCGGCCGGGCGCAGGCAGCTGTTCGCTTTACCGCACGCATGGATTGCAGTTAGGCACAGGCAGTGCGATAGGCAAGCCATGCTCCCAGCCGCATCGTCCCATCTGCACGCCCCGATCCGTCGCTTGCACCCTGTTTCGCTCGCAACGCTCGCCCTTCTGCTGGGCAGCGCCGCCGTCGCGGCGTTCGCACCCTCGACTGCCGGCGCGCAGGATCTTGGTACCCATCCCAGCGAATCAACGCCGATCCAGGATGCTCCGGCCGAACCGCCCGCCGCCAGCGCCGACGCCGTGCCGATCGCGTTCGAGGCCGATGTCGTCGAATACGCGCAGAACAACGAGCAGGTCACCGCCACCGGCAACGTGGTGCTGCGCAAGGAAGGCCAGTCGGTGCGCGCCGATTCGGTCACCTGGAACCGCCAGACCGGCAAGATCGAGGCCACCGGCAATGTCCGCATGGTCGACGAGAACGGCAACCAGCTGTTCACCGACAAGGTCGAGCTGACCGACGAGCTCAAGAGCGGGATGATGGACAACCTGCTGCTCGTCCTGCGCGAGGGCGGACGCCTCGCGGCCAAGGACGGCAAGCGCCTGGCCAACGGCGACGTCATCCTCGACCATGCCGCCTACACCGGCTGCGCGGTCGAAAACGGCGACGGCTGCCCCAAGGAGCCGACCTGGAAAGTCGTTGCCAAGACGGTGATCTATTCGGACCAGCAGCAGCGCGTGCGCTTCAACGACGCCCGGCTCGAGGTGTTCGGCGCAGTCAAGGTTCCGCTGTTCGGCCTTACGGTGAGCACCAACGGCGATGCGGTTTCAGGCCTGCTGATCCCCGACATCCAGTCGTCCGCCTCGAACGGCATCTCGATCGCCCAGCCGTTCTACTGGAAGATCGACAAGAACCGCGACCTCACCGGCACGCTCAACGTCTATACCGAAGCGGCCCCGATGGGAGAGATTCAGTACCGCGCGCTGACCTCGAAAGGCGCCTACCAGATCACCGGCTACGCCACCTCGAGCAAGCGCATCCCGATCTACGGCGACACGACCGATGCGCAGGGCAACAACGCCTTTCGCGGCTACATCTTCGCCAACGGCACGTTTCAGCTCGACGAGAAGTGGAGCGTGACGACCTCGATCCGCCGCGCGACCGACCGCACGTTCCTGCGCCGCTACGACATCAGCAGCGACGACCGCCTGCGCTCGATGATCGATGTCGAGCGGATCGACGAGGACAGCTACCTGTCGATCGCAGGCTACGCCACGCAGACCATGCAATCGACCCGCGACCAGGGGCAGTTGCCGATCGCCCTGCCCGCGGTCGACTACCGCCACCTGTTCAAGGACCCGCTGCTCGGCGGCAAGATCGAGACCCAGCTCAACGCCCTGGCGCTGACCCGGACCGACGGGCAGGACACCCAGCGCGCCTTTGCCAGCGCGCAATGGTCCAAGCGCGAAGTGACCGACATGGGCCAGGTCATCACGGTGACCGGCCTGCTGCGCGGCGACGTCTATCACTCCGACGAGAATCTGGAGACCGAAACCACATCCTATCGCGGCGATCCGGGCTGGCAGACGCGCGCCATCGCGCTGGCCGCGGTCGACGTCGAATGGCCACTGGTGGGCGAATTTGCAGGCGGCACGCAAGTGCTCACCCCGCGCGTGCAGGTGGTGGCCGCCCCGCACGTGCGCAATTTCTCCATCCCCGATGAGGATTCGCGCGCAGTCGAACTGGAAACGAGCAATCTCTTCGCGCTCAATCGCTTCCCCGGCTACGACCGGATCGAGGACGGCACCCGCGTGACCTATGGGCTCGACTGGCGCTTCGAACGGCCGCGCTGGCGCGTCACCGCACAGATCGGGCAGAGCCGCTACCTCGCCGGAAGCGACACCATCGCCCTTGATGGCACGGGCCTGAGCGGCAAGGTCTCCGACATCGTGGGCCGCACCGAAGTGCGCTACCGCGATTTTGTCCACGTCATCCACCGCTTCCGGCTCGACAAGGACAGCTTCGCGATTCGGCGCAACGAATTCGACGCGGTCCTGGGCAACAACCGCACCTACCTCGAGATGGGCTACACCAAGCTCAATCGCAACATCTACTCCGCCAGCGATACCTCGAGCGACACCACCACGACCGACGACACCGAAGCCGAGGACCTTCGCGACCGCGAGGAAGTGCGCGCTGCGGGACGCATCGCCTTCGCCAGCCACTATTCGCTGTTCGGCTCGGCGGTCATCAACCTGACCGACAGCACAGAGGACCCGACCTCGGGCTCGGACGGCTTCCAGCCGCTGCGCACGCGCCTTGGTGCTGCCTATGAGGACGACTGCCTGCAGATTTCGCTCACCTGGAAGCGCAACTACGTCACCAACGGCGACGCGAAAAGCGGAGACTCGTTCCTGATTCGCTTCCGCCTCAAGAACATCGGCATGCATTGATCGCGCCCGCCTGGCCTGGCGCGCCCGCCCTCGCAGCGGGCAGCGCGAACGTTGGCAGGGGGGCACAAAGCCGCTATCGGGTGCACTCATTTTGGGTTAAGCCGCCCCGCGGCAAATTTAGGTTAAGCCGTTCTGCGGCGAATTTGGGTTCAGCCGCCCTGCGGCAAACGCGAGGGTCCGATGCGCGTACCTTGCGCACAACATTTCTCCCGCTCTTGCGGGACCGGTCGAGGCCGGCAGAATACGGGATTGAAATCACGGTGGTAGCAGTCAATCGCAACAGGTTCGTGAAGCGCACGCTGACCGGCTTCGCCTCACTGGCGGTGATCGCCGGCCTGCTCGGCACGGGCGTGGCCAGGGCGCAATCGGCACCCCAGGGCGAGATCGTGATCCCCGACAACGTCAAGATCTTCGGCAACGACAATCCCAACGTGCGCAAGGCCACCGCCGTGGTAAACGGGGACGTCATCACCGGAACCGACGTCGACCAGCGCCTCGCGCTCGTCCTGGCGGCAAACCAGAACAAGCTGAGCGACGAGGAGCAGAAGCGCCTGCGCCTTCAGGTCCTGCGCAACCTGATCGACGAATCGCTCGAAATCCAGGAAGCCAAGGCCAACGACGTCGAAGTCTCGCAGGCCGAGGTGGATGAATCCTACGCCCGCGTCGCCTCGCGCAACTTCGGCCAGAACACCAGCGCGATGGACGCCTACCTCAAGCGCATCGGCTCCTCGCCCGAATCGCTCAAGCGCCAGATTCTCGGCGAAATGTCCTGGCAGCGCCTGCTCCAGCGCAATATCGCACCGTTCATCAACGTCTCGGAAGACGAAGTGAACGAGACCATCCAGCGCCTCCAGGCCTCCAAGGGCACCGAGGAATACCGCATCGGCGAAATCTACCTCGCCGCGCCCGCGGACTCGCGCGAGCAGGTCTACACCAACGCCTCGCAGATCGTGCAGCAGATCAAGGAAGGCGGCAGCTTCGTCGCCTACGCCCGCCAGTATTCGCAGGCTTCGACCGCGGCGGTCGGCGGCGACCTTGGCTGGATTCGCCTCGCCCAGCTGCCCGAGCAGCTCTCGAGCGTTGCCAAGACCATGCAGCCCGGCCAGCTGGTCGGCCCGATCGAGGTTCCCGGCGGTTTCGACATCCTCTACCTGATCGACAAGCGTCAGGTGCTCACCGCCGATCCGCGTGACGCGGTGCTCGCGCTCAAGCAGATCTCGATCAACTTCCCCGCCGGCACCACCGACGCGCAGGCGGCCAAGAAGGCCGAGGAGTTCGCCACCGCGATCAAGGCCGCCAAGGGCTGCGGCACGGTCGACGCGGTGGCCAAGGGCATCGGCGCCGAAGTCGTCACCAACGACCAGGTCAAGGCGCGCGACCTGCCCGCCGCGATCCAGAGCCCGCTGCTCGAACTCTCGCCGGGTGAAACGCTGCCGCCGTTCGGTTCGGTCAAGGACGGCGTGCGCATCCTCATGCTGTGCGGCCGCGACGATCCGCAGGCCGACGATGGCCCGAATTTCGATCAGCTCATGGCGCAGATGGAAGACGAGCGCATCAACAAGCGCGCGCAGATCTACCTGCGCGACCTGCGCCGCGATGCCGTCATCGAATACAACTGACGCCGCCGAAAGCGCTGCGCGCATGATGCAGGAAATGGCCGCGCGCCCACCGGCTCCGATCGCGGTGTCGCTGGGCGATCCTGCGGGCGTGGCGCCCGAGCTGATTGCCGAGGCGTGGATGCGCCGGCGCGAGGCAGGGATCGCTCCTTTCTTCGTGGTCGGCGGCGCGCTCGCGCTGGGCATGGCCGCCGCAACGCGCGGCCTCACCCTTCCCGTGCGCCAGATCGAACGCCCTGCGGACGCCTTTTCGGTGTTCGACGAAGCGCTGCCGGTGCTTGGCGAAGCCGACTGTGCGCCCAGCTTCGGCGCGCCCGACGATTCGGGCGCGCGTCTGGCGCTCCATTCGCTGACCGAGGCAACCCAGCTTGCCCGCACCGGCGCGGCCAGCGCCATCGTCACCGGCCCGATCGCCAAGATCCGGCTCGCCGCGATCGGTTTCACCCAGCCCGGCCAGACCGAATTTCTCGCCGATGCCTGCGCGATGGCGCACGAGGCGGCGGTCATGATGCTTGCCGGACCCAGCCTGCGCACTGTGCCGCTGACCGTGCACGAGCCGCTCAGCGCCGTCCCCGGCCTCATCACCGCCGAGCTGATATGCGCCAAGGCGCGTATCGTCGCACGCGCTCTTGCGCGCGACTACGGCCTGCCCGCAGCGCGCATCGCGGTGACCGGGCTCAACCCGCACGCGGGTGAGGACGGACGCATGGGCCGCGAGGAAATCGAGGTCATTGCACCCGCCATCGCCCGCCTCCAGGCCGAAGGGCTTGCCGTCACCGGCCCACACCCGGCCGACGCGCTGTTCGCCGCGCACGAGCGTGAGCGCTTCGATGTTGCCCTGTGCATGTACCACGATCAGGCGCTGATCCCGATCAAGACGCTCGATTTCGAGGAAGGCGTGAACGTGACCCTGGGCCTGCCGCTGGTACGCACCTCACCCGACCATGGCACCGCCTTCGGCATTGCCGGGCAAGGCAAGGCCAGCGCGGGCGCGATGATCGCCGCGCTGCGCATGGCGGGCGAATGCGCCGTGGCCCGCGCCCAGGGAGCCCCCGCGTGAGCGCGCTTCCCCCGCTGCGCGAGGTCATCGCACGCCACGGCCTCTCGGCCTCGAAGGCACTCGGCCAGAATTTCCTGTTCGACGAACAGCTGCTCGACCGGATCGCGGCGATTCCCGGCTCGCTCAAGGGCGAAAGCGTGCTCGAAGTCGGCCCCGGCCCCGGTGGCCTGACCCGCGCGTTGTTGCGCGCGGGCGCCAAGGTCACCGCGATCGAGATGGACCGGCGCTGCCTGCCCGCACTTGCCGAAGTCGAGGCAGCCTTCCCCGGCCAGCTCACCGTGATCGAGGGCGACGCGATGAAGATCGCTCCCGCCAGCTTGTTCGACGGCCCCTACCACATCGTTGCCAACCTGCCCTACAACGTGGGCACGGCGCTGTTCACCGGCTGGCTTTCGGGCGAGGAATGGCCGCCGCAGTGGCGCTCGCTCACGCTCATGTTCCAGGAGGAAGTGGCGCGCCGTATCGTCGCGGAAGAAGACACCTCGGCTTATGGTCGCCTCGCCGTCCTCGCGCAGTGGCGCGCGAAGGCGAAGCTGGCGATGAAAGTGCACCGCAGCGCGTTCACCCCGCCGCCCAAAGTCATGTCCGCCATCGTCCACGTGGTCCCCGGCGATGCGCCCGAAGGCGTCTCGATGCGCAAGCTCGAACGGATCACCGAAGCGGCTTTCGGCCAGCGCCGCAAGATGCTGCGCCAGAGCCTGAAGGGCGTGCCCGGCGCGCTCGAGGCGCTCGAATCGCTGGGGATCGACCCGCAACGCCGCGCCGAGACGCTTTCGGTAGCCGAATTCGTGACCATCGCGCGCGCCCTCAGCTAAGGCGCGCGCGGTCCGGATGGCCCCTCGGACGACCGCCCAGATCAAGTCCTGTCCTCAGATCGGCGCCGCTTCGCGCGGCGGCATCTGTTCGAAGGTCGGCCTGTCGTCAGGAATCGGATGCCAGCCTGGCGCCGATGCGGTGTAGATGTGCATCGCCGGCCCCAGATCGCCGATTTCGTCAAACGCACCGACCTTGACGGTCATGAACGGCGCGTGTTCGGGCACGCTCCACAGCGGCGTGCCACACGTGGTGCAGAACGCCCGCTCGACAGCCCCGCCGCTGTCGCCACTATCATGGTACACCCCCGGCAGCCCCTTCGTCACCGCCACCGCGCCCTTGGCGAACAACGCGACATAGTTGGGTCCGCCGCCCGCCAGCTTCTGGCAATGAGTGCAGTGGCACGCGCCCGTGCCGACCGGCGCGACCTGGGTGGTGAAACGGATGGCGCCACAGGCGCATCCTCCTTCGCGGTGCATGGAAATCTCCTTTGGTGATCGAACCGAAACGTTCGGGAAGCCCGGCTTGCCACAGGCCTGCTGCCACCGTTATGGCAGCAGTGTGTCAGGAGGGTAGACAATGCGTAGAACCGAACGGCTGTTCCGGATCATCCAGATCCTGCGCGCCGCGCAGCGCCCGGTCACCGGGGCCTCGCTCGCAGAAACACTCGAGATTTCCTTGCGCAGTCTCTACCGCGACATGGCCGAACTGCTCGCCCAGGGCGTGCCCGTGCGCGGCGAGGCGGGAACCGGCTACGTCCTTGACAAGGGCTATGACCTGCCGCCGCTGATGCTCACCGCCGACGAGCTGGAAGCCGCCGTCCTCGGCGCGGCCTGGGTTGCCGCGCGCGGCGATGCGCAACTGGCGCAGGGCGCGCGCGATCTCATCGCCAAACTCACCGCAATCGTCCCCGAAACGCTGCGCCCGATCGTCCTCGACGCGACCTTGAGGCCGGTGAGCTTCGTCCCCCCGCCGGTCGAGACGATCGACCTTGGCACGCTGCGCCAGGCCATCCGCGACCGCCGCAAGCTGGCCATAAGCTATGTCGATGCGCAAGAGCGGCAAAGCGAGCGCGTGATCTGGCCGATTTTCCTAGCTTATATGGAAGACGTGCGCATTGTCGTGGGCTGGTGCGAGAAACGCTGCGCCTTTCGGCATTTTCGCGCCGACCGGCTACGGCGCATGACCTTGCAGGCAGAGCGCTACCCTACACCGCGCGCACGCCTTATCGCCCAATGGGATCGGCACCTGGCCGAGCAAGGCCGATCTGGCGATGCGACCGGCTGACCGCCTCGCTGGCACGCTGTTCAGGGCGCCTGCGTGAACGAGCTTTGCAGGTCGTGCGTCGAGATCGACAGCGCGGTATCGAGCGAGGTGCCAAGCCGCGCCAGCGCGAACGCCGCGCTGGCAACGGCGGCAACGAGCAGAACCGCGTTGAAGGCCCGATTGGCCAGCGGCCCCTCGTTGACGATCGTACGAAAGATCCCTTGAGGACCACGATAACTGTCGAACTGATGCGCCGGCACGAAGGCGAGCGGAACGATGCGCCCCGAAAGAAGCCGATTGACGTCGATCGGCTCGCTCAACGAAATCCCGCAGCGCCCTGGCCCGCGCCAGCGCACCTGCCCGTCAAGCACGACATCCCCGATCTGGACCTGCACCGGCGTGCCGCGCGGCGGCGGCGTATCAATGAGCGCCAGCACCCCGCGTGAGGAGGCGTTGCCCAAGGTGACTTCGTGACTGATCCCGCCGAAACGCATCGTGCCCTGCACTGCAAGGACCGTACGCGCTTCGAGGCGCTGCTTGTGAAACATCATCGCCGTGTCCCCCCCGACTGTCGCGATTCGCTTCGAAACGAGCCCTATTCTTCGGTAAATTCCCTTAGGAGACAGTTAATTTCGCGTAACGGCCTGTTCCAAGGCCAACGCACGGGACCCGCAAACCCTCGCGCCCGGCATGACCAGGCTCCTTGCCTGGACGCCATTCGCAGGCGCTCAACCGCGAACGGGCCTCCCACCTGGACAGAGGGAAGCCCGTTGCTTGCGGTCCGGCCAAGGGGCGCCGGACCTCAGGGAAGCCTCGTAGAGCGGTCCTCAGCAGACCGCCGGAACGAGCGCTTTCTTCTTCAGGCGCCACGCGTGCAGCAAGGGCTCGGTATAGCCGCTCGGCTGCTCGACGCCCTTGAACACCAGATCGCAGGCCGCCTTGAAGGCTAGGCTTGTGTCCCAGTTTCCGGCCATCGGTTCGTAGAGCGGATCACCGGCATTCTGCGCGTCGACCTTGGCGGCCATCCGGTGCAGCGAATCCATGACCTGCTCTTGCGTGCAAACCCCGTGCAGCAGCCAGTTGGCCATGTGCTGGCTCGAAATGCGCAAGGTCGCGCGGTCTTCCATCAGGCCCACATCGTTGATGTCGGGGACCTTCGAACAGCCCACGCCCTGGTCGATCCAGCGAACGACGTAGCCGAGCAGGCCTTGCGCGTTGTTATCGAGTTCCTCGCGCACTTCGCCCTCGGACCAGTTGCCCCCCTGCGCCAGCGGAACCGCAAGGAGCTGATCAAGGCCCGGAATATCCTCGGCCGCGATGCTTTCGCGCAGGTCGAACACGTCGACCTGATGGTAATGCATCGCATGGAGCGTCGCAGCGGTGGGCGAAGGCACCCAGGCGGTGTTCGCCCCGGTACGCGGGTGCCCGATCTTCTGCTCGAGCATGTCGCGCATCCGGTCGGGCGCGGCCCACATGCCCTTGCCGATCTGCGCGCTGCCCGACAACCCGTGCCGCAGTCCGATCGCGACATTGCGCTTTTCATAAGCCGCGATCCAGGTCGAGCCCTTGATGTCGGCCTTGCGGATCATCGGCCCCGCGCGCATCGAGGTGTGGATCTCGTCCCCGGTGCGATCGAGGAAGCCGGTGTTTATGAACACGATCCGGTTCTTCACCGCCTCGATGCAGGCGCCCAGGTTCGCCGACGTGCGGCGTTCCTCGTCCATGACGCCGACCTTGATCGTGAAACGGTCGAGCCCGAGCAGCGATTCGACCGCGTTGAACAGGTCGTTGGTGAAGGCGCATTCCTCCGGCCCGTGCATCTTGGGCTTGACGATGTAGATCGACCCGCTGCGGCTGTTGCCGTACTTGGTCAGCCCCTGGACGTCCTGTGTCGAGATGGCGCTGGTGATGACCGCATCCATGATCCCCTCGGGAATTTCCGAGCCATCGGGCAGCAGGATCGCGGGATTGGTCATCAGGTGGCCGACGTTGCGCACGAACAGCAGCGAGCGGCCGGGCAGAGCCATGCGCTTGCCCGCGACGGTGACGAGGTCCTTGTCGGCGTTAAGGCGGCGGGTCATTGTCTTGCCGCCCTTCTCGAAGGTGTCGGCCAGGTCCCCGCGAATGACGCCCAGCCAGTTGGCATAGGCGGCCAGCTTGTCCTCGGCGTCGACCGCGGCGACCGAGTCTTCAAGGTCGACGATCGTCGTCAGCGCCGCTTCGAGCACGATGTCCGAAAGCCCCATGCGGTCCGCCTGGCCGACCGGGCTCGACGGATCGAAGACCAGTTCGATCGAGAGGCCGTTGTTGGCGAACATCAGGCCCTTTTCGGTTTCGCCGATGTACTGCCGGTCGTTCGCCAGTTCGATGACCTCGGGATCGTCGAGATCCGCCCACGAGCCGCTCTTGAGCGGGATCGCGGTGTCGAGGAACGCGCGGCCCGCCGCGATCACCGCCTGCCCGCGCGCCGGATCGTATCCCGGCCCCTTGGCGGGCGCGGCGTCGAGCGCGTCGGTGCCGTAATAAGCATCGTAGAGCGAGCCCCAGCGCGCGTTCGCCGCGTTGAGCAGGAAGCGCGCGTTGAGCACCGGCACGACCAGTTGCGGCCCGGCCATCGTCGCGATCTCGGGATCGACGTTGTCGGTGCCGATGGTGAAATCATCAGGCTCGGGAACGAGATAGCCGATCGCGCGCAGGAAGGCCTGGTATTCGCCCTGATCGAGCGGCTTGCCCGCACGCGCAGTGTGCCAGGTGTCGATCTGCGCCTGCAGATCCTCGCGCCGGGCGAGCAGCGCACGGTTGCGCGGGGCGAATTCGGCCGCGAGCATCGCGAAGGCGTTCCAGAACGCCTCGGCGTCCTGACCGATCGGGGGAAGAACGTCCTTCTCGATGAACTGCGCCAGTGCCGCATCGACCTTCAGGCCGGAGCGTTCGATCCTGTTCGTCATAAATCCTCACACCAATTTGCAGGCTGCGAACGCGAATCGTGCGAAGCGCCTGAGACATTACCATAGATGCCCTGGGGAGGATTAGGGGCGCTATGACCCAAAGCGGTGGCAAAAGCAACAGGCCAGATCGGGTTCGCGCAAGGATCCGACCGGAATGGTGTAGCCTGCACTTACACGATGAGTCGGAATGGCTTACAGACAAGAGTTTGTTAGGCATTACAAATGGCTCAAACCCGCGACTGGCACGATCGTTGCTGCGGCATGTCTCGAACAAGAGGATGAAAATGCTACGCAAAGTTGCCCGACTGTTTGTAATCAAGACCAACTGGGAAGCGTACATGATCATCTACGCCCTGGCGACCGGCGCGATCGAGCGCGGCAGCGTCTACCTCGGGCAGTTCCCCGGCTTTGGCGGCAAGCTGCTGTTCGCCGCCTGCACCGGCTCGGTGTTCATGGCCGGCGCCAAGATCCTCGACTGCATCAAGTACGAAAAGGCCGAAAGGCTGGCACGGGCCGATGCCCAGTCCCCGCCGCCCCCGACCATGGCCGAAACCGGACGGGAAGCCGCCTGAAGCGGGCAGACCGGATGTGCTGCACGGGCAAGGGAAGTGCCCCCACCGCGACGCCAGCCTGAAGCACGCCCTTTCGGGAGCAAGGCGCAGATACCCCTGGCCCCGCGTTCCGGCGTCACCCGCCCTGCCGGGCGCTGAAACGCAGCAGGATGACCCCGGCGAGCGTCGCCATCGTCGAGACGACCTTGGCGAGGTTCAGCTTTTCCCCCAGCGCGAACACCCCGATGAACAGCGCGAAGACGATCGAGGTTTCGCGCAGCGCCGTCACCAGCGCGATGGGAGCCTGGGTGAACGACCAGATGACCAGCGCATAGGCGCCGTAAGACGCCGCTCCGCCCACCACCAGCACCGGCAGGCCTTGGGTGCCCACCCGCGCCAGCGCATCGCGGCGGCGCAGAGCCGAAATCGCGACGAAAGCGATCGCGTTGCCGATCGTCAGCCAGCCGTAGAACCCGATCGCGGTCCCGGCGTGGCGCGCACCATAGCCATCGACGAGCGAGTAGGAGGCGATGAACAGCCCCGTTCCGAGCGCGAGCAGCGCCGCGCGGCGGTTGTGGATACCATCGGCCCGGCGCACGAAGGTGATCGACATGATGCCAAGCCCGATCAGCGCGATGGCGGCGAGTTGCATGGGCGCGAGGTCGACACCCAGGAACAGGGTCGAGACCAGCGCCACGATCAGCGGCGCGCTGCCGCGTGCGAGCGGATAGACCTGCGTCAGATCGCCCACCTTATACGCTGCCATCAGGAAGAACTGGTAGCCCAGATGCAACGCGATCCCGGCCAGGATCAGCGGGTAGCTCGCCGCATCGGGCGCGGGCACGAAGAACAGCGTGGGCAGCGCGAAGAGCGCCTGACCGATCACCACCGCCGCGGTCGACACGTACTTGTCCCCGGCCCCCTTCACCATGGCGTTCCAGGTTGCGTGCAGCAGCGCGGCGCACAGGACGATGACAAAAATAGTCGGGCTCACGGCAAATCCTTCCGGCACGAAGCGGATCACGGGCGATAGACGGCACCGTAAGGCGAAGCCTGACAAGGCCCTGCGCGGACTTTGGTTGCCCGCATCATTTCGAGGGAGGCTAACAGCGTCGCACGCCGCAGGCAACGCATGTGCGCCAAGACCCGAATGCCGGGATCGAACGCGAAAAAGGAAGGTGGGGTGATTCTGTTGACAGGCTCACCCCGGGCCCCTGGAATCCGCTTCTGTTGCCCGGTGGGTCCAACCGCGCTTTAGCTTTGTAACTTCAGGGCGTTAGCCCCTAGAATTACGCGGCGAGAGCGAGTGCTTCGTTGTCGTTGGCACTTGTGAGTTTTGAGCCTTTAACGGGTTACTCAGCCCGGACGAAAGCACCGCTTTTCAACACACGTCGATCCTAGTTCGGCCCCGTCATCACCCCAGCGACAACTGGGTTGCCCCGCCCCTCAGCCGAGGGGACAGGACGGGTGGTGGTGGAGCCGCCGGGTACCGCCCCCGGGTCCGCTGCGCCTATTGCACGACACACTTTATCGTCATAGTCGGCCGAAGCCGACAAGTGCCCATATAGGGTTTTCATTCAGAATGTGAAGTGGCTGCATGCGCCTTCCCACGCGCAATCGTGGAAGGGCGCCGCAACCCGCCGCCCCCGCACGATCGGGCTTGCACGGATCAGGACCTGGCTTCGTTCTTGCGCAGTTCGGCGAGGATTTCGCGCAGCGTGTCGAGCTGCGGGTCGGTGGGCACTGCGGGCGCCTCGGCGGTTTCCTCGACCTGCTTCTTCTTCGCTTCCATCTCGTCGATGACCTTGTTCACCGAGCGCAGGAGCATGAACAGGATGAAGGCGATGATGAGGAAGTTGATGATCTGGGTGATAAACATGCCATAGCCGATCATCGCCACGCCCGCCGCCTTGAGCGCGACGTAATCGGTAGGACTGCCGGTGTAGCCGGCCGGAATGTCGCTCAGCCGGATGAAGTACTGCGTGAAGTCGAGATCGCCGATCAGCCAGCCGATCACCGGCATGATGACGTTCTCGTTGAGCGCGGTCACGATCTTGCCGAAGGCCGCGCCGATGATCACGCCCACGGCGAGATCGAGCACGTTGCCTCGGGCGATGAATTTCTTGAATTCGTCCAAAAGTGTCATGCCTTTGCCCTTTCCTGAAAGCACCCGACCGGCTTTGCATGAAGCGCGAGCGCAAATAAACCCTGCTTGAAGCGCGGCTGTTGATGCCGCTCCATCCCCGGTCAGCGGCCGGTGCAACGCGCCCGACCACACTTTGTCACCACGCGCCGGTACGGTTTACCGTTGAAGAGGCCCGACCGCTCGCTATCTTGTAAGGCAACGCAAGGCCCCGGACTTCCGGCGCGCCACAGTGGAGGATGAACTTTCCCATGACCCTGTCGAACGCAGCCCGCAAGGGACGCGCCTTTTTCGTCGTGCTCGCCGCTCTTTCACTGGCGGCTTGCGGCTTCAACTCGGTGCCGACCAAGCAGGAAGCCGCCAAGGCCAAGTGGGCCGACGTCGAGGCCGCCTTTCAGGAACGCGCCAATCTGGTCCCCAACCTCGCCGCTGTCGCCAAGGGCGCGGCCGAGCAGGAAAAGGGCATCCTGACCGGTGTGGTCGAAGCGCGCGCCAAGGCCACCTCGATCCAGATCACCGGCGATGACCTCAACGATCCGCAGAAGATGGAACAGTTCTCGGCCGCGCAGAGCGAGCTGGGCTCGGGCCTCTCGCGCCTGCTGGTGAGCATGGAAGCCTACCCCGATATCAAGTCGAACGAGAACTACCGGATGCTGCAAAGCCAGCTCGAAGGGCAGGAAAACCGCATCCGCATCGCGATCCGCGACTACAACGCCTCGGTTCAGGACTACAACACCACCGTGCGCACCTTCCCCACGATGATCGGTGCGCAACTGCGCGGGGCGAGCCCGATGGTGCCCTACAAGGCGGCCACCCCCAACGCCGAAGTGGCCCCTTCCCTCGAAGGCAAGCTGTGATCCGGTGAACCGCTTCAAGGCGCTATTCGGCCTCTTTGCGCTGCTTGCCTGCGCCCTGCTCCTGCCGCAGGGCGCACAAGCGGCACCGCAGTTTCCCAAGCTGACCGGGCGGGTGGTCGATGATGCGAACATCATCCCTCCGGCCGAGGAAGCCCAGCTCACCCAGCAACTTGCCGCGCTCGAACAGCAGTCGGGGCGGCAGGTCGTGGTGGTCACGCTGCCCAGCCTCGATGGCTATGAGATTTCGGACTACGGCTATCAGCTTGGTCGCGCCTGGGGCATCGGCCAGAAGGACACCAACAACGGTGCCCTGCTGATCGTCGCGCCGAATGAGCGCAAAGTGCGCATCGAGGTTGGCTACGGGCTTGAGCCTATCCTCACCGATGGCATGAGTTATGAGATCATCAACGGTGCCATCCTGCCCCGTTTCAAGGAAAACGACTACCCCGGCGGCATCGCGGCCGGGGTACAGGCGATCGCCAAACTGCTCACGCTTCCGCCCGATCAGGCGAAGGAACTGGCCAAGGAGGCCGATCAGAAGCGCAGCGAAAGCGGCGGCGGCATTTCGCCAGGCACCATTTTCTTCATCCTGCTCATCGTCTTCTTCGTCGTGGCCCCGATGATCAACGAGGCGCGCGGCGGACGCGGCCGGCGCCGGTCGAGCGGTCCGGGCTTCATCTGGCTGCCTGGCGGCGGCTGGGGCGATGACGACGACCACTGGGGTGGTGGCGGTGGCTGGGGCGGCGGTGGCGGCTTTGGCGGCGGCGGTGGAGGCTTTTCCGGTGGCGGCGGCAGCTTTGGCGGTGGCGGCTCGAGCGGCAGCTGGTAGGAAAGGACGATCATGAAACAGCCCCACGTCACCCTTTCCCCGGCCGATCACGAGAAGATCAGCGCAGCCGTGACCCGCGCCGAGCTGCAAAGCGCGGGCGAAATCGTGACAATCCTCGCCGACCGCTCCGACGGGTACACCGACATTGCGCTCAGCTGGAGCGCGGCCGTCGCGCTCGTCGCGCTCGGCGTCATGGCTTCCTTCCCCGCGCCGTTCATGGGCACTTACGACGCCTTGCTGGCCGACTGGGGGCACGAATGGACGCCGCGCGCGATCATTTCGCTCGCCGCCGCGATCGCCACGCTCAAGTTCGCGGGCATGGCGCTCATCCAGCTGTGGCCCCCGCTCAAGTTCGCGCTGATCCCTGGCCCCGTCAAATCCGCGCGCGTCCACGAACGCGCCGTGCGCGCCTTTCGCATCGGCGCGCAAGGGCGCACCACCGGGCGCACAGGGGTGCTCATCTACCTTTCGATGCGCGAACACCGCGCCGAAATCGTCGCCGACGAGGCCATCGCCACCAAGGTCGACCCGCAGGTCTGGGGCGATGCCATGCAGGCCATGCTCGCCCACGTGCGCGAAGGGCGCATCGCCGATGGCCTGTGCGCCGCGGTCGAACAGGTGGGCGACATCGTGCGCCCCCACTTCCCGCGCGCCGACGATGAAATCAACGAACTCCCCAACAGGCTGATCGAAGTATGAAACTCCCCCCCGACCATGATGCCCCCGAACAGATCATGTGGGAGGGCCGGTTCATCACCGCCAAGACCCGTGGCCGCTGGGAATTCGTGGGCCGCGCGCGCGGCATCCACGCCGCCGTGATCCTCGCCGTCGACGCCGAGGATCACGTCATCCTCGTCGACCAGTACCGCGTGCCGCTGGGAACGCGCTGTCTCGAACTGCCCGCCGGACTGGTGGGCGATGAAACCTCCAACGCGGGCGAGGACCCCGCGATCGCCGCCGCGCGCGAACTGGAAGAGGAAACCGGCTACCGCGCCGGGACGATGGAGAAGATCGGCACGTTCTTCTCCTCGCCCGGCATGGTGAGCGAGAGCTTCACGCTGTTTCGCGCGCGCGACCTCGTCAAAGTGGGCGAAGGCGGCGGGGTGGACGACGAGGACATCCTGGTCCACCGCATCCCGCTTTCGGGTATCGCCGAGGCCATCGCCCACTTTCGCGCCGAGGGCTACGCGATGGACGTGAAACTGCTCACGCTGCTGGGGCCGGGGCTGCTGGCCGCGGGGGTCTGAAGCCGCGCGCACGATGGCAAACGTGTTCTTCGTCTTCATCGGAGTAAGTTCCATCGCTTCGGGCATTGCCCCGACCGTCTGGCCACACCGCCGCCGGGAAAAAGCCCTACATGATCGCGCGGAACGCATGGCTGCGATCGACGCAGGAGCCCCTGAAACCTACTTCGAGGAACGCCGCACGCTCGACGCCTATCCGCCCCCGCGCTCGGACCGACGCATGCGATTTCTAGGGGTGGGTCAAATCACCCTCGGGACCGCTATCCTGCTGCTCGATTGGCTCGGGTAAGAGCCATGCGCACCCGCCCCGGTATCTGCCAGCGCAAGAAGCGCTTCGCGAGCGAGGCCGAGGCGCTGGCGGTGGCCGAAAAGGCCCCCTTCCACTTGCGCCCTTACCGCTGCGGCCTGTGCGGCGCGTTCCATCTCACCTCGCGCACCAAGGGCATGAAACTGCCCGCCTTCGAACTCGCCCGCCGACGCACGAAGAACGGTTAGAAACGCGTACTCCTCCCCTCCCGCTTGCGGGAGGGGCCGGGGGTGAGCCTGAACAAAGGGACAAACAGATCAACACCGGTTTTCCGAGGGCCATCGCCCTCGGGCTCCCAGAACTGTAGAGCGCGCCTCTCCTGGCCACAGCCGCGAGGGACAGGCGGGGCTCACAGATGGGTGCCAAGGGGGCGCTAAAGCGCCAGCTGCATGAACAGGCTGTGCGGCCCCGGACGATAGTCGCCAAACACCGGACATTCGACGAAGCCCGCGCTGCGGTAGAGCGCCACCGCAGGCACGTGCATCGGCGTTACCGCCGTTTCAAGGAAGAGGGTTTCATAGCCGCCTTCGCGCGCCGCCGCGATCAGGTGGTCCATCAGCGCGCGGCCCACGCCCTTGCCCCGCATCGATGGCGCGGCGCGCATCGACTTGACCTCGCACGCGCGGGCATCGATGCGCTTCAGGCCCGCGAACCCGGCCAGCTCCTCGCCGTCCCACGCGCTCCAGAAGGTCACCTCGGGAGAGGACAGGCCCGAAGCGTCGAGCGCGTAAGCAAATTCGCCGAGCGCGGCCTGCACTTCGCCGACATGCAACGCCAGCAGCGCGGCCAGATGCGGCGCGGCCGGATCGTCACGCACAATCGTCACCCCTACGCAATGCTCCTTTCAAACAGCCAAGGCTTCACAAGGTGGTGAAGATCGCGCCAAAATCCTTTGCGCCGCCCCCTTGCTCGACGAACGCTTCATAGAGGGCGGTGGCGTGTTCGCCCAGCGCCACGTTCGCGCCCGCGCCCGCCGCGCCCGCCATCGCGAGCCGCAAGTCCTTGAGCATCAGCGCCGAGGCAAAACCGCCCGCATAGCCGTTGTCCGCCGGGCTCGCCGCGCCCACCCCCGGCATCGGGGTATACGCATCGAGCGACCAGCACGAGCCGGTCGACCTCGACGAAATCTCGTAGAACGTCTGCGGATCGAGCCCGGCGCGCTCGGCCAGTTTGAGCGCCTCGCAGGTGCCGATCATGTGGATCGCCAGAAGCATGTTGTTGCACATCTTGGCGATCTGCCCTGCGCCGCTCTCGCCCGCGCGGATCACCGCCTTAGCCATCGGTTCAAGCACCGGGGCCGCGCGCGCGAACCCCGCGTCCGTCCCGCCGACCATGAAGGTCAGCGTGCCCGCTGCTGCTGCTGCGACCCCGCCCGAAACCGGTGCGTCGACCATGACGCAGCCCGCCTCTGCGGCCATTTGGATGACGCTGCGCGCGGTATCGAGATCGATCGTCGAACTGTCTATCAGCACCGTCCCCGGCGCGACGACGCGCAGCACATCATCGGTGTAGACCGTCCGCACGATCGCGCCGTTGGGCAGCATGGTGATGACCGCCTCGGCCCCCGCCAGCGCCGCACCGATGGTGGGAAACGGCGTGCAGCCCTGCTCGGCCGCGCGTGCCCGCGCGGCCTCGGACACGTCGAACGCGGCGACCTCATGCCCGGCTTTCACAAGGTTCGCAGCCATGCCGCCCCCCATGTTGCCAAGCCCGATAAAGGCGATCTTCATGGCGTACTCTCCCGCTCTTGGCCGGCAGGTTCTGACCCGTCCCGCCTTCGTTTCGGCTCAGGCCCGAGCGCGCGCCCCGCCTTGGAACCGGGCGCACGCCAAGCGACTATTCGCCCTTCCAGACCCCTGCGCGCTTTTCGACGAAGGCAGCCATGCCTTCTTCCTTGTCCCTGGTCGCGGTGAGCACCTGGAACAGGCGCCGCTCCATCACCAGCCCGGTGTCGAGCGTGGTCTCGAACGCCAGGTTCACCGCTTCCTTGTTCGCCTTGATCGCGAGCGGAGGGAGCGAGGCGATCTTCTCGGCCGCCTTCATCGCCTCGTCCATCAGCGCGGCCGCCGGGACCACGCGGGCGACGAGCCCGGCGCGTTCGGCTTCCTCGGCGCCCATCATGCGCCCCGTCAGGCACAGGTCCATCGCCTTGGCCTTGCCCACCGCGCGGGTCAGGCGCTGCGAGCCGCCCATGCCCGGCAGGACACCCAGGGTCACCTCGGGCTGGCCGAATCTGGCCGTCTCCGAAGCGATGATGAAGTCGGCCATCATCGCCACTTCGCAGCCGCCGCCCAGCGCAAAGCCGTTCACCGCCGCGATCCACGGCTTGCGCGTCGCCTTGACGACCTTGGAGGTCCAGTCGGCGAAGAAATCCTGCGCGAAGAACTGCGCCGAGGGCATCTCGGCCATTTCCTTGATGTCCGCGCCCGCGGCAAAGGCCTTTTCGCCCGAACCGGTCACGATCGCGCAGCCCTGGCTGGCATCGGCCTCGAACGCGGCCATCGCCGCGACCATCTCAGCCATCACGGTCGAATTCAGGGCGTTCAGCGCCTTGGGCCGGTTGAGCGTGATGACGGTGACCGCGCCCTTCGTTTCGACAAGCAGCGTTTCGTAGGTGGCGGCCTTGGTCATAGCGGTTTCCATTCCTCGGTTGCGGGCAAGCGCGCGAAGATCGCCTCGAGCGTTTCCTCGCGCACACCCTCGGGCGTGTCCGGGTTCCATTTAGGCGCGTTGTCCTTGTCGACAATGACCGCGCGCACGCCTTCGGAAAAATCGGGCAGGACGAGCACCCGGCTGGCGATGCGGTATTCCATCGCCATTTCCTCGGCGAAACTCGTAAGCGTCAGCGAGGTGTCAAGCTCGCGCAGCGCCACCTTGCACGCCTGCGGGCTCTTGGAGCGCAGCGTGGCAAGCTCCTTCATTGCCCATTCGCTCTTGTCCCCGTCGAGCGAGGCGATCACCTCTTCGAGCGTGGCAAACCGGAAGTGCTTGCGGATCGCGCCGTCGTGCGCGGCGATCTTCGCCTCGGGCGCGCTCGAAGCCAGCGCGGCAAGCACGCCCTCGATCTCGTGCCCCGCCGCGATGCGCCGCTTGGCCTCGTCCAGATCGCCAGAGGCGAGGTAGTGCGTGGCGAGCCCGGCCCACAGGCACTCCGCCCCATCGAGCCGCGCGCCGGTCAGCGCCAGGAAGTACCCCACGCGTCCGGGCAGGCGCGAGAGATACCAGCCCCCGCCAACATCGGGAAACAGCCCGATACCGCTTTCGGGCATGGCAAACCGGGTGTGTTCGGTCGCAACGCGAAAGCGCGCGGGCTGCGATATGCCAACCCCGCCGCCCATCGTGATGCCGTCCATGAACGCAACCACCGGCTTGCGATACGTGAACAAAAGATGGTTGAGGCGGTATTCGTTGAGGAAGAAGCGGCGGCCCGAAAGCCCTCCATCCTCGAGCGCGGAGCGGCGCAGCATGGCGATGTCCCCGCCCGCGCAAAATCCGCGCCCTTCGGCGTGTTCGATGATGACCACGCCCACGCTGTCATCCTCGGCCCAGGCCTGCAGCGCGGCAATCATGCCCTCGCACATCGCCGTCGTCAGCGCGTGGATCGCCTTGGGGCGGTTGAGCGAGATAATGGCGGCGACACCCTCGCGCCGGGTCAGCACTTCATCGGTCATGGAACCGTCCTAGCGCCTACTGGAGCAGGTCGCGACCGATAATCATGCGCATGACCTCGTTGGTGCCTTCGAGGATGCGATGGACACGCAAGTCGCGCCAGAAACGCTCGATCGGATAATCGCGCAAGTAGCCGTAGCCCCCGAACAGCTGGAGCGCCCGGTCGACCACCGACGAACCCGTGTCCGAGGCAATCATCTTGGCCATCGCGGCAAAGCGCGTCTTGTCGGGCGCGCCCGCCGTGACCTTGGCGGCGGCAAGATAGAGCAGCGCGCGTGCGGCTTCGAGTTCGGCCGCCATATCGGCGAGGCGGAACTGGGTGTTCTGGAAATCGGCCAGCGGCTGCCCGAACTGGCGGCGCTCCTTCACGTAGGCAATCGCCTCGTCGAGACAGCGCTGCGCGCCGCCCAGCGAACAGGCGCCGATGTTGAGCCGCCCACCGTCGAGCCCGGCCATCGCGAACTTGAAGCCCTCGCCCTCGCCACCTAGCAGATTGCTCGCCGGAACCCGGCACTCCTCCAGAATGACCTGCGCGGTGGGCGAGGCGTTCCAGCCCAGCTTGCGCTCGGGCGCGCCAAAGGAGAGCCCTGCCATGCCCTTCTCCAGCACGAAGCACGAAATGCCGCGCGTCTTGTGCTCGCCCGTGCGCGCCATGACGAGGTAGATGTCGTTGACCCCGCCGCCCGAGATGAACTGCTTGGTTCCGGTCAGCACGTAATCCTCGCCGTGGCGCCGCGCGCTGGTGCGCAGCGCCGCCGCGTCCGAGCCCGAGGACGGTTCGGTCAGGCAGTACGAACCGATCGTCTCCATGGCGACAAGATCGGGCAGATAGCGCGCCTTGAGCTCGTCCCCGCCGAAGCGGTCGATCATCCAGGCGACCATGTTGTGGATCGAGATATAGGCGCTCGTCGCCGGGCAACCGTAGGCCATCGCCTCCATGATGAGCGCGGCATCGAGCCGGCCAAGCCCGATCCCGCCGCCCTCCTCGGACACGTAGATCCCCCCGAAGCCCAGTTCACCCGCCGCCTTCCAGACGTCGACGGGGTAGTGCCCGGTGTCGTCCCACTGGCCCGCGAAGGGGGTAATGCGATCGGCGGTGAAACGTTCGGCCATGGCGCGGATCGCCAGCTGATCGTCGCTCAGGGCAAAGGGGTGGGTCGTCGCGGTCATCGCTTCGTGGGGTCCTTCATCGTCGCGCGCCCGTCACGGGCATTTGGTGTAGGTCAGCGGGCCGGGCGCCGCGTCGGCGCCGCGATCGGTGCGCACGAGCGTCTTGCCTGCGTCCCTGGTGGCGAGGGTCACGTCGAGCGTCCAGTTCTGCCCTTCACCCTCGAACGCGAAGGCGGCGGTCACGGCATCGGCCGCAATACTCTCGATGCGGCCAAGGTCGGCCACCGATTCGTAGAATTGCAGCCGCGAGGGCCCCACCGTCATCAGGCCCTTGGCATCGCCGCGCTGGCTGGTGCAGTCGGCCGCGACCAGCCCCCAGCGTCCGCGCAGCAACGGCGGGATCGAATGGGTATCGGCCAGTTCGGTATCGGGCGCCACGGGGTTGCTGGCGGCGGCCTCGGGGCCGGGCGCCGCGCTCGCGGCC
>NZ_JALHLF010000049.1 GCF_022832435.1 Novosphingobium organovorum | reverse complement strand
CGAGGGGCTCGCGCGCGCGGTGCGCGGCGCGGGGCGGCTGATCGCGGCAGCCCTGATCGTCCATGGTGTGATGGGCATCGTCGCGACCTGGCCGCGCTAGACATGCCGCCCCGCCCCCACGAACCGGTCAGGCCCGGTCGACGAAACAGGCCGCGGTTCGGCGCGGCGTTGCGCCATGCGGACGGGACGTTAAAGGTGACGGAAACCGGCGCGCCAGCCCGACGTTAGCAAGGACTTGCCCGTGTTGGCCGTGTCCCAGCCAGCCGCTACTGCGTCTCGCGACAGGAGTTTAAATCAGCCCATGGTCTGGAAGACCCCGCTCAACCGATCGGCCCGTGTATTCGCCGGCCTGCGCCCCGCGCTCGTCGCCGCGCTGACCGCGAGTGTCCTTGCCGCCCCGCTCGGCGCGAGCCTGGCCCAGGCGGCCACCTCCCCGCTCCAGAGCGTCGAGGCCGCGGTGACCGGAGAAACCAGCGCATCGTCCACCCCATCGGCGAGCGGGACAGCCGCCACCGCCACCACGCAAGCGGCTGACCCTTACGGCCGCGAGACCCCGCGCAGCATGATTTCCGCGCTGATCGAGCGGCTCGCCGATGGCGACTACAAGGAAGCGGGCAACTATTTCGAGGATAGCGCCAACGGCACCGAACGCGCCGAGCAGCTCGAGGCGGTGCTCAACAAGGGAGGCTCGCTCAACACCTTCGCCACCTTGTCGGACAGCCCCGAAGGCGTGCTCGACGACGATCTGCCCGCCAGCCAGGAATACGTCGGAAACCTGGGTGACAAGGGCAAGACGCCGATCATGCTGACCCGGTCCAAAGCCGCGGGCGGCACGATGATCTGGCGAATCTCGCGCCAGACCAGCGACATCGTCGGCCGGATGAACCCGAAGACGACCACGCTCGAGGATGGCGGCGTCGAAGTCGCGGGCGCCTCGCTCAAGGACTGGGGCATCCTGCTTGGCCTGGCCGCGGCGGTGTTCCTCGGCTTCCAGCTGCTGTCCGGGCTGGTCCTGCTGGTCGCGCGGCGGCTGACCAGGGGCAGCGAGACGAGCGCGGCGTTCAGCTTTGCAAAGGCCGCCATGCCGCCGCTCAGCCTGTTCCTGGCGACCGCAGTGTTCCAGATCTGGGCCGACAGCCTGCCGGTCTCGATCGTCGCGCGCCAGTGGATGCTCAAGTACATCGGCATCTTCGCGGCGATCGCGCTGACCTGGTTCCTGATGCGCCTGATCGATGCGATCAGCCACGTGGTGATCTGGCGCATGGAGACGCGCGGGCAACGCCAGGTCGTCTCGGTGGTCTCGCTGCTGCGCCGCGCGGCCAAGATCCTGCTCGCCTTCGGAGTCCTCGTCGCGATCCTCGACACCTTCGGGATCGACGTGACGACGGGGGTGGCGGCGCTGGGTATCGGCGGCATCGCGCTGGCGCTCGGCGCGCAGAAGACGGTCGAGAACCTCGTCGGCTCGATCTCGCTGATCGCCGACAAACCGGTCCAGATCGGAGATTTCTGCAAGATCGGCGACGTGCTCGGCACGGTCGAGGACATCGGCATCCGCTCGACCCGCATCCGCACGCTCCAGCGCACCGTGGTGACGATCCCCAACGGCGACCTGTCGACCCAGAAGATCGAGAACTACGCGCGGCGCGACCGCTTTTTGTTCAACCCCACGATCGGGGTCGAATACGGCATCGGCTCGGCCAAGCTGCTCGAGGCGGTGGAGACGATCGAAAGCGTGCTCGAAAACCACGATCGCATCGCGCGGCCCGGCTACCGCGCGCGCTTCGTCGCCTTTGGTGCCAGTTCGCTCGACATCGCGATCTTCGCCTATATCGAAGCGGCCGACTACGACGAGAGTCTGGTGATCCAGCAGGACCTGCTGCTGCTGATCTTCGCCCGGCTGGAGCGGGCCGGGGTCGGCATCGCCTTTCCCACCCGCACGCTGCATCTCGTGCGCGAGGGAAGCGGAGAAGAGGATGGCGCCGGATCGGACGCACCCCTTGCTGCCCCGCGCAGCCGCCGTGCGATCTCGCGCCCGGCGCAGCCGATCCTCGACGATCCGGAAGACGGCGGCGAGGATGAGGACGCCGAAGCGGAAACGAGCGGAACCGTGGGCCCCGGCCCCGCCGCCTGATCCCGGTTCAGTTCTTTTTCGGCTTGGCCCCGGAGGCGCCAGCGCCCGCCTGGTTCGCGGTCGGGCAATGGGTCAGATCGCGCTGGGCGCAGGCCTCGACCGCCTTTTGCCAGTCGACCTTGGCCGCCGCGTAGCGCTGTTCCAGCTCGGGGTATTCCTGGCGCAGCGCGCCGTACATGCTCTGATCCTGCGCGATGCGGGCCTGGGCATCGTCGTGCGCCTTCTGGCTGGCGGCGGTCTCGGCAAGCTGCCGGCGGGCGAATTCGCCCTGCTCGGTGTTGAGCCGCACGCGCGCGGCGACCGGATCGCCCTTGGTCGGTGCGGGGGCCGGTGCGGGGGTCGCCGGAGAGGCCGGGGCCTGCGCGCTCGCCGGGGGCACCATCAGCGCGGCGAAAAACGGCGCGAGGGCCAGCGCGGAGCGGACAGGACGGCGCATCGGAAAATCCTTCAAGGCAAGATGAGACGCAGGAGTGCCCCCCCTGCCTAGTCGCTCGCGCCCCACAGGCAAGTCCAAATACCGATGCGGACGCCCGTGCAAAGCATTGCCGTGGATCGCTCCTGCCGCACGCGGGGCAGGAGCGATCGCGACGGACATCCATCACGCGCGCAAAGGCGGCGCGATCAGCCGCCCACGCGCAAGGGCGTTCCCTCGAGCCGGGCAAGCGCGGCGGGATCGCCCCGTGCCGCCAGCCGGGCGGCGAGCAGCGCGTCGCGATCGGCCTCGGCCCTGGCCCTGGCGTCCTTGCGGCACTGCATCATGTCGGCCCAATTGGCGGGCTGACGCACCTCCGCATAGCCGCAGACCTCGCGCACCGCCGCGGCGAGGCGGTTGTCGAGCGTGCGCAAGGCGTGCGCATCGGCGAGGTTGAGATCCGACGTGCGCACGTCGAGCGTCTGGTTGACGGTCTTGTCACGGAAATTCTCGGCCTTCTTGACCACGACATCGGCCAGGACCGGCGTGGCAACGAGCAGCGCGCTCAACGAGCACGCCGCGAGGGCAAGCCTGTTCATCATCCTTCTCCTTTGCGAAGACGTCCTCGACGGGACGTTCTTTATCGAGCCGCCCCGCGTGCAGCCCCGATCAACGGGCCTGCGCGCGCAGCGGCAATCCCGTTGATACGCCGCGCCCGGCGCCATGTAAAATCGCAATTGAAGGGGGCCGGAGGCCGCCGCCGCGCGCCGAACCGGTGCCGATCAGCGCTGGCAGTGTTCGTAGGCACCGGCGCGACAGGCCGAAACGTCGTGGCGCCAGTCGGCCATGGCGGCCTCGTAGTCGCTGCGCGCGCGGGCATAGGCATCGCGGTCGGTCTGGCTGGCGCGGCGCGCATCCTCATAGGCGCGCATGTCCTGCTGGTACTGAGCCCCGCTGGCCGAGGAATAGGCCAGCTGCTGGTCGCGGCCGTCACGCCAGCTGTCGTAACGCTCGGCCGAAAGCGCCGCCGTCTCGCCCGTTTCGCGCGAAGGCTGCCCTGTCGCGCTGCCCGCGCGCGCCGCGCGCCAGGCCTGCCAGTTCTGGGCGTATTCGGCATCGCGACGCTGGACGTAGGCGGCCTCGGCCAGATTGAGGCGGCGAATTTCGGCGGCATCCGCCTCGCGCATCTTCTTCGACTTCATCGCCGGATCGTTCGGATCGTCGGCGCGCGAGGGCGTGGCGGTAAAACCGGCTGTCAGCGCGAGGGCCAGCACGCAAAGCGCCGGCGCGAAAGACGAAAGCTTCATGATGTGACCCCGATCCCGGTTCCCTGTGACGATGGCTGTAACCCTAAGCTGAAAAGCTTTGCAAACCTCTTGCGACGAAGCGTTAAAGCGCCGTCAGGAAAGCTTGCGACAGCGCTGCACAAAGACCCCGGCAAAATCCGTAATGAAATAGGAAATGCTCTTCCTTCCTTTTCATTTCTTCAACCAGGCAAACTGGACTTATACTTCCACTATGAGATTGCCGATCGATCAATTCGACGCGAACACCTCCCAAAAGGAGTATAAACCATGCTCAAGCAAACCAACAACGCCCCGACAAACGACGATCCTTTTCTTGATCTTTTCAACCTTCCCAAGGATATGGTGCGCCCCGCCGTTTCGGCCTGCCGGCTGTTCAACACGCTCGTCGATGCGATATTCTACGACGTTCCCGATCTTCGCGCGACGCTGCACCGGCTCGATGCACAGCTGGCCGATTCGGACGCGAAATTGCCGTCGCGGATCATCGACTTTGACGCGATCAGCGATCCCGAAGGCTCGCTCCTGCTGATCGATGCGCGCACCGCGCCCTATGTTCACCGCTACACCAACGTTCAGGCCTACCTCGATTCGCCTTACCAGGAGACCCGTGCGGTGCGCCTGGCGACGATCACCGGAGTGGGCAGTTCGGCGCTGGGCAGCGCGGCGATGGCCTGGGCCATCTCCACCGCGCTGCGCCGCCCGGTGCTCGCCATCGTTCCGGGCTACGGCGTGGCGGACATGGTCCTGCAGGGCCTGGGCGGCTGGTTCGGCTTTGGCCTGTTCGACTATCTGCACACCAAGATGGCGACACAAAGCGCGCTCGCCGGGCTGGCGCCCGACATCGCCAGCCTCGGACGCGGCCTTTCGGCCAGCGCGCCGGGCGCTGAAACCCTGCGCGGCGCGCCGGTCTACCGGCGCGGCTCGGGCTCATCGGACGTGCTGCACGCGCTCATGCTCGAACGGCCCGGCCAGTTCGAGATTTTGGTCGGGCACAGCAAGGGCGCGCTCCAGATCGGCAACGCGCTCCATTCGCTCCCCGAAGGTCGCACCCAAGGGCTTCACATCGTGACGCTGGGCTGCCCGATCGCCAAGGATGCGCCCGGCGCGCAGTATTTTCAGTACCTTGGTCTGTTCGACGCGCTCGGCCAGCTCAACATGTGGGGCAACCTGCCCAGCCAATGGGTGCCCAGCTGGCACACCACCAACCCCTACCTGCCCCCCGCGATGATGACCGGGGCGCTGGTGCGCCAAGCGGCCTGAACGCACGCGACACGCTGCGTGATCTCTCGCGCGAACGGAGCGGAACCAGCCCCAGCCCACCCCGGCCGCCGAGCGCCGCAAGCTTTGCGCGTCTCACGGCCGGGAGAGCCCCGCCGAAGTCCAGAAAGCCCCCCCCCAACCGGTGCCCTGGGAAAACCCTGCTGCGACGGCGGCCAGCGACGCATTTCGCACGCTGCCCCCCGCCCACATAGACATCGACATAGACATTGACCGCGCATCCGCGACGCGACGCGACGCCCGGCCCGCTCCAGCGCCCCTGCTCGGGGCCTCGGCACCGCGATCAGGGCTGCTGGAACAGCGCGGCCACCTGTTCGAACACCCGCCGCGCTTCGTCGGCCGTGGCGGGCGGCAGGTCGAGCGGCGGCGCGTTTGCGGCAACCGGCTCTAGGCTGGGTTCGATCCGCGAATGGCGCGCGCTGACATAGGGATCTCCACCGCCGCCCCGGCGCGAGGCGGCGTGGCTGCGATAGGTGTTTTCAAGCGGCGGATCGATCGCCAGCGCGCGCGAGATCCGCGCGAGTTGCGCATCGGGATCGGCCAGCAGCGCGCCGTGGGTCAGCCCGATCCGGCGCTCAGCCGGAAAGCGGTGCCACATCGCGGCCAGCGCGCCCACGCGTTCGATGTAATAGTCCGCCGCTTCGGCCTGCGTGCGGTACTCGTTGCGGCCCAGCTTCGCGAACAGGCGCACGATCGAAGGGATCGTCGCTTCGGGCTGGCGCACGACGAAGATCGCGCGCGCATCGTAGAAAGCGGGCGGCGCGGTGCGATCGAGCCGCGAATGGAGGATCTTGTCGAACTGGTAGGGGGCCGAGACACGCCATCCCCCCCGCCGCAAGCCATTGACGGCAAGCCGCCCCGGCGCGTCGGGTCCATCGTGGCGCACATGGGTTTCGCCGTAGCCGGAAATATCCGGACGCGAACAGATCACGTTGGACAGCGCGGTCGACCCGCAGCGCATATGCGCCAGCACGAAGAGGCAGTTGGCATAGCTGCACTGCGCAAAGGCGCGCCCCGCCAGCCAGCCGAGCCCGCGCTTTCCGCTCTCGCGCAACGCCAGGCCGCTCACGCCGCACCGCCAGCCGAGAACGGGCCTGTCGCTACGGCCACGCCCGCGTCCACCGCTTCAGCCCGGTTCGATCGCGCGTAAATCCCTGCCATGCGTGCGTAAACTCCGCCTGTCGCGATCCACCGACCGCCCCTTCGATGCCGCAAGGCTAATCCAGCCCCATCCGGATTGCTCCTGGGAATGCATCCAAGTTGGCGGCACTTCGGATTCACCGCAGCCGCAGCAAACTCTACAAAAGGCCAAGGGGCCACGACGCCTCGCCGTTCCACCACAGGCAAAGCGAGCACGCATGAACACACCTTGCGGACCAAGCCCCCGATGATCGCCGCCGCCCTGCGCCGGCGCGAAGCGCTGCTCAAAGCCAACCGGCAGATCGCGCGTGCCGGGTTCGCCTTTCTGGCGCGCTCGCTTCAGCAGATTTCGACGCTCGTCATGACCCTGCTCGCGGGGCGCTATCTGCTACCCGGTGAATACGGCGTCTACAGCCTGGGGATCCTGTTCATCATCCTGATCCAGACGCTCACCTACACCGGGTTCTACCAGTTCATCCTCACCTCCAAGGAGGAGGACAGCCTCGTTCTGTCGACCTGCTTCTGGCTGATCCTGGGGCTGGTGAGCCTGGCCTCGCTGCTCCTCGCCGGTGCAGCCTGGCCGCTCGAATGGGTGTTCGATGCGCCGGATCTGGGGCTGGTCCTGCTTTTCCTGGCGGTGACCCAACCCCTCGCCAGTGTCGGGGCGTGGTCCTCGGCCGCGCTGCTGCGGCGCGGTCAGGCAATGCTCAATTTTCGCATCATGTTCGCGCAGAACCTGGCCGCGCTGGTCGGCGGCGCCGCGCTGTTGTGGCTGTGGCATTCGATCTTCGCGCTGGTGGCGTTTCGCGCGATCCGTGTCGTTTCGGGGGCAATCCTCTACGCGGTGCTGGGGCGCGACTGCCCCCGCTTCCTGTACAGCCGCGCGCTGGCGAGCAAGGCGATGGCTTTTTCGGCCAGCCTCTACGCCTCGCGCTTCCTCAGCTTCCTGTCGCAATACGCCGCCGACCTGTTGCTGGGCATCTTTCATTCGACGACGCAAGTCGGCCTCTACCGCTTCGGCAACCGCATGGCGACCGCGGTGACCGATGCGGCGACCCAGCCGATGTCGAACTTCGCCGCCATGCAGTTCGGCGCCGCCGCGCGCGCGGAGCGTGACATGGCCGGGGTGCTTGCCCGCTTCACCGGAACCATCGCGCTGCTGACCGGCTTTCTCGGCGCGCTGATCGTCGTCTTCGCGCGCGATGCGGTGGTCACCTTCTTCAACCCCAGCTACGCTGCCGGTCTGCTGGTGACTTACGCCATGGCGCTGCGCGCGCTTGCCGGATCGGGCAAGCTGCTGCTCGAACCCGCGTTCGCCGCGCTCGGCCGCACGCAATGGGTGATGTTCTTCAACCTGGCGACGAGCGTGGTGGCGGTGGCGACGGTCTTCGCCACGTCTCCCTGGGGGCTCGAAGTGCTGGCCTGGGCCCAAGTCGCGGTCACGCTGGGCTCTACGCTTTTCGCGTTCTACCTGCTGCACCGCCACGGCCGCGTGGCCATCGCCGGATGCCTGCGCAATCTGGCTCTCGCGCTGGTCCTGTCGCTGCTCTTCGGTGTCTGTGTCGAAGGGCTGCGAAGCGAGGTTCTCCCCCATGTCGCGCTCCCGTTTGCGCAAGGGGTGCCTTTTGCCGTGCTCGCCGCGGGCTTGCTCGCCTTGCCGTTCCTCGCGCTCGCCATTCGCCTGCGCGTGTTCTGTCTCGATGTCTTCTCCGGCTGATCCCCGCTCCGCCCCCGCCACCGACCCGGCGCCCGTTCCGCTCCATCCACAGGACACCTGCCATGCTCTATGTCGAAGACGCCAATCTGGCTTTCATCCACATACCCAAGAACGCGGGGCAAAGCGTGCGCCGTGCGCTCGGCGCCTGCGCGCCGCTCTCGTTCGCGGCCATGGCGCGCGACCTGGGCGTGGACGAGGCGCGGGCCGAACAGATGATGGAGGAGCCGATCGAAACGCTTCCGGGGCTCGGGGTGGTTCAGCCCGAACATGTCCCGCTGGCGTTCCTCCAGCACGCCTTTCCCCATAGCTTCGCGCAGTTGCGCGCGGCGCGCAGCTTCATCATGGTGCGCGATCCGCGCGACCGCTTTTTCTCCGCACTGCTTCAGCGCATGCGCGAATATGGCGGCGCTACCGCGCTGCGCGCCGACGATCCGGCCGTGGCCGAAGAAGCCCGCGCGATCTGCCGCTGGCTCGATGGTCGCGGCCCGTTCTGCGACATGCCCTACATCCATTTCTCGCGGCAGGTCGACTACGCCGAGATTGCCGGAGAACGCATCGTCTCGGCCCTTTTCCCGCTTGAACGCAGCGATGCGCTCACCGCCTGGGCCCGCGCCACGTGCGGCATCGAACTGGACATCACGCACGACCACGCCCGGCGCGAGCCCAAGGCCTGGGCCAGCGCGCTGCAACCCGGCTTTCGCTTCGTGGGGCGGACGCTGCTACCAAGCGCGCTCAAGAAGGCGATCTATCCGTTGTGGATGAACAGCGCGGTCTTCGCCAACGCCGCCAACCGCTATGGCCGCATCCACCTCGACGCCGAAACCGAAGCCTTCATTGCCGACTATTATGCTCCCGATGCCGCGCTCTACGCCGAAGCCCAGCGCTTTGCCGAAGCCGTACGGCCCGGCGGCCACGCCGCGCCCGCGCGAAAGGCGGGCTAGGACGATGCGTGGCCTCGACATCAACGGCAAGTTTCTCGATGCCCCGCTCAACGGTGTCCACCGCACCGCGGCGGAGTTTTCCGAACAGCTGATCCAGCGCGCGCTTCACCGCGTGCCCACCCGCCTGCTCAGCCCCCGCATCAGCCCGGCACGGCCCGAATTCCCACACTTGCGCCCGCGCATCGCGGCTGGCGCACTGGGGCCTGGGCAAGGGTGGGAAATGGGCACCCTGCCCTGGCTCGCGCGCGGCAATTTACTGATGAACTTTTGCAACCTCGCGCCCCTGCTGCACGGCAACAGCCTGGTCATGATCCACGACGCACAGACCTTCCTCTATCCGCAGGACTATTCCGGACGCCAGGCCGCCGCCTATCGCCGTCTGCTACCCTGGATCGGCCAACGCGCACGCCGGGTGCTCACCGTCTCGGAATTCGCCCGCCAGTGCCTCATCCGCTTTCGCATCGCGCCGGCCGAACGGGTACACGTCGTCCACAACGGCACCGACCATCTGCTCAAGGAGCCCGCCGACCCTCACGTTCTGGCGCGTTTGGGCCTGACCGATGGCGGCTATGTCCTCGCGCTGGGTTCGGCCAAGGGCTACAAGAACATGCGCGCCGTGTTCGACGCGCTGCGCGATCCCTTGCCAAGCGGACACCGGCTGGTCGTTGCCGGTGGCCCCGGCCCCGACACCTATCGCGCCAAGGGGTGGGAGCCGCCCGCGCACGCCCTGTTCACCGGCTTTGTGAGCGACAGCGAACTGCGCGCGCTTTACACCGGAGCCAGCGTGTTCCTGTTCCCCTCGCTCACCGAAGGCTTCGGCCTCCCTCCGGTAGAGGCCATGCACTGCGCCACCCCCGTCGTCGCGGCGCAGGCCGGCGCGATGCCCGAAGTCTGCGCCGATGCCGCCATACTCGTCCCACCGCAAGATCCGGCCGCCTACCGCGCCGCGACCTGCGCCCTCCTCGAAGACGAAGCCCTCCATGCCCGCATGACCACAGCCGGCCAAACCCGCGCGGCGCAGCTCACCTGGAAGGCCGCGGGACAACGGCTGTGGGACGTGGTTCAGCCGCTGCTCTAGTGGTTCGATTTTGACATTTGCAGCNGCGCGGCGCAGCTCACCTGGAAGGCCGCGGGACAACGGCTGTGGGACGTGGTTCAGCCGCTGCTCTAGTGGTTCGATTTTGACATTTGCAGCCCCATCCCAGCCGCCAGGGGATGCAAATGTCAAAATCAATCCACTAGCATAGGGCGCTCAGAGCCGGATCCAAAAGTCCGGCACCGGCCCGCGCCGCCACCCGAGTTGCCAACGCAGGGTCACTTTCGTGGAAGGTCGGGTAGGGGCGTGGGCCGGTGCCGCTCCTGAAAGGCACCAAGGGGCGACTTTTCGATCAGGCCGCCGCGCCCGGCACCGGGCAGCCGGGCCTGCGCACGCTGGTCCCCTCCCTCGAGGAGGCGCAGATGAACGATCGCACGGCGACCAGCAATCCGGTAGAACGGGTCGTTGCGGCCAACCAGCCGACCATCCCCTCGCGCAGCGGCACCCCGCGCGCGCTTCGACACCCGCGCCAGCGACACCACCGCCCCGTGGCGCTGCACCCGCCCGCGCCACGACGGCGGCGAGGGCGCTACCAGCACGCCCGGCCGCACGATGTGGCGTATCGGGAACGGTTTTCGATAGGATTGAGTAGATCCGGCCCATCCAAGCGTTTGCCTCAAAGCATTTTTCAATGCCGTCAGGGATTTCCACCGGCCGGAAAAATGCTCCCGTCGATGGGCCTCTGCGTCCCGCTCTGGAGCCTGATCCGACAGCCGCTCGGCGGCGACTTTGGCGAGCGGAACCAGCCCCGCGCCCGGGGGTCAGGCGCGCTTCCCCGATAACGCGGGGCCGCGCGCAGCACCGATCGAGCCGGCGTTGTCCTGCCTCAGATCGGTGCTGCGCGCGGCGCAGGCTCGACGCGCTCCCAGTAAGGCGGGCTGCCGAAGCTTCGCCGCAGGCTGTCGCCAAAGGCCCGGATTTTCGCCGCCGCGCCGTGATCCTTGGGGTAGGTCAGAAACAGCTCGGCGCCTTCGGCCTGCACCCCGAGATCGATCGCGACGAGCGTCCCTGCGGCAAGCGCCTGGTGGATGAAGAAGCTGGGCAAAAGGGCGATGCCCAGCCCTTCGATGGCCGCATCGCGCATGATGAGGCCGTTGTTGACGCGCAGCGCGGCGCGCGGGCGGATCACCGACCAGCCTTGCCCCGGTGCGGTGAAGCGCCAGTCGCTCGTGCGGTTGGAATAGAGCAGCGCCCGGTGCTGCTCGAGCGCGCCGGGCGTGCCGGGGTGGCCATGCCGCTCCAGATAGGCCGGCGAGGCCACCAGCAGGCGTCGGCTGTGCGCGAGGCGCCGCGCGATCAGCCGTCCGTCCCCGACCGCGCCGTGCCGCAGCACGGCATCGAAGCCCCCGCTCGCCGCATCCACGAAGCTATCGTCGAGTTCGAGCGAGAGATCGATCTCCGGATAATCGCGCAGGAAGCGCCCGAGAGCGGGGCCCAGATGCAGGACACCAAAGCCGACCGGGGCGGAAATGCGCAAAGGCCCGGAAAGCTTGCCGCTGCGCGCGGCCAGTTCGGCCGTCGCTTCCTGCGCCTCGCGCAGGATCCGCCGGGCGCGCGGCAGAAAAGTCTCGCCGCTCGCGGTCAGCGACAGCTTGCGGGTGGTGCGCTGGATCAGCGTGGTGCCCAGCGTGCGTTCGAGTTCGGCAAGGCGTTCGCTGACGACCGATTTGGCCAGTCCGAGCCGCTGCGCCGCCTGGCTGATCGATCCGGCCTCGACCGTCATGGAAAAGGCGACAACCCCGTCGAGCTTCATCATCGTTCGGTATTCCCGTTCACTAGAACCAGATTTCGCCGTCTATTCCGAACAATGCTTCGGGTTCACCTTCGCGTCCAGAGGGTGAGAGACGCGATTGCAAGCCCGCGGATCGCCTCCCGCCCGCAACCAAGGAGATACGTCATGAACGATTTTACCGACAAGAACGTCCTCGTCCTGGGGGGAAGCCGCGGCATCGGTGCGGCCATCGTGCGCCGCCTCGCGGCCGGGGGCGGCCAGGTGGCCTTCACCTACGCCGGTTCGCAGCAGGCGGCCGAAGATCTGGCGCACGAAACCGGCGCCACCCCCATCCGCACCGACAGCGCGGACCGCAGCGAACTGCTCGCCACCGTGGCCGGTCGCGGCGCGCTCGACGTGCTCGTGGTGGCGGCCGGTGCGCTGGTCATGGGCGATCCGCTGGGCATCGCGGCCGATGCCGTCGACCACATGATCGATGTGAATGTGCGCGCGCCCTATCACGCCGCCATCGAAGCCGCGCGGCGCATGAACGCGGACGGGCGCATCATCGTCATCGGATCGGTCAACGGCGATCGCATGCCCTTCGCGGGCGGGGCCGCCTATGCCCTGACCAAGTCGGCGGTCCAGGGGATGGTGCGTGGCCTGGCGCGCGATCTTGGCGCGCGCGGGATCACCGTCAACGCCATCCAGCCCGGCCCGACCGACAGCGACATGAACCCCGCCGACGGACCGATGGCCGAGACGATGCACGGCTTCATGGCGATCAAGCGCCACGCCCGGCCGAGCGAAATCGCCGAACTCACCGCCTATATCGCGGGACCGCACGCGGCGATGATTACCGGATCGATGCAGACGATCGACGGCGGGTTCGGCGCCTGATGGAGAGCCCCCCGTCGGCCCCCGGCCCGGAGCACGGGCCGGAACTCTGGCACGAACTCTGGCACGAACTCTGGCACGAACTCTGGCACGAACTCTGGCACGAACTCTGATCGCAGAAGAGCGGATGGCCTGAGGCCATCCGCTCTTCCTTGCAGCAGGATCGGCGTCAGCGCCCCCTGCGCCACAAACCGCGACACGAAACCGCGCGCGAGCAGCGCGACGCCCAACCCGTCCAACGCGCCTTGCCGGACCGAGCCCGCATTCCCGACGACCAGCCGCAAAGCCCCGCGATAGGTCACGGCCTCGTCGCCGCGCATGAGCGACCAGGGCTGCACCGCGCCCGAGCGCGGGGGCCAGCAACACTTCCATCGCCACCCAGGACACACTCAGCCACGCCTTGCCGACGGGCCTGTCCGCCCCGGCGAGCAGCCTGCGCGGCCGCGGCGGCGAAACGACCGGTGCGGGCAACGCCAAGCCGCGCCCTTTCGCGCCCTATTTCGAGCAGCTCCCCTCCTGTCTCGCACGGCTCGCCGCGCTCGGCGTCCGTCCCGAGGCGGTGGACTTCGTCTTGCACACCCATCTCCACGTCGATCACGTGGGCCGGAACACGCGCCGCGTCGACGGGCGTCAGGCGATCCCCGGCTTTTCCTTCCATTCCACACCGGGCCATTCGGCAGCCCACGCCGCGATCGTGCTCGAAAGCCAAGGCGCACAGGCGCTGTCTTGCGGCGATGCGCTGCACCACCCCGTTCAGGTCGCCGAGCCGGACTTGCTGTCGATCTTCGACGCGGCCCCGGACAAGACGCAACGCTCCCGGCGCTGGGTCCTGAACTTCGCGGCCGATGAACGCGCCCGTGTGTTTAGCTGTGTTCAGCGCGCATTTCGCCGGGTCCTCGGCCGGAACGGTCGAGCGCCACCATGGACGCTACACTTGGACTCTTGCGTAATCCAAGCGCCCGGCGGCCGATGCAGCGTTCGAAATTTGTCCACGCCGCCTTACCCCATCGCGCTTGTCTCCAAGGCGTGCGCGCCTAGTATGCGCGGCCATGCTGACGCGTTCCCTTTTCCCGCTCGCCGCGGCGCTTGCCGTCGTCCCCTTCACCCCTGCCCTTGCCCAGATGCCGCTCGACGCTGACCGCATCGCGCAGGACGTCACCACGATGGCCTCCGACACGTTCGAGGGCCGCGCGCCCGGCACGCGCGGCGATGATCGCACGATCGGCTACCTCATCGCGCGCATGCAGGACCTCGGCCTTCAGCCCGCCGCGCCCGACGGCAGCTGGGTCCAGGCCGTGCCGCTGCTCCACACCCAGCTCGCCAAGGCCAGGACGCTGGCCTTCGCCACGCCGCAAGGGACCATGCCGGTCGACCAGCTCAAGCAGGTCTACGTCTCGACCGAGCGCGCCGACGACGAAGCGGTGATCGCCCACGCCCCGGTCGTCTTCGTGGGCTACGGGGTCAAGGCGCCCGAGCGCCAGTGGGACGATTTCAAGGGCATGGACCTCAAGGGCAAAGTGCTGGTCTTCCTCGTCAACGATCCCGACTTCGAAGCGACCAAGGGCATGGACCCCTACGGCAAGTTCGGCGGGCGCACGATGACCTACTACGGGCGCTGGCGCTACAAGTTCGAGGAAGCCGCGCGGCAGGGCGCGGTCGGCGCGCTGGTGATCCACGACACCGCGGGCGCGGGCTATGGCTGGAACGTCGTCGAAAGCCCGCATGGCGAGAATTTCGACGTGGTGAAGGACGCCGCCGACGTCTCGCCGCTGCGCCTGCAGGGCTGGATCGCGGGCGATACCGCCACGCAGCTGTTCCAGAAGGCCGGGCTCGATCTGGCCGCGCTGCGCAAGGCCGCGCGTTCGAAGAACTTCCGTCCGGTTGAACTCAAGGGCACGACCTTCGATGCCGACGTGCCCGTCTCGCACGAAGTCATCACCAGCCACAACGTGCTGGGCATGATCCCTGGCACCACGCGCAAGGACGAAGCGGTCGTGCTCGGCGCGCACTGGGACGCCTACGGCAAGGGCGAACCCGATGCGCAGGGGCGCATCTACCGCGCGGGCGCGAACGACGATGCGCTGGGCGTCGCCGGGCTGCTCGACATCGCGCGCGTCATGAAGCAGCGCCCCGCCCCGCAGCGCTCGGTCGTCTTCGCGGCCTGGACCGCCGAGGAGCGCGGGCTGCTCGGCTCGGCCTACTACGCCGCGCACCCCACGTTCCCGATGGCCAAGACCGTCGCCAACCTCGCCATCGACGTGCTGCAGACCGCCGGACTGGCCAAGGACGTGCTGCTGGTGGGCAAGGGGCAGGACACGCTTGAGGATGACCTCGCCGCCGCCGCGGCAAAGCAGGGCCGCACCGTCACCCCCGAAGGGCTGCCCGAACGCGGCCTGTTCTACCGCGCCGACCACTTCTCCTTCGCCAAGAAGGGCGTGCCCGTGCTGCTGCTGATGGGCCTTGCCGGCGCCTCGGACATGGTCGAGGGCGGCCGCGCGGCCGGGCAGAAGTGGATCGATGACTACACCGGCAAGTGCTACCATCAGGCCTGCGACGCGATCGGGCCGGACTGGAACCTGGCCGGCGCGGTGCAGGACATCGACCTGGTCGGCACGATCGGCTGGGACCTTGCCAATTCGGACCGCTGGCCGCAGTGGAAGCCGGGTTCCGAATTCAAGGCCGTGCGCGAGGAAACCGCCGCCGAGCGCAAGTAACCGCAGGCGATGTTCGCGTTACCCAGCCCCGCCAGGCGATCGGCTCCACTGCTGGCGCTTACCGCGCTCAGCCTCGGCTTGAGCGCCTGCGCAGGCGGGCCGAAATACCGGCCGGTGAGCGATGTGCCGGTGCGCATCGGCCCCCCATATACCGTGCGCGGGGTCACTTATACCCCGCGCGCGCAGCCCGGCTACGACATGCTCGGCTACGCCACCTGGTACGGCAACGAAAGCGGCTCGCAAACCGCCAACGGCGAACGCTTCCGCCCGCGCTGGATCACCGCCGCGAACAAGGACCTGCCGCTGCCCAGCTACGTGGTGGTGACATCGCTCGACACCGGCCGTCGCATCCTGGTGCGGGTCAACGATCGCGGCCCCTTCGGCGAAGCCGCGCGCATCCTCGACCTTTCGCGCGGGGCGGCCGAGGAACTGGGCGTGCGCGCGAAGGGCAAGGCCGCCGTGCGGGTCGAAGTGGTCACCCCTGATCCGCAAGACGCCGCGCGCCTGCGCAAGGGCAAACCCGCCCGCGCGCTGGCGCCGGTCTCGCCGCGCGTGCTGGCCAACCTGCAGGAACAGTTCGCGCGCGGGGTGGGGCCGCGCTGAAGCGCGCCCTGCCCCCTGCCAATTGCCCCTTGCCAATTGCCCGTCACCTTCCCGACACCCTGTCGCAAACCCGACACCACTCAGAAATTGCTGAGATGCCCTTCGCGCCGCGCGCGTTCGCGCCCGGCCGCGATGATCGCCTTGCTCTTGCCCGGCGGCGACACGCGCGAGACCATGCGGTTGAGCGCCGATGAGCCGCATTGCGGGCACACCGGCGTATCGTCGTGGCGCATGAGAAGTTCGAATTCGGCCGCGCAATGCGTGCAGTGGAAATCGTAAAGCGGCACGTCCATCTCCAGACAACGGTTTCGGGGACGCCGCCACTCAGGCAAGAAACGCGCCAGCTTTGCCGCCCGCTTCGCCCCCAGCCATGCCACGGCCCAAAAGTGTCGTCCTGCGGGAACCGGGCCCCCGCTCGTGCGTTCTCCTCTCATAACGATAATGAGAGGAGCCTCCCATCATGAACATCGGTGCCGAAATGCCCTTCCGCCGCAAGGCCTCGTATCGCCGGACCGGATCGCTCGTGCTCGATCACGAACGCGAAACCGTCGTGCGCGAGCAAGCCGGGCGTGCGGACAGCATGAAGATCTGGGACAAGGGCCACTTCCGCGAGGCCTGACCTCTCCCGGATAATGCGCATCGCGGCCCCCTTGCTGCATGCCCTATCCCCTCGCGCCGAGACGTCTCTCGCCGTTTCGGCGCGGGTTTGTATGCGCGTTGCCAGTGCCCTCGCATGCGGCGCGCCGGGCCGATAGCGGCTGGCGCCGGGCGGGCACGTATGCACGAATGATCGTTTCGTAATAAACTTTTCCAAAAGCCCCGAGCCCGCACAGCATTCTAACGGCAAACACCGCGTTTTGAGCAATGGCGGTTTTGCGGCGCAGGTGACGCTTGCCAAGCGTTCGCCGAGGCGCTTCATTGCGGCCATCGTACCGTCACCGGGCCACTGCCGCGGCGCGCTTTTTCAAGCGTCGCAGCCCGTCCTGCCGCCCGGTCGACCATCAGGAGAGTGCCCCCAATGAAGACCCGGCTTCTGGCAGCCGCTGCCCCGCTTGCTTTCGCCAGCCCGCTCGCCGCCTTTGCGGCCCCTGCCCTCACCGGCCTTGCCCTTGGCGGAGTTGCCGCGATGACCATCACCACCGCAGCGCAGGCGGCCGACGCGAGCGCCTATGACGGCGTGTTCGCCAAGCCGAGCGCCCTGCCCTTCGGCGCGCCCGACTTTACCAAGATCAAGGATTCCGACTGGCAGCCCGCGATCGAGGCCGGCATCGCGCAAAAGCGCGCCGAAATGAAGGCGATCGCCAACAACAAGGCCGCCCCCACGTTCGAAAACACGCTTGTCGCGATGGAGCGCGCGGGCGTGCTCTACGACCGGGTCTACAACGTGTTCAGCCAGCTCACCTCGGCCAACACCAGCGACGCGCTCGACGCGATCGACACCGCCGTCTCGCCGCAGATTTCGGCGATGGAGGATGACATCTACCTCGATCCCAAGCTCTTCGCGCGGGTCAAGGCGGTGCACGACAGCGCGGCGGGCAAGGCGCTGACCGGCGAAGACGCGATGCTGCTCAAGGTCGAATACGCCAAGTTCGTCCACCGCGGCGCGCTGCTCAGCCCGGCGCAGAAGGTCGCGCTCAAGGCGATGAACACCGACATCTCCAAGCTGGAGACGCAGTTCGCGCAACAGCTCACCCAGGCCAACAACGCCCACGCCGTCGTGTTCGACAGCAAGGAAGCGCTCGACGGCCTGTCCGACGCGCAGATCGCCGCCGCCGCCGAGCGCGCCGCCAAGGACGGCAAGCCGGGCAAGTACGTCCTGCCGCTGATCAACTACACCCAGCAGCCCGTGCTCGCGCAGCTGACCAACCGCGACAGCCGCCGCCGCGTGTTCGAGGAAAGCATCAACCGCGCCTCCTCGGGCGACCAGTACGATACGACCGGCCTCGTCACCCAGATCGCCACCCTGCGCGCCAAGAAGGCCGAGCTGCTCGGCCAGCCCAACTTCGCCACCTTCCAGATGTACGACCGCATGATCAACACGCCCGAAAAGGCGATGACCTTCATGACCGGCTTCGTGCCCGCGCTGCGCAAGACGCAGGACCGCGAGGCGGGCGTGCTGCTCGACGCGGCCCGGGCCGACGGCGTGACCAAGCTCGAACCCTGGGACTGGACCTACTACGCCGAGAAGGTGCGCAAGGCCAAGTACGACCTCGACGAAAGCGCCATCAAGCCCTACTTCGAAGTCTACAACGTGCTGGAAAACGGCGTTTTCTACGCCGCCAACAAGACCTACGGGCTGACCTTCAGGCGCCGCACCGACATCCCGGTCTACCACCCCACGATGCGCGTCTACGAAGTGATCGACAAGGACGGCAAGACCCCGCTCGGGCTGTTCTACTTCGATCCGTTCTCGCGTCCGTCCAAGCGCGGCGGGGCGTGGATGAACAACTTCGTCGAACAGTCGGACCTGCTCGGCAACAAGCCGGTGATCGCCAACACCATCAACATCGATCCGCCCGCCGAAGGCCAGCCCGCGCTCGCCAGCTGGGATGACGTGACGACGATGTTCCACGAATTCGGCCACGCGCTGCACGGCTTCTTCGCCAGCCAGAAGTACCCCGAACTCTCGGGCACCAACACCGCGCGCGACTTCGTGGAATTCCCGAGCCAGTTCAACGAGAACTTCGCCACCGTGCCCGAAGTGCTGGCGCACTACGCCAAGCACTACAAGACCGGCGCGCCGCTCCCCGCAGGGCTGCTCGACAAGATCGAGGCGGCGGGCAAGTTCAACCAGAGCGTGGCCTTTGGCGAGACGCTCGAGGCGGCGATGCTCGACATCAAGTGGCACACGCTCACCCCCGAGCAGGCTTCGCAGCCGCCGATGGAATTCGAAAAGCAGGCTCTGGCCTCGATGGGCCTGCGCACCGATCTCATCCCGCCGCGCTACCGCACGCCGTACTTCCGCCATATCTGGGACAACGGCTACGCCTCGGGCTACTACTCGTACATCTGGACCGAAGTGCTCGCCCACGATGGCTGGGACTGGGTTGAAAAGCACGGCGGCATGACCCGCGCGAACGGCGATCATATCCGCGCCTCGTTCCTGGGTCAGGGGCATTCGAAGGATCTCGACGTGCTCTACCGCAACTTTACCGGCCACGACCCGCAGCTCGAGCCGATGCTCAAGGCGCGCGGCCTGACCGAGTAAGCGCGTAAAACGCCGCGCGGCCTTGCCGCGCGGCGCCTTGCCAGGCGCGACAAGCGGCGGTGCCCCAAGGGTGCCGCCGCTTTGCGTTGACGGGGCCGGGAAAAGCGAAAAGTCGGGCGAAAAAGCGATCCGTCGGCTGAAGGCCTACCGGCCCCGGCCCATACGACGCCGCACGTCGATCCGATACTGTCAGGATACGGAAAAATGGCGTGTCGGGAAGGCGGTGTCTGGAACGGAAATCCGCGCCACCGCAGGCCGCAAGGCAAGGCGTCAACCGCACCCGCGGTTCACCACTGTCCCCCCGTCCATCGCCACGACAGCGGCCCTCGCCAAGGCCGGTGCCAAAACGAACCGCTGGCCGGTCCGCGCATCCGCGCTCAGCGCGCGGTGCGGCGCAGTTCGCTGAGACGCGCGGCGATGCGTTCCTGCTCGGCCTGCATCAGCGCCACGTCGCGCTGGTTGAAGGCTTCGAACATGCGTTTGACGCTGACCGTGAGATAGGCGTCGACCGTGCTGGGCAGCTTGCCTTCGAGCACGCTCCAGGCGTCCTGGATGTCGAGGATCGAGGGAGCGCCGGGAACCTGGGGGCCCGCCATCGCCAGCCGGACCGCTTCCTCAAGATCGAGGATGTCTTCAAAGGTTTGCGCATCGAGGCAGAAGTCGGTTGGAATGTGCATGACCTCCCGAAACGGCGTGCTTGGAGCAAGCCCATCAATTTCCGACACGTACATACACAGCACCTCCGCGACCTGACTATCGCACTTTAATTCATTATGGCGGCATTGGGTTCCCCCGCTCATGGCTTGTCCTGCACGTTTCGTCGGCTTATGGCGCGACTTTTAGTGAAATGCGCGCAACAGGAGCATCGATGACCGCACCCCTCTCGACTTCGGCCAGGACCCTGGCGCTCATGGCGCGCGGCCGGGAATTTCTCGGCACGCAGACCGCCATCCTGTGTGGCGCGATGTCCTGGGTGTCCGAGCGCAACCTGGTCTCCGCGATCAGCAACGCGGGCGGTTTCGGGGTCATTGCCTGCGGCGCGATGACGCCCGAACTGCTCGACCGGGAAATCACCGAAACGAAGGCTTTGACCGACAAGCCCTTCGGCGTGAACCTCATCACGATGCACCCGCAGCTGTTCGACCTGATCGCCGTTTGCGCCAAGCACGCGGTCGGCCATGTCGTGCTGGCGGGCGGGATTCCGCCCAAGGGCAGCGTCGAGGCGATCAAGGAAGCGGGCGCCAAGGTGATCTGCTTCGCGCCCACGCTGGCGCTGGGCAAGAAGCTGCTGCGCTCGGGCGCGGACGCGCTGGTGATCGAGGGTTCGGAAGCGGGCGGCCACATCGGCCCGGTCGCCACCTCGGTGCTCGCGCAGGAAATCCTGCCCGAACTCGCCGCCGATCACCTCGTCTTCGTGGCGGGCGGCATCGGCCGGGGCGAGGCGATGGCCGGCTATCTGGAGATGGGCGCGGCGGGCGTCCAGCTGGGCACGCGCTTTGCCTGCGCCAGCGAATCGATCGCGCACCCCGATTTCAAGAAGATGTTCTTCCGCGCCTCCGCGCGCGATGCCGTGGCCTCGGTCCAGGTCGACCCGCGCCTGCCGGTGATCCCGGTGCGCGCGCTCAAGAACAAGGGCACCGAGGAGTTCACCGCCAAGCAGATCGAGGTCGCCAAGCGGCTCGACGCGGGCGAGCTGGACATGGGTGAGGCGCAGCTCGCCATCGAGCATTTCTGGGCCGGAGCGCTGCGCCGCGCGGTCATCGACGGCGACGTCGAGAACGGCTCGGTGATGGCTGGGCAGTCGGTCGGCATGGTCAAGGCCGAGGAACCCGTCGCCACGATCATCGCCGCGCTGATGGACGAGAGCGAAGCCGCTCTCACCACCCGCGTCGCGGCCTGAGCCGCCCCGGCGCGCGTGTTCGGCCTCACGCCGCACTGGGACCTGCTGGTCGAGCCGGACCGTCTCACGCTGACGGACCGCTCGACCGGCCGGACCTGCCCCCTCGCGCGAGGCGCTGCAGACCGCGCTGTTGAACGCGGGTTGCCGCACGATCATTCATGAGGATTTGAACTGATGTCCCAACCGCTCATCCTCGCGCTGTCGTGCAAGGACCGTCCCGGCATCGTCGCGCGGGTGACCGGCTACCTCGCCCAGTGCGGCGGCAACATCATCGAGGCGCAGCAGTTCAACGATCTTGCCGAAGACAAGTTCTTCATGCGTGTCGCCTTCGATCCGGGCACCGCGGACCGCGAGGAAATCCGCGAGGGCTTCGGCCCCATCGCGCACGAATACGCCATGGCCTGGTCGATGCTGCGCCAGGACCGTCCGCGCCGGGTGCTGATCCTGGTCAGCAAGTTCGACCACTGCCTTGCCGACCTGCTCTACCGCCAGCGCATCGGCGAGATCGGCATGGAGATCGTCGGCGTGGTGTCCAACCACCCGCGCGAAGCCATTGCCACCCACCTGCTCGACGGCGTGCCCTTCCACCACCTGCCCGTCACCAGGGCGACCAAGGCCGAGCAGGAAGCCCAGGTGCGCAGGCTGGTCGAGGAGACCCGCGCCGAACTCGTCGTGCTGGCGCGCTACATGCAGATCCTCTCGGACGACATGGCCCGCTTCCTGTCGGGGCGCTGCATCAACATCCACCACTCGTTCCTGCCCGGTTTCAAGGGCGCCAAGCCCTACCACCAGGCGCACGCGCGCGGGGTGAAGATGATCGGGGCGACCGCGCACTACGTGACCGCCGACCTCGACGAAGGGCCGATCATCCATCAGGACGTCGAAGCCGTGACCCACGCCGACACGCCCGAGGACATGGTCCGCAAGGGCCGCGACATCGAACGCCGCGTGCTGGCCGAGGCGGTGCGGCTGCATCTGGAAGACCGCGTGCTGCTCAACGGCGCGCGCACGGTGGTGTTTCGCAGCTAAACGCGGGGGAACACCCCTTGCCCGCCGGGGTTGGCGCCCGCGCGCAATCAATCCTCGCCTCCCCCCCGCGAACCCGCTAGCGTGCCCGGCGACACAGCCGGGAGACGATCGATGTGTGACGAATTCACCGAGGCCGAGGAAGAGCAGAACCTGGCCCGGCGCGGGCTCGACCGCCGCCAGTTTGCCGCGCTTGGCGCCAGCGCCGCGCTCGCCGGATGCTCGGGCGCGATCGCCGCACCGGGCGGCAGCGCGGTGCGCGAACGCATGGTCTCGGTGACCATGGCCGATGGCGTGTGCGACGCCTTCTTCGTCCACCCCGAAAGCGGACATCATCCGGGCGTCGTGATGTGGCCCGACATTGCCGGGCTGCGTGAGGCCAACAAGATCATGGCCCGCACGCTCGCCGCGGAAGGGTATGCGGTCCTGGTCGTCAACCCCTACTACCGCGACGGCCCCGCGCCCGTGCTGCGCAGCTTCTCCGACTGGCGCACGCCCGAAGGGCAGGCGAAGATCGCGCCGATGCGCGCCGCGCTCACCCCGGCGGCGGTGACCGGCGACGCGGCCTCCTACGTCGCCTTCCTCGATGCCAGCGAGGCGGTCGACACCGCGCGCAAGATCGGCACCAGCGGCTATTGCATGGGCGGCCCGTTCACCGTGCGCACCGCCGCCGCCAGGCCCGACCGGGTGGGCGCGGCCGCCTCGTTCCACGGCGCAGGCCTCGTCACCGAGGAGCCCGACAGCCCGCACCGCCTGCTGGCCAGGACCAAGGCCGCCTACCTCTTCGCGATCGCGCGCAACGACGACGCGCGCCAGCCGGACCAGAAAAGCGAACTGCGCAAGGCCGCCGACGCCGCCCACCGCCCCGCCGAGATCGAAGTCTATCAGGCCGACCACGGCTGGTGCGTGCCCGATACCCCGACCTGGAACCCCGACGAGGCCGACCGCGCCTGGAAGCGTATGCTCGCCCTGTTCGAGGGGCTGTAAGAGCGAAGGTCCACTTGGCGGTATCCTTGGCAAAAGCCGCCCGCGCTTCCCATATGACGCGCCAAGGAGAAGCCCGATGACCGACAAGATCACCCTGACCGAGGCCGAATGGCGCGAGAAGCTCAGCCCCGAGCAGTACCATGTCCTGCGCGAAGCCGGGACCGAGCGCGCGTTCACCGGCAAGTACGACAAGACCGACCAGGACGGCACCTACTTCTGCGCGGGCTGCGGCGCGCCGCTGTTCACCAACGCGGACAAGTACAATTCGGGCTGCGGCTGGCCCGCCTACAGCGCGCCGGTGGATGAAAGCGCGGTGGAAGTGCGGCGCGACATGTCGCACGGGATGGTGCGCGTCGAAGTGCTCTGCGCGCGCTGCGAGGGGCACCTGGGCCATGTCTTTCCCGATGGCCCCGCGCCCACGGGCCTGCGCTACTGCATCAACAGCGCCTCGCTCGATTTCGCGCCCGAAGACGAGGAATAGCGCGCAAAGGGGGGCTTTCGACCAGCCGCGCGCGAGGCTCGACGCACGCTGTTAACTTGAGGTTACAAGTCGCGCTGCAAAGTGTAGAGGGTCGATCGGACAGCCACGTCCGCAAGAGGGATTAGCACCTAACCGATGGCCAAGAATTCCGGCCGGCGCCCCAGTTCCAAGGCCGCCTCCCGCGCTTCCGCACAAAAGCCTCTGTGGCGCCGCGTCCTGCGCCTCGCGCTCATCTGGGGTGCAGGGCTCGCCATGCTCGGCGTGGTGTTCCTGGGCACCGCGGTGCTCTTCACCATGCGCGAGCTGCCCGATTACACCGCGCTCAAGAGCAGCCAGAACGGGCAGATGATCGTGGTGCGCGCGAACGATGGCTCGGAACTCGTCTCGCTCGGGCCCAGCTATGGCAAGTGGCTGAGCTACGACGAAATTCCCCAGGCCATGAAGGACGCCATCGTCTCCACCGAGGACCGGCGCTTTCGCGATCACATCGGCGTCGATCCGATCGCGCTGCTGCGCATCGTCAAGGTGCGCATCGAAAAGGGCCACTTTCGCGAAGGCGCCTCGACGATCACCCAGCAGCTGGCGCGCAACATCTTCCTCAACAACGCCAGGACCTTCGGCCGCAAGGGCCGCGAGATGATCCTGGCGCTGGCGATGGAGCGCAAGTTCACCAAGGACCAGATCCTCGAACTCTACCTCAACAAGGTCTATTTCGGCGGCGGCGCCTACGGCATCGACGCGGCCAGCCGCAAGTTCTTCGGCCACCCCGCGACCCAGCTTTCGGTCGGCGAGGCGGCGATCATCGCCGGCCTGGTCAAGGCCCCCTCGCACTATTCGCCCACCGCCGACGCGCAGGCCTCGATCGATCGCGGCAAAGTCGTGCTCCAGCTGATGGCGCAGACCGGCGCGATCAGCCAGTCCGAAGCCGACGACACCGACCTGTCGCAGATCAAGATGGCCAAGGAATCGGGCCAGAACTCGGTGCGCTACTTCACCGACTGGGCGCTGCCCCAGCTCGACATGCTGCTGCCCGAGACGACCGAGCCGATCGAGGTGTGGACCACGCTCGATCCCAAGCTCCAGGCCGCCGCGACCAAGGCGGTCGACAGCAACGTGCCCAAGGGCGCGCAGGGCGCGCTGGTGAGCATGGACAACGACGGCGCGGTGCTCGCGATGGTCGGTGGCACCGACTACATCACCTCGAACTACAACCGCGCCACGAGCGCGGTGCGCCAGCCCGGCTCCTCGTGGAAGCTGTTCGTCTACATGGCCGCGCTCGAGGCGGGCTACACGCCGGACGACCAGGTCGTCGACGAACCGATCACCATCGACGGCTGGAGCCCGCAGAACGACGACTTCAAGTTCGCCGGTCCCATCGACGTGCGCTCGGCCTTCGCCTATTCGAAAAACACCATCGCGGCCAAGCTGGGCTCCGAGGTCGGCTTTTCGAGCGTCGCCAGCATGGCCCGCCGGTTCGGCATCTCGACGCCGATCGGCACCAACCCCTCGATGGTGCTGGGCACCTCCGAAGTGCGCGTGATCGACATGACCCGCGCCTTCACCGAAGTTTCCGCCGGCGGCACCTCGGTCGAACCCTTCGGCATCCGCAAGGTGACGACGACTTCGGGCCGCGTGCTCTACGAACACAAGTCGGTCCAGGGCCGCGCGCTCATCCCGCCCTATGTCGCGGCCGGGATCACCGACCTGCTGCAGACCGCGGTCGCCACCGGCACCGGCCGGCGCGCGCAGATCGGCCGCCCCGTCGCGGGCAAGACCGGCACCACCAGTTCGCACAAGGACGGCTGGTTCCTCGGCTTCTCGAGCGGGGTGACCACCGGCGTGTGGATGGGCCGCGACGACGCCAAGCGCGTCAGTGGCCTGTGGGGCGGCACCGGCCCGGCCAAGGCGTTCCACGACTACATGACCGTCGCCGTGCAAAACCGCCCGGTGCAGAAGTTCGACACCGAACTCAAGCTGCCCGAATGGCAGCTCGAACCCGATGACGAATACATGCAGGGCAACCCCGAGGACTATTCGTACATCGACGAGAACGGCAACGTGGTCTACCCCGACGCGGCGCCGGGCGGCAGCGCCAACGCCGACGAACCGCGCTACGAGGACGGCACGACGATCCCGGTTCCCGGCTCGGGCACCGCCCCCTCCAGCCAATCGACCGCCGCGGCGAACGAGGACTTTCTCGAACGCGCCACCGGCCGCCCGGCATCCGCCAGCCCGCAGGTCAACGTGGTGCGCCCGCAGCAGGGCCAGCCCCGAACGAGCCTGCCACGCGTGATCCCCCTGCCCCGCCCGACCCCGACCCGCACGCCATCCCCCCGCACGAGCCCGACCGCCCAGCCGACGTACTGACCATCCCGCGCGGCCCGAAGCGAAGCGCACAAAGGCACGGCCCCTTCGGCCCCAAACCTTCCCGCCCTCCCGCAAGCAGGAAGGCCATGCGCCATCCCCCCTCCCGCGTGCGGGAGGGGCAGCGAGACTTGGAAGAGCGTCGCGCACCTAGTCGCATCGGCGTGGGCCACGACCGCCATTCGAAAAGGGCCGGTTGCGGTAGGGCCGGTTTGGAGAACGCAGCCAGTCAAAGCCGACATTACCGCTTTAGCCTAACCAGGTTGAAGTATCTCACCAGCGTGATGGAATTGGTAGACGATCACACCATCGGCCCCGAAAGCGGGCGCAGACCGTCCATAATCCAGCGGCGGCTATCCACTTAGCGACGCTTTCAACGCCTGCCTTGAGGGGCGACGAAGAAATAAGTCGATGTTTCAAGATTTCTTGGCGAAGTGCTGGGTTAACATGATCAAATCCCTGAGGAGTGCCCGAATGGCCTCCATTTCGAACCAAAACGCCCTTAAAAAGGAAGTCAGCATTCCCTGCTGTCGATTTGGCCCGATAGTTCGCCATCCGGACGCCTTGGTGGGACGGGTAATGGGACTTTGCCCTTAGCGCAGAGGCCTCCTATCGCCGTCCATTTTTCAACAATTTTGCAATGATGGCCGCAATAGCGGCGTGTATTTCATCTGAATTATTGCTATAAAATTCTTTTATAAATGACCACGCCTTTCCCAAAACTGTTTCGCGAATCACATCTGTTTTCATATCCGAATCCAAAGCTCTGGCAACATTTAGCGCCGCCTCGTCGGGGCATGCATAAATAATTCTCTCTGCAAGGGATTCCAAATTATAACGTTCTTCGGCCGATACAGGCACAACTTGAGCAGGAGCCACCCCAAAGGTCTCACGTAATTGAGCAACTTTATCATCAATATTGATCGCTTGCTTGCCACCCGGCTTATGCTGCCGGAGGTCCCACTCACGAAGAGGATCGGCTTTGTCCACCTGACTGACGACAAACACAATTCGTTCAATCGGGAAGCCAGCAGGCTTTATGACCTGCTCGAAATAATCGATATCTGGCGCTAGAACACGGTCGTCCATTTTGACAACCCATAGTGCCACGTCGATACGCCCGATCCATTCTCGATAAAGGGCGCGATATTCTTCATCGCGATCTCTACTTTCACCTACGCCGGGAAAATCGACAAGATCCATATCAACGCCAAGAATTGCCGCTGTCAATGATTTGGGCTGCCGAGTACCCGCCCTTACAGAACTAACTTCAAAAACTTCTCTGCCAAAAAGTGCATTCCCTAAACTTGATTTACCGGCGCCAGTTTTCCCAAGCACCGCTACGGTTGGCCGGTATCCTGCCAATCGCTTTATACGCTCAAAAATATCGCGGCGAACCTTATCGGTCACACCATTCAATTCAATTTCATCAAATGAGCCATTTTCGGCTTGTTCAACGCCTGTCATGCATGCTCCGTCAGTTACATCGACCACTTTGCTACGTCAGCCTTTTGATTAAGGCTAGGGCGTAAACTAGCTCAAATAATGTGACCGCCCCCTAGACCGCATCGATGTGCCAATATGGCGCTGGAACGATCCACACAGGAGAGGGGATACTGATCTTGAATGTCCGCCTCCAAACACTCTCGGATTCGGCTCTATAGGCGAAAATGGGCTCGGTTCGGTCATCGATATGTTTGATGCGTCGAAGACTGGGTTCATTTGGGTATTCAATCCCGCAGACGTTTTCATCGACGTCGGTATAGCTCTCTTAATCCTATGTGTCGTGTTCGGTCGTGGCGCTGACACCGAAGTTGGCCACCCGAGAGTTACCAGCGCCTAGCATCGATCGTCAGCAACGCGAACGTCTGCTCTGCGCCACTTCGATCGCGACAGAAGTCATTCCGCAAACACGCATCCCGGCTCCTGGCCGCTCGGAACAACAAGCCTAACCGGATAGGGTGGATGGCTCCCGCTCACGGCATCAAAGTGCCA
>NZ_JALHLF010000048.1 GCF_022832435.1 Novosphingobium organovorum | reverse complement strand
TCGGGGGGACGGAGCCGGTTGCGCCGGGGGCGTCGGCTCGGCCCTGGCAACGGGGGCCTGAGAGACGGGAGCCTGAACCGGCGCTGCTTGCGGTGCGGGCGCGTCGGCCCGCTCGGGCAGGAAGCCGGCCTGGTGCCAGCTGTGCCGGCACTTGGCGCAGCGGACCGTGCGGCCTTCCACGCCGATGGCGCTATCCGGTACGGCGTAGCGCGTAGAGCAGGCAGGGCAGGCGATAATCATGATCGTCTCTCATAAGCACGGTTGACTTGGGCTCGACAAGCGTTTGCCCTGTGGGTACGAGGCGTAACGCTCTTTTTTCCACATGGATTGCTCGCTATAGGGCCAAAGGCCGCTCTTTACGGCCTTATTTTCCGGACTATTGACCAGCGAAGAATGACCGCCGAGGGCGAAATCATCCATTTCGATAACGTCGGGCTGCGCTACGGCACCGAGCGTGAGGTGTTGAGCGACCTGACGTTCACCCTGTTCGCGGGGCGGTTCTATTTCCTGACCGGGGCGAGCGGGGCGGGCAAGACCTCGCTGCTGCGCCTGCTCTATCTCGCGCAGCGCCCCTCGCGCGGGGCGATCCGCATGTTCGGCAGCGATGCGATCACCATGCCGCGCGCCAGCCTGCCCGCGATGCGCCGGCGCATCGGGGTGGTGTTTCAGGACTTCCGGCTGGTCCCGCACTTGTCCGCTTTCGACAATGTTGCCCTGCCGCTGCGCGTGGCGGGCCATGCCGAAAAGGACATCGCCGGGCCCGTGCGCGACATTCTCGAATGGGTCGGCCTGTCCGAGCGGATCGACGCGGTGCCCGCCACGCTGTCGGGCGGCGAACAGCAGCGCATCGCCATCGCGCGCGCGGTGATCGGGCGCCCGGCGGTGCTGGTGGCGGACGAGCCGACCGGCAACGTCGATCCCGAAATGGCGCTGAAACTGCTGCGCCTGTTCGAAATGCTCAACCGTCAGGGGACGACCGTGGTGGTCGCCACGCACGATCTCGACCTGCTGCGCAAGGTGCCCGAAAGCCTCATCATGCGGCTCGATCGCGGGCGGCTGGCCGATCCCACCGGCGCGCTGCGCTACCCGCCGAGGAAGCCGCAGTGATCTGGGCAGGAGGCCCTGCGGGCGAGCGCGGGCTCGCCACTTCGCTGCTGCACGGGATGCGGCGGCTGGGCGGGGGCGGCGCCGAGCTCATTCCGCAAGGGCGCATGGCCGGGCCGATGCCGTGGGTGATCGCGATCATGGTCGCGCTGACCGCCATCGCGCTGGCCGCCGGGCTTTCGATCGGCAACGCGGTGAGCGCGGCCAAGGCCGAGATCGAGGGCGGGGTGACGATCCAGGTGCTCGAGCCGCGCGCCGACCGGCGCGACGAACAGGCGCGCGCCGCCGCCCGCGCGGTCGAGCAGCTGCCCGGTGTGCGGGGCTTGCGCGTGGTGCCGCAAAAGGAGCTCGACGCGCTGATCGAGCCCTGGCTCGGCAGCGGGATCGACGCGGCGACCGGATCGGCCATTCCCGTCCCCGCGCTGATCGACGTGCGGCTGGACGCCGCGGCCTCGCCCGCACGGCTGGAGGCGATCACCCGCGCCGCGCAGGCGGTGGCCCCATCGGCGCGGGTCGATGCCCAGTCGAACTGGCTCAAGCCGGTGTTCGAGGCGATGGTCTCGCTCCAGGTGGTGGCGATCGCGCTGGTCGCGCTGCTCACCCTAGCGCTCGCCGCGGCGGTCCTGCTCGCCGCGCGCTCGGCGCTTGGCGCCAACCGCGACGTGATCGAGATCGTCCACCTACTCGGCGGGACCGACCGGCAGGTGGCGCGGGTGTTCCAGCGTTCGATCGGGTTCGATGCGGCGGGGGGCGGTACGGTCGGCCTCGCGCTCGCGCTGCTGGTGATCCTGGTCCTTGCGCGCCGGTTCGAAGGGTTGGGTGCGGGGCTGGTCAACAACGGGGCGCTGCTGTGGAGCGACTGGCTGTTGCTGGCGCTGGTGCCGTTCCTCGCCACCGTGCTGGCCATGGTTACCGCGCGCTTCACCGTCCTCCACGCCTTGCGCAAGATGCTTTAGGCTAAAGGCACTGGTTTCGATTGCGAAGTGCCGCCATAAGGCGCCCGAAAGCATCCAGTCGCTACAATCAACAGGGTCATGTTTCGCCGAACCGCCGCCTTTGCCGTGCTCGTCTGGTTCTTCGGCTTCGTCTGGTTCGCCGTGACGCTGCCGGGGCCGCTCGACACGAACCGTACCAGCGATGCGATCATCGTGCTGACCGGCAGCAAGGGGCGTATCGAACACGCGCTCGCGCTGCTCAAGCGCGGTGAGGCGCCGCGCCTGTTCGTCTCGGGCGTCGATCCCGAAGTGCGTCCGGCCGAGTTCGCGGCCGAGTTCGCGGTGCCCGCGCGGCTGATGAGCTGCTGCGTGGAGCTGGGCTTCGAGGCCTACAACACCCGTTCCAACGCGATCGAGACCGCGCGCTGGGTGGCCGAACACAAGGTGCGCACGATCCGCCTCGTCACCGCCGACTGGCACATGCGCCGCGCCCGGCTCGATCTCCAGCGCGAATTGCCCAAGGGGATCGTGCTCGAACCCGATGCCGTGCCCTCGCATCCGAGCCTGAGCGCGCTGTTCCTCGAATACCACAAGCTGCTGTGGCGGCTTGCCAGCCAATATTGGGAAAAATGATGGCGACCCGTCCCGTCGATGTCGTGCGCAGCCTGCTGTTCTACGCCGTGTTCTATCCCGGCTCGTTCGTGTTCGTGCTGCTGGGCCTGCCGGTCGCGCTGATTGGCGGCAAGGCGCTGCGCGAGATGGCGCGCACCTGGAGCGGCTTCCACCGCCTGTGCTGCCGCGTCCTGTTGGGCATCAAGGTGCGGATCGAAGGGGAGTTCCCCGAGGACGGGGTGATCGTCGCGATGCGCCACGAAAGCTTTTTCGAGGCGATCGACATGACGATGACGATGTTCTGGCCGGTGCCGTTCCCCAAGGCCGAGCTGGGCCGCATTCCGGTGTGGGGCTGGGCCTTGCAGCGCTATGGCGCGGTCATGGTCGAACGGGCGGGCGGCGCCAAGACGCTGCGCGCGATGATCGCCAACGCGCGCGGCTACGCGGAGCAGGGGCGCCCGCTGGTGATCTTCCCCGAAGGCACCCGGATGAAGAGCGGTGAGCAGGCCGAACTGCGCTCGGGCTTTGCCGGAACCTACAAGATGCTCCAGCTGCCGGTGGTCCCGGTCGCGGTCGACAGCGGGCGCCTCTACCACCGGGTGTGGAAGAAGGCGGGGACGCTGACCTACAAGGTGGGCGCGCGGATTCCCGCAGGCCTGCCCCGCGCCGAGATCGAGGCGCGGGTGACGGCGGCGATCACCGTACTCGGCTGACGGCGCGGTCGGTTTCAGGCGGGAGGAAACGCTTGAAAGCGGATGATCGAGCGCCCCCTTCCAGGCCTCGTGGGCCGAAGAAGGGGGCGCTCGCCCAGGGTCAGAAGTGCTTGCCGACCGAAACGCCGATCGTGCGCGGATAGACCGTCAGGCCCTGGCGCACGAAGAGCACCGAGGGCTTCTGGATCGCGGTCTGGTCGTTGAGCAGGTTCTTGACGTAGCCCGCAACGCGCCAGTCCTCGATGTCGACACCCAGGTTGAGGTTGCCGGTCCAGTAATCGGCCCGCTCGTAGTCCGAGTTGGTGACCGAGTAGCTGCCATAGCTCTTGCCGGTGTAGGTCCAGTTGGTGCTCACGAAGACGCGCGCGCCATTGGCGAGATTGCGTTCGTAGTCGGCGCCCAGCGTCGTGGTGAAGTTGGGTACGTAGAGCACGTGCTGCCCGTCCGAGGCTGAGGACCCTTGGGCGGCGTGGGTGATCTTGGCATCGGTGTAGCCACCCGTCGCGGTGAGCGTCAGCGCCTTGGTGATCCGCGCGGTCATCTCCAGCTCGGCGCCCTGGCTGCGCGCATCGCCCGCGTTCTGGGTGATGACCCAGCCGCACGAGGACAGGCTGAGCTGCTGCTGGATGTTGTTCCAGTCGATCCGGTAGGCCGAGGCGTTGAGCGTCAGGCGGTTGCCGAACAGGCTCGACTTGAAGCCGGCTTCGTAGGACCACAGCGAGTCCGAACCATAGGACTTGGTGCCGTCCGAGGTCAGGCCGAGCGAGGCGAGGTTGCTCGCGCAGTAGCTGGGCAGCGTGTTGTTCTGCCCGCCCAGGCGAAAGCCCTTGGCCGCGCTGGCGTAGAGGCTGGCGTTGTCGCTGAGCTTGTAGTTGGCGGCGAACTTGGGCGTGAAGGGCGCCTCGTTCGATTTGACGTGTTCGTAGGCGGCGGTGCCATCGGCGAGCCAGCCGCCCTCGTTCATGGTATAGTCGCTCCACGCCTTCACCTGGCGAACGCCTGCGGTGAGCTTGAGGCGCGGCGTGACCATGAACGAGCCTTGCGCGAACACGGCCAGCTGCTTGAGCGTGCGGACCGAGTGGAAATAGCCCAGCGAATCGTCCGGCGTCGCATCGCCGATCAGGTCCTCGACCGTCTCGTCGGGGTAGTATTCGGCCACCGTGTCGTTGAGCCCATAGACGTATTCATCGTCATAAGAGCGCACCTTGAGCGCGTTGGCATAGGCCCCGACCTGCCATTCATAGCGGTTGCCTGCTGCGATGCCGGGGGAGGCGAGGCGCACTTCCTGCGACCAGTTGTTGACCCGGTCGCGGTTGCGCAGCACGCCCGGCAGCACCGAAATCGCGTCGTAGGCCGCGCCATAGTCGGGATCGATCGATTCGGCGACGTATTCGCTGTCGTAGATCACCGCATCCATCTGGCGGGTGAAGCTGCGGTGCATGTACGCGGTGATCGCGGTCAGCTGGTAGTCGCCGAAGTCCTTCTCGATGGTCAGGCTCGGCACGTACATTTCGTCGCGGCTGGGTTCGGCCTGGGTCTTCTCGGTCTGGAAGTTGGGCAGCGAGAGATCGTAGATCCCGCTGTTGGCGGTCTTGATCCGCTGGTACTGGATCGCGGGCGTGATCGTCAGATCGTCGCTCGGCTGCCACAGCAGGCTGGCGCGCACGCCGGTGCGGCGCTCGGAGTTGATGTTGGTATCGACCACCGAGCCGGTGTCCGCATCGACCCGGTCGATGTAGCCGCTGGTGAAGCTGTTCTCCCCCGCCACGCGCAGCGCCAGGGTGTCGGTCAACGGCAGGTTGACCATGGCGTCGAGCGTGTAGTTGGTGCCCCCGCCTGCCGTGGTCGAGATTTCGCCCGAGGCATCGCCTTCGAACACGCCGAGCTTTGGCTTGGCGGTGATGAAGCGCACCGTGCCGCCCATCGAACTGTCGCCGTAGAGCGTGCCCTGCGGGCCCTTGAGCACTTCGACGCGTTCAAGGTCGAACAGCAGGGGCAGGGTCGCGCCGGTGAACGACTGGTTGGGGAAGGTCAGCGAGACGTCGTCGAGGTAGATGCCCACCGTCGCCGAGCCCGAGGCCGAGGCGACGCCGCGGATGGCGATGCGGCTGGTGCCCGAAGTGCCGGTGTTGGTGAACGAGAGGCTGGGGACCGTGCGGGCCAGATCGTCGTAGCCGGTGACGTGGTTGCTGGAGAGCGCCTGGGCGCTCACCACGCTGACCGCGAGCGGCACGTCGAGCACGCTTTCTGTGCGCTTCTGCGCGGTGACGACGATGGTGTTGCCCGCGCCTTCGTCCGCGTTGTCCTGCGCGGCTGCGCCATGCGGCAGGGCAAGCCCGGCCGCGCCCAGCAGGCTTGCGTAGCGCCAGCGGCGCAGCCGCGATGAGCGCGAAGGTGCGCGGTGGCCCGCGCGATTGAATACTTCAGCCATGAAAGGGCCCTTTGCCTTGTTTGGTTTAATTCCCACCTTGCCTGTTCCTGCGAACCACGGGCCGCCCGCTTGTTTCGGTGCTGGCCCTCGCAATCCCTCATTGATCTGTTTTCGGGTGTGGCCTTTGGGACCGGTCCATGCCGTTTTCCCCCCTCGGGCCGATTGCAGCGCACAAGGTTGCAAAACTGGGGCCGCGTAAAATGCGGCTTGGTGCAAAGTTAGTTTCCGCGTTTGCGAACAATCGCGCTCAGGGCCGCCACGCAGGGGGCAAGCGCGGCTGTTTAGTTGTGCGAAGCGGCAAGCAACCTTGCCAAGCGCGCCATTCCAGCGATCCACGCCGATCCGCATCACAGGCCCCGTCATCGACGGAACAAGAGAGACATGATGCATGAGTGATGCGGCGAAAACTCCAAGACCCATGATTGTCGGGCGGCCGGTGCTGCTGGTGATCGACGTGCAGAAGGGGAGCTTTGCCGAGTGGGAGCCGAGCGAGCGGCTTCCCCTGCTGCCCGATCGCGTCGCGCGCATGACGCGCGTGCGCAGCGTGGTGGATGCGGCGCGCGCGGCCGATGTGCCGATCGTCTTCTTCAAGGAAGTCCACCGGCCCGACATGATCGATTTCGGGCGCGAACTGGACGGCACCGAGAACGTCCACTGCCTGGAAGATTCGCCCTATACCGAATTCGCCTTCGAGGAACTGGGCATCCGCAAGGGCGACTACCTGATCGCCAAGCGGCGCTATTCGTGCTTCTTCGGCACCGATCTTGAGATCCTGCTCAAGGGGCTCAAGGCCGACACGCTGCTGATGACCGGCGGCTTCACCGACGTGTGCGTCCACTACACCTTCGTCGACGGGCACCAGAACGACTATTACTGCCGGGTGATCGAGGACTGCGTGACCGCTTCCTCGCCGCTGGCGCACGAAGGCGCGCTGCGGGCGATGGAGTATCTCCAGGCGGGCGCGGTGCGGACCTCGGCGGAAGTCATCGCCGCGATCGAGGCGCGGGACTTCGCAGCGGTAGAATAGGACATTCAAGGGGTTACCCCCCCTTGACCCCCATACTGTCGATCTCACCTTCCTCAGCCAGCGCCGCGCGGGCACAGGTGAGCTCGACAGTATGGGGAGCCCGAGGGCGATGGCCCTCGGAAAATCCCTATTATCTTCAGCCCGCCTTTACCGGCGGTTTGAGGCTGGCGCAGTTGCCGGTGATGGTCTTGCCCGCAAGCACCGCGGCGACGAAGGCGGGCGCATCGGCCAATGAGGCGGGCACGGTCGAATTGTGCGACTGGCCGGGGTAGTAGTGCGCTTCGACCGTGGTTCCGGCCGCGCACATCGCGGAAACGAAATTGTACTGCTTGGCGGGCGCCGCTTCGGTGTCGACAAGGCCGGTGCCGGTGAACACCGGGGTCGTGATATGGACGTCGGGAAAGTCGGTTCCTGCCTGGGTGCGCCGGTCAAGTTCGGCGATCTCGCGCTTGTAGAACTGCGAGAAGGGCAGTTTCTGCTGCCTGGCAAAGACGCGAAGGCCGGTGAGGCATTCCTTCTGCGCATCGGCCAGCATCGCCCAGCCGCCGCTCGAAAGATAGTCGAGCGGCGCGCTCTCAGCCGGGCCGAGCGGGCGTGCGGTGCCCAGGAACCACAGGATCTCGAACGCCGAATTGCCGTAATCGGCGGCATCGACATAGGTATCGCCCAGCGGCGCCTGTGGGGCCTTGCCGACATTGGCGGTGTGCGCGACGATGCCGGTCGCCACCGTGGCGCGGATCGTGACGTCGGGCGCGTAGCGGGGGGCGAGGTAGGCCGCGGCGATCGCGGCTTCGGAGCCCTGCGACTGACCCACGCTCACCACCTTTTTCGCGTCGAGCTCGGGAAAGCGGGCGAGCGCGGCGCGGATCGCGTCGAGCACCGAATACCCTTCGGACCGGTAGTTGAGATAAGGGTGCACGCCCGGCGTGCCGAGCCCGGCGTAATCGCTGGCGACGATTGCGTAGCCATGCTCGAGCCAGTAGTCGAGGTACTGGGTGTCGCGCGCCGAACGCGGCTGGGCCGAGGGCGCGCAGGGGTCGGCGATGCCGGTCGTGCCGTGCGCCCAGGCGATCACCGGGAAGCCGCCCTTGGGCACTGGGCCCTTGGGGAAGAAGACGATGCCCGAAACGGTGCGCGTGCGCTGGGGATCGTTCCATTCGGTCGAGCTGTAGAGGATGCGCACGCTGCGCGCAGCCGATGGCAGGCTGACTGGCTGCGGCGCGTCCTGGGTGCGCAGCATGACGCCCGCGCGCGCGGGAATGGCTTGGTCCCAGGTGTAGAACGCGTCCACCCCGCCATCGCCCGACCAGCGGTCGGCCTGCGCGTCGGTTGAAACGGATGTCTGGGCCAGCGTAGGATTGGCGAAGACGGCGAGCGAGGGCGCGGTAAGCAGCAGGCCGAGCGATTTTACCAGGGGATGCATGGGGTTCCTTTTCGGGCGGACGATGAGGGAGTGGCGAGACGGGCGCAGCGCGGGCCTTTCACGGCGTTAACTTGCCGATCGCGGCAACGTCCCTGGCGCGCGCGGGGCGGAGTGTACGCGGATCCACGCGGCGCCATCTTGCGGTGCACACGGTTGTCCTGCAGCTGCGTTAGAACGGGTAGGAAAGCGTGAAAATATCGAGGTTTCCTCACAATATAGCCTTGTGCGCTGCAAAAAGAATGGCGCGGGTGGACTTGCCGACCGACCCTGCCTCATGACACAGTGAAGCGGGATCGGGCCGCGCTGGAAATAGCCGGCTCGGCAATTTTGCTTGCGCGGAGCTGGAAGTATGGAATTGACCATGAAGGGGTTTACAGGGCGCGTCAGCGACAATGACCTGCGTCTCTTGCGCACCTTCTGCACGGTCGTCCACCATGGCGGTTTCGTGGCGGCGGAGTCCGAATTGCAGGTCGGGCTGCCCTCGATCAGCCGCTACATCAAGGACCTCGAGGTGCGGCTCGGCATGCGCCTGTGCGATCGTGGGCGGCGCGGTTTCATGCTGACCGCCGAGGGGCGTCAGGTCCACGATGCCTGCCAGACGCTGTTCGCCAACCTCTCCGATTTCGAAAACCGCGTGCGCGGCATCCACGCCAATCCGGCGGGCGCGCTGCGCATCGGGCTGGTCGATTCGCTGGTGGCCGATCCGCAGTGCCGCCTGTCCGAGACGATCCAGGTCTACAAGCGCGACTATCCCAACGTCACCTTCCACATCACCACCGACACCTCGAACATCATCGAGCAGAAGGTGCTCGAAGGCGAACTCGACATCGGTCTGGTGTTCGAACGGCGCCGGATCGACCAGCTCAGCTACCGCCGCATGTACGAGGAAGTGAGCCTGCTCTACTGCTCCATCGGCCACCCGCTGTGGGTCGAACATGGCGGCAAGGTCGCCGACGTCGATCTCACCCAGTACGAGATGGCCGGCTACCCCATGGCCCAGCTGATGGAGAAGATGGGGATCAAGGGGCTGTTCACCCGCACCGCGACCGCCGATCACATGGAAACCATCGCGATGATGGTCAATTCCGACATTTACCTCGGCATTCTGGCCGAGCCTTACGTGAATGTCTTGTGGTGCCGCGAGCGTTTTCGTGCCATCGCGCCCGAGACCTTCCGGTTCAGCAGCCTGATCAGCACCATCGTGCGCGCGGGCGCCACCCCGCCGCTGGTCCAGGCCTTCGTCGAGCGCATGGCCGACCCGCTGCCGCCGATGCCCCCGATGCCGACGCAGGTCTGAGATCGTGCGCGGCCGAACGCCCCGTGCGCGCGATGCTGGCGGCAAAGCTGCGCGCGGCGGCAAGCATAGTTGCGCAATTTGGCATTCTCGGACGCGTGCATGACCGGGAAAGCTGGGCGCCATGCCTGAAACCGCCGCTCCGCCCGAGATGATCGTTCCCGCACCGTCCGCACAGACGCCGCCCACCGCCGCCCCGCAGCAGGCCCCCCAGCAGGCCTCGCGGATGGGCTGGTTCGTGCTCATCATGCTGATGTGCGTCTACAGCTTCAGCTGGATGGACCGTTTCCTGCTGGTGATCCTGATCGACCCCATCAGCAAGGACCTGCACGTTTCCAACACGCAGATCGGCCTGCTTACCGGCTTTGGCGCCTCGCTGCTCTATTCGCTGGCCGGCTTTCCCATCGCGCGGCTGGCCGACCGGGCCTCGCGCACGCGGATCGTCTCGGGCGTGCTGGGGATCTGGAGCGGGCTGACCGTGGCGACCGCGGCGGTGGGCTCGTTCTTCACGCTGCTGCTCGCGCGGTTTGGCATCGCGATCGCCTCGGCGGGGTGCTCGCCTGCGGCCTACTCGCTGATTTCGGATTATTTTCCGGCGCGTTCGCGCGGGACGGCGATCGCCATCTACTCGCTGGGCATCTCGATCGGGACCTGGGCCGGGCTCTCGCTCGGTGGCTGGGCGGCCGACGCGCTGGGCTGGCGCCACGCCTACCTCCTGCTGGGTATTCCCGGCGTGCTCTTCGCGATCGTGCTGGCCTTCGTGCTCAAGGAGCCCGGGCGCGGGCGGTTCGATACCGGGGGCGAGGAGGTCCACCGCCACTTTACCGCGCGCGAGGCGAGCGGATTTTTCCTCAAGAACCGGGGCTTCATGGCCATCGCTTTCGGCTTCGGGCTGATCGCGTGTGCGACGTCGGCGTTCGAGAACTGGATTCCGACCTACCTCATCCGCGCCGATGGCCTCAGCGCAACCGAAGTGGGCGCGATCAGCGGTCTGTTCCAGGGCTTGACCGGGATCGTCGGCGCGCTGGGCTTCGGCATCCTCGCCGACGTGCTCGCCCGCCGTGACGAGCGCTGGTACGTGTGGATCCCGCTGCTGTGCACGGCGGTGACGACGCCGCTGATCGTGCTGTTCTTCCACCTGCCCCAGAAGGGCGCCTACACCTGCTACTTCTTCATCGAGCTGTTCGTCTCGGGCTACTCGGCCCCGCTCTTTGCGGCGAGCCAGATGCTGCTGCCCCCGCGCCTGCGCGCGCTGGGGATGGCGACGGTCCTGTTCGTGCTCAACGTCGTGGGGCAGGGCATGGGGCCGTTCCTGACCGGCTTCATCAGCGACCGGATCGGCACCGGTCCGGCTGGCGGATTGGGCCTTTCGATTGCGCTGATGCAGGTCTTCGGCGCTCTCGGGGCGGGCATCCTGCTGTTCGCCGTACCGGCCTTTAGCAAGCGCGAAGGTTGATCCGGGGCCTGGAGGGCCCATCGCCTTCGGGCTCCCCGACAGTCGAGCGCCGCTTCCTTGGCCTTCGAGCGCACGAAAAAGGGGCCGGGCGCACCATCGCGTCCGGCCCCTTTTCGATGCCTTGTGGCCCGGCGATCAGGCCAGCACAATGTCCTTGAGCGCGCTCACTTCCGCGCTGTCGCCCAGAATCAGGCCGACACGCTGGTGCAGGCTCTTGGGCTGGATGTCGAGCACGCGGCCTTCGCCGTCGATCGAGCTGCCGCCAGCCTGTTCGATCAGCAGGCTCATCGGGTTGGCTTCGTAGAGCAGGCGCAGGCGGGCCTTGCCCGGCGTGCGGCTGTCGGAGGGGTAGAGGAAGATCCCGCCGCGCTTGAGGATGCGGTGCACGTCGGCGACCATCGATCCGGTCCAGCGCATGTTGAAGGCGCGGCCGCACGGGGCCTTTTCATACGTCAGGCGATCGTCGACGTAGCGCACGATCTCGGGCGACCACTGCGGGCGGCGCGCCATGTTGATGGCCACTTCGCAGTTGCCCGAGGGGATCTTGATCGGCCCGTCGGTCATGATCCAGGCGCCCAGTTCGCGATCGAGCGTGAATTCGTAGACGCCCGAGCCGATGGTCAGCACCAGCAGCGTCTGCGGGCCGTAGATCGCGTAGCCCGAGGCGGCCTGTTCGGTGCCCGGCTGGAGGAAGTCCTCCTCGCGCACTTCGCGGCCCGCGCATTCGGACGGCGCGCGCAGCACCGAGAAGATCGTGCCGACCGAAAGATCGACGTCGACGTTGCTCGACCCGTCGATCGGATCGTAGACGAGGAGGTATTCGCCGCGCGGGAAGCGGTTGGGAATGGGGTGGATGGTGTCCATTTCCTCCGACGCCATGCCCGCCAGGTGGCCGCCCCATTCGTTCGCGTCGACCAGGAGGTCGTTGGCCAGCACGTCGAGCTTCTTCTGGACTTCGCCCTGCACGTTCTCGGTGCCCAGGCTCCCCAGCACATCGCCCAGCGCGCCCTTGGAGATGGCGTGGTTGATCGCCTTGCAGGCGCGCGCCACGGTTTCGATCAGCAGGCGCAGTTCGGCCGGGCAGGTGGAATTGGGCTGGCGTTGCTGCTCGAGAAGGAAGCGGGTGAGAGTGACTGATTTCATAATGGCTTCCTTACTTCCCAACGATGGACAATTCCATCTTCTACGGCCTGTATGTCGCTTTGACTGCGTTAGACTGCATTTTTCAAGAGGCGAGCGACTTCGGGGCCATGAACGAAGGTGACCGCTTGCGCAATTGCATCTTCATCGGGACGGATACCGGTATAGAGCACGAACTGTTCGATCGCCTGGAGCACGATGACCTGTGCCCCTGTTACGACCGACTTGCCGGCGGCTTGGGCGGCCTTGACGAACGGCGTGCGNTACCGGTATAGAGCACGAACTGTTCGATCGCCTGGAGCACGATGACCTGTGCCCCTGTTACGACCGACTTGCCGGCGGCTTGGGCGGCCTTGACGAACGGCGTGCGGGCAGGCTGGGCGACGACGTCGAAGGCGAGCGTCGAAGCCGCGATGTGCGCCTCGGGAAAGGCCAGCGTGTCGGCCTCGGCGCCCTCCATGCCGAGCGGGGTGACGTTGATGAGCAGCCCCGCGCCCGCTTCGGGCAGTTCGGGGCTCCAGGCAAAGCCGTATTGCGCGGCGAGCGCGGGACCGGCCTTGGCGTTGCGCGCGACGATCGTGCCTTGCGCAAAGCCCGCATCGCGCAGCGCCGCGGTCACCGCCTTGGCCATGCCGCCGCTGCCGCGCAGCACGAAGGGCGTGGCCGGGTCGAGCCCGCTGCGTTCGATCAGGTCGCGCACCGCGACGTAATCGGTGTTGTAGCCGGTGAGCTTCCCGTTGTCGTTGACGATGGTGTTCACGCTGTCGATCGCGAGCGCGGAAGGCTCGAGCGCGTCGAGCATCGGGATTACCGCTTCCTTGAACGGCATCGAGACCGCGCAGCCGCGCACCGACAGCGCCCGCACGCCCGCGATCGCGCCCGCCAGATCGGTGGGCGCGAACGATTTGTAGACGTAGTCGAGCCCGAGCAGGCCGTAGAGCGTGTTGTGCAGGCGCGACCCCGCGTTGCCGGGGCGGGCGGAAAGCGACAGGCACAGGCGCGTGTCACGCCCGATCGACTGTTTGCTGAGGAAGGGCAGCTCGGGGGACGCGGTCATGGGATGGGTTTCCTGCGTTCGGAAGAAAGAGAAAAGGGCGCGGGTAGGGGCGGTCAGGCGGGCGTCGGTGTGGGCGTGCGCGGCGCGCTCGATCCGCGGGCGATCAGTCGTCCGGCGAGCACGACCTTGCGCGCGGGCGCCTCGGCATGGTCGAGCCGGTCGAGCAGCATGGTCATCGCGGTGCGCCCGATTTCCTCGACCGGCTGCTCGATCACGCTGAGCCCTGTCCCGACGAATTCCATCCAGTCGTTGTTGTCGAACCCGGCGAGCGCGATGTCGCCGGGGACCGAGAGCCCGAGGTCGCGCAGCGCGCCCAGCACGCTGAGCAGCAGCACGCCGTTGCTGGCGAGAATGGCGTCGGGCCGGTCGGGCGCGGTGAGGCGCTCGACCACCATGCGCTGCGCGGTGGCGGTGTCGTGCGGGACGGCGATCGCCTCGGCGTCGAGGCCGAGATCGAGCATCGCGCGTTCGAACCCGGCGCGCCGCTCGATCCCGGTGCTGCTGGCCGAACCGAACAGCCCGGTGATGCGCCGGTGGCCCTGTTCGTGAAGGTGGCGCACGAGCTGTTCGGCCATCGCGTCGTTATCGAGCAGCACACTGTCGAGCGCGCTGCCCGGCAGGCTGCGATCGATCAGGATCAGCGGATAGTCGGGGGCGGGCAGCGCGCTCTTGTGCGGGTGCTGGCGGCAGGGGGCGAGGATCACGCCGGTCACGCGTTCTTCGTGCATGAGCTCGAGGTAGGCCGCTTCCTTGGCCGGGTCCTCGTCGGTGTTGCACAGGATCACGCGCATCCCGCGCGCGGCGGCCAGGCTTTCGATCGCGCGCGAGACCGCTGTGAAGAACGGGTTGCGGATATCGGCGACGATGAGCCCGATGGTGTTGGTGTGCTGCGAGCGCAGGCGCCGCGCGGCGAGATTGGGGCGGTAGCCGGTGGACTTGACCGCGGCCAGCACGCGTTCATGCATCGCGGGATCGACGCTGCGCCCCGACAGCACGCGCGAAACGGTCGCCGGGGAGACTTGGGCGATGCGCGCCACGTCCTTGATTCCCACTGCCATCAGGATTTCGCCATTTGAGAAATCGTTCTCACATTATCGGGCGTTGAGCCCCTCTCCGAAGCCGGGACTATGCAACGTGAATGCCCTTTTTTGCAAGGCCTCTTGACAAATCGTTTCAGAAAACGTTTTCTCATGCTCGTACAGACCCGTCGCAAAAACGGTCAGGAGAGGCCTGAATGCTCGCAGATGCGCCCACCTCGGGGGTCGAGGAACTGGTTCGGATAGACGCCCGCGCGGCGAACAAGGTCGATGCGATTCGCCAGGTCGGCCAATTGCTCGCTGCCGCAGGGTGCGTTTCGCCCGATTACGAAGACAGCATGGTGGCGCGCGAAAATGTCGCCAACACCTTCCTGGGCGCCGGGGTCGCGATCCCGCACGGCCTGGGCGAGGACAAGGGCAAGGTCCGGCGCGATGGCATCGCCATCCTCCAGCTGCGCGACGGGGTGGAATGGAACCCCGGCCAGCGCGCGCACATCGTGGTGGGCATCGCCGCCAATTCGGACAACCACATTTCCATCCTGCGCCGCCTGACCCGCCTGATCCAGGACGAGGCGCGGCTCGAGGACCTGCGCACGACCGGAGACCCCGAGGATTTCCGCCGCGCGCTCTGGGCCGACGAGGCGCCTGCGACAACCGCGGCGCAGCCGGCCCGTGACTATTCGCAAACCGTGTCGTGGACGCTTGACTACCCAACCGGGCTTCACGCTCGTCCGGCTTCGGCCTGGGTCGAGGCGGCACGGTCCTCCGGCGTACGCTTGCGCGTGCGCCATGGCGGGGAAAGCGCCGACCCCAGCAGCCTCATCGCCCTCCTCCAGATGGGGCTGCGTTGCGGGGATCCGGTGACTTTCTCCGCCGAAGGGGACAAGGCACGGCCCGCGCTCGAGGCGTTCGTGGCCCGCGTGCGTTCGCTCAGCGGGCGTGAAAAGGCCGATGCGGAGCGCGCCGCGCAAAAGGCCAGCGCGCCGGTCCAGGGCTGGAAGCCGCAAGGCGAGGCGCGCATGATCGCGGGCGTCGCGGCGAGCCCTGGCCTCGCGATCGGCACCGTCCACGTGCTGGCCGCGCACGACCTGAGCGTGCCCGATCAGCCGTGCGATCTCGTGAGTGGGGGGAGTGCGCTCAACACCGCGCTCACCCGCACCCGCGCGCAGATGAAGGCGCTGATCGACGACACCACGCGTCGCCTCGGCGCGGGTGATGCGGCGATCTTCCGCGCGCAGGCCGAACTGCTCGACGATACCGACCTCATCACCCTGACCTGCCAGATCATGGTCGAAGGGCACGGCGTCGCCTGGGCCTGGCACGAGGCGGTCAGCCGCATCGCGGGCCAGCTCTCGGCGCTTGGCAACCCGGTGCTCGCCGCGCGCGCGGCCGACCTGCACGACGTCGGACGCCGTGTGCTCGCCGAGCTCGATCCCTCGCTGGCGGCGGGCACCATGGCCGATCTGCCCGAGGCGCCGTGCATCCTCGTTGCCGCGGACCTGTCGCCGTCCGAAACCGCCACGCTCGACACCGCGCGCGTGGCCGGGATTGCCACCGCACTCGGCGGGCCGACCTCGCACAGCGCGATCCTTGCGCGCACGCTCGGCCTGCCCTCGGTCGTTGCGGGGGGCGTGGATCTGCTGGGCGTGGCGAGCGGCACGCTGGCCATCGTCGATGGCGATGGCGGGCGGGTCTGGCTCGATCCGGGCGAGGCGGACCTCGCCTCGGCGCGCGGCTGGATCGACAAACTCGCCGCCGAACGCGCGAGCCAGGAGGCCGAGCGCGGCCAGCCCGCGATCACCCTTGACGGCGCGTCGATCGAAGTCGCCGCCAACGTCAACCGGCCCGATCAGGTCGCTTTCGCGCTCGCGCAAGGGGGCGAGGGCGTGGGGCTGATGCGCACCGAATTCCTCTTCCTCGAAAGCGGCGATACGCCCAGCGAGGACGAACAGGCCGCGATCTATCTCGCCATGGCCGAAGCGCTCGACGGGCGCTCGCTGATCGTGCGTGCGCTCGACATCGGGGGCGACAAGCAGGTCCCGCATCTCGACCTGCCGGTCGAGGAAAACCCGTTCCTGGGCGTGCGCGGCGCGCGGCTGCTGCTGCGCCGTCCTGACCTGCTCGACCCGCAGCTGCGCGCGCTCTACCGCGCAGCACAGCAGGGCGGCGCGCTGTCGATCATGTTCCCGATGATCACCTCGCTCGAGGAACTGGTCGAACTGCGCGCGCGCTGCGAGGCGATCCGCGCCGAGCTGGACGCGCCGCACGTGCCGATCGGCATCATGATCGAAGTGCCCGCAGCCGCGGTGCAGGCGCATGTCCTGGCCGAGCACGCCGACTTCTTCTCGATCGGGACCAACGATCTTACCCAGTACGTGCTGGCGATGGACCGCCAGAACCCCGAACTCGCCGCGCAAGCGCAAAGCCTGCACCCGGCGGTGCTGCGCATGATCGCGATGACGATCGAGGGCGCGAAGGCGCACGGCCGCTGGGTCGGCGTGTGCGGTGGCATCGCTGGCGATCCCTTCGGCGCGGCGCTGCTCGCAGGGCTGGGCGTCCGCGAACTGTCGATGACCCCGCGTGACATTCCCGCGGTCAAGGCGCGTATCCGCCAGAGCCGGATCGAAGACCTTCAGGCCCTGGCGCGCGAGGCGCTGGCCGCGCGCGACGTGGCGGCGGTGCGCGCGCTCGATAAGGGCGGGATCGGGCAGGACAGGCCGGGTGCGAGCGAACAGGGCGCCGGCGCGCCGGGAAAGGCAGTGTGATGCGTGTATTGACGGTTACCTTCAACCCGGCGATCGACCAGACGGTGACGCTCGACCGGCTCGTTCCGGGCGAAGTCCACCGCGCCCACGCGGTGCGCCAGAACGCGGGCGGCAAGGGCGTCAACGTCGCCAGTTGCCTGGCCGACTGGGGCTTGCCCGTCGCGGCTTACGGGCTGCTCGGCTCGGACAACGCGGCTTCGTTTGATGCGCTGCTCGGCGCCAAGCGGATCGAAGACCGCTTCATCCGCATTCCCGGCGCGACGCGGGTCAACTTGAAGCTGGTCGACGCCGCCGGGACGACCGACATCAACCTCGATGGCATCGCGATCGACCTTGGCCGGGCCGAAATGGTCGCCGCCACGATCGGCGAGGCCGCGCAGGCGGAGGATATCGTCGTGCTCGCCGGAAGCCTGCCGCCGGGGTGCCCGCCCGATACGTATGCCGCGCTGACGCACAGGCTTTCGGCCAAGGGCTGCCGTGTGGTGCTCGACACCAGCGGCCTGCCGCTCAAGTGCGCGCTCGAAGGCTCGGTGCTGCCGCGCGTGATCAAGCCCAACCGCCACGAACTGGCGCAGTTCCTCGGGCGCGATCTGCCCGATGGCGCCGCACTGGTCGCCGCCGCGCAGGCCTTGCAGACGCGCGGCGTGGGGCTCGTCGTGGTCTCGATGGGCGAGGACGGGGCGCTGTTCGTCAGCCGCGAGGGCGCTCTTTGCGCACGGCTCGCGATCGGCCGCCTGGCCAGCACGGTGGGCGCGGGCGATGCGATGGTCGCCGGGATCGTCGCGGCGCTGGCTGAAGGGGCTTCGCTTGAGCGTACCGCGCGTCTCGCCACCGCCTTTGCCGTGGCCAAGCTCGGCATGGCCGGGCCCAATCTTCCCGATCTTGCCAGCGTCGAGGCGCTGGCCGCCGAGGTCGTCATCGCGCCCGCAACCGGGGGCGAGGCCCTTGGCGAAGCGCTGAGCGCAGGAGAACAGTAATGGGGCAGCTCTTTGTCCTGATCGACGCCGCCGACCTCACCGTGCAGGGGGTTCTGGCCGCCGAAGCGCTGCGCCGCGCGGCGCAGCAGCAGGGTCGCGAGGCCACGATCGAGGTGCGCAGCGCGCAAGGGGTGCTCAACCCCCTGCCCGAAGGCGCGCCCGGAGCGGGTGATGCGCTGCTGCTGGTGACCACCGGTTCGCAAGACAGTGGGGCCTGGCCCGCCGGCGTCACGCGCCAGTGCACGCTCGAAGCGGTGCTGGCCGATCCGGGGGCGGCGCTGGACGGGCTCGAGACGGGCTCCAGCCATACCGATGCACAGGCGGCAAGCGGGACCCGCGTGGTGGCCGTGACCAGTTGCCCGACGGGTATTGCGCACACCTTCATGGCGGCCGAAGGCCTGCAGGAAGGCGCGCGCCAGCTCGGCTACGACATCCGGGTCGAGACGCAAGGCTCGGTCGGCGCGGGAACGCCGCTGACGGCTGAGGAGATCGCGGCTGCGGACATCGTGCTGATCGCCGCCGACCGCGAGGTCGACCGCGCGCGCTTTGCCGGAAAGCGGGTTTTTGCCTCGAACACCAAGCCCGCGATTTCGGGCGGCGCCAAACTCATCGAGAAGGCGCTGGCCGAGGCGCGCGTGCAGGGCGGCGGACAGGAAAGCGCGTCGGCGGCGGGCGCCAGCGAGGAGCGTGCAGGCCCCTACAAGCACCTGATGACCGGCGTGTCGTTCATGCTGCCCTTCGTGGTTGCGGGCGGCCTGTTGATCGCGCTGGCCTTTGCGCTCGGCGGGATCGGCGCGAACAGCGATGCGGCCAAGGGCACGCTCGCCCACGCGCTGTTCCAGATCGGGGCCGAGGGTGGTTTTGCGCTGATCGTGCCAGCGCTGGCGGGCTACATCGCCTTTTCGATTGCCGATCGTCCGGGCATCGCGCCGGGGATGATCGGGGGAATGCTCGCGGCAAATCTGGGCGCGGGGTTCCTGGGCGGGATCGTCGCCGGGTTCATCGCGGGGTACGGCGTGGCCGGGCTCAACCGTATCATCCGCCTGCCCAAGAACCTGGCGGGGTTGAAGCCGGTGCTGTTTCTGCCGCTGCTCGGCACGCTGCTGACCGGCCTGCTGATGGTCTATGCGGTGGGAACGCCGGTGGCTGCCGCGCTCGCCTTTCTCACCGAATGGCTGCGCTCGATGCAAGGGTCGAGCGCGATCCTGCTTGGTGTGATCCTGGGCGCGATGTCGGCGTTCGACATGGGCGGGCCGGTCAACAAGGCGGGCTACGCGTTTTCCGTCGGGCTGATCGCCAGCCAGGTCTACACGCCAATGGCCGCGACGATGGCCGCAGGCATGGTGCCCCCGCTGGCGGTGGCGCTGGCGACGCGGCTGTTCGCGGCGCGCTTCACGCTCGAAGAGCGCGAGGCGGGCGGCGCGGCGGCGGTGCTGGGTCTGGCCTTCATCACCGAAGGCGCGATCCCCTTTGCCGCGCGCGATCCGCTGCGGGTGATCCCCTCGCTCATGGCGGGATCGGCGGTGACCGGTGCGATCTCGATGGCGATGGGGGTCGAACTCAAGGTGCCGCACGGCGGTGTCTTCGTGCTGCCGATCCCCGGCGCGGTCACCCATCTGGCCGCCTATGCGCTGGCCATCGTGTCGGGCGTGGTGGTGAGCGCCTTGCTCGTCGGCCTCGTGCGCGGTGCGCCCGCAGGCAAGGGCGAAGCCCCGTCTCTGGCGAGCGCCTGATAAACAAGAACCATCCCGGTGATCGCACCGGACAGGGAAGAGGATAGAGAAAACCCGTGTCGAACCGCGTCTTCAAGGGCGCCTGCCTGGCAGGCGTCATGGCCCTTTGCGTGCCCGCTGCCCATGCGCAGGACAGCCAGCCCACTCCCGATAGCGCTGTGGCCCAAAGCGCACCCGCACCCGTGGCCGATCCGCAAGGCACCTCCTGGCAGCCGCTGGCGGAGGAGGGCATCACGCTTTCGCTCAGCTACACCGGCGAGGCGGCGAGCAATCTGACCGGCGGGCTGCGGCGCGATGCGGCCTACGCCGGACAGGTCTATGTCGGCGCCGATTTCGACATGGAGCGGATTGCCGGGATCGCAGGCGGCACGCTCCACGCCGCGATCACCAACCGCCACGGCGAAAGCCTTTCGGCGCTGGCGCTGGGCAACAACACCTCGGTCCAGGAAATCTACGGGACGCAGAACACGCATCTGGCGATCCTGACCTGGGAACAGAAGCTGCTGGACGATCGGCTGATGATCGAGGCGGGGCGCAGCCAGGCCAACATCCACTTCCTCAACGCGCCGATCTACTGCAATTTCCAGAGCAACGCGGCCTGCGGCAACCCGACCTTCGTCTTCAAGAACAGCAACTTCACTTATTTTCCGGCGTCGAGCTGGATGATCCGCGCGAAAGGCCAGCTGACCGATCAGGTGACGCTGCACGTCGGCGCCTACGAGGTGAACCCCGATCGCAAGCGCGCCAGCGACCATGGCTTCAACTTCAGCACAAAGGCGGCGACCGGGGTGATCGTGCCCTGGGAACTGACTTATGCGCGCGACGGGCAGGGCACGCGCCTGCCCGGGCACTATACGCTGGGCGGCTGGTTCGACCGGGGCGATTATGCCGATCCGCTGCGCGACGAGGCGGGGGGCATCGCGCTTCTGAGCGGGCTTGCCGCCGCGCAGCACAACGGACGCTCGGGCCTGTTCTTTCGTTTCGACCAGCGCCTGACGCGGCCCGATCCCACCTCCGAGCGGGGCCTCAGCGTCTTTGGCGTGGCGATGACCAACCTGTCGGGCCGGGTCGAGGAAAGCCGCTTCCTCGACTTCGGTATCGTCCAGACCGGTACCTTCGCCGGACGCGATGCGGATACGCTGGGCCTGATGGTCAGCGACCAGCGCTTCAGCGATCTGGCGATGACCCGCTTTCGCGCCGCGCGCGATTATGCCGGGAGCGATGCTGCCGTGCACCGCCACCAGTACATGATGGAGCTGGCCTACGGGGCGCAGATCAATCCCGCGATCCGCCTTTCGCCCAACCTGCAATACATTGTCCACCCCGATAGCTCGGGCGCGCCGTTTCGTGTGGCGCCGGTGGGGGACGAAGTGATCGTCGGCTTCAAGTTCACCGTCGACGCGCTGCGCCTGCTGCGCTGAGCCGCGCGGCATCTGGGCCAAAAAATAAGGGCCGCTCCCGGCTTTCGGGAGCGGCCCATTTTTTGGGGCGGTTTACCGCCGTCGGTCAGAAGCGGTAGTTCGCCAGCATCCCGAAGTAGTTGCCGTTCTTGCCGCCGTTGTCCTCGAACGAATTGCTCGCCGCGAAGTAGGTTTCGAACAGGCGGAACGAGAGGCGGCTTGTCGCCTGCCACGAGGCTTCGAGGTTGAGATCGGTGCCGATCGTGCGGCTCGCGCTGTAGGGCGTGAAGCTCGCCCCCGAAGAGCCGATGTAGATGCCGTCGGCCTTGCTCGCGCGCCACAGGAAGTCGGGCCCGGCCATGACCGTGATCGCCTTGGTCGGCTTGATCGTGACCGAGGGATAGAGATCCATCAGGTTGGAGAAGCCGAAGAAGGCGGCTTCGCTGAACAATGGCAGGCGGGGTGAGGCTGCGACGAAGGTGTTCACCGTGCCGTCGGTCAGGTCCTTGTCGCCGCTGAAGTAGTTCGCGCGAAGGCCCAGGCGCGGCTTGAGCGCGCTTGCCCCGAAGGTGTAGCCGCCTTCGAACATCACGCCCCAGGCATCGATGTCCTTGGTGCCGGTGGTGTCGGTGAAGGTGCCGGACTGGTGTGTCGCTTCGAGGTCGATGTCCCACACCGGTCCGCGCTTCCACAGACGCGCGCCCCAGTTATCGCGATCCTCGCTGCCCGTGCCGACGGCGAGCTTGGCGGTGTCGCGCTTCATTTCGTACCAGTAGAGATCGGTGCCGAAGCCCGCCAGGCGGTTGGGCGCGCTGACATAGACCCCGTGGAAGCTCTGCGCGTGGTTGGGGCCGTCGTCGAAGGTCTTGGCGCCGATCTGGACCGGCCGGACCGCGAACATGTCGACCGAGACCTTGCCCGGCAGGATGTAGGTGGCGCGCACGCCCTGGTAGGTGAAGCGCATGTTCAGCCCTTCACGCACACCGACCAGCTTGCCGTTGCCCAGCGGCATTTCGAAGCGGCCCGGACGCACGGTGATCTTGCCCGCATCGCCCAGCGGCAGCGAGAGGTCGACGAAGGCCTGATAGACGTCCAGCTTGTCCTCGTTCGGGCCGGTCGTGTAGCGTTCGCCATGCTCGCGGTTGTCGCCCAGTTCGACGTAGGCGCGCAGGTTCTCGCCCAGGTGCAGGTCGGCCAGCACGCGCAGGCGGGTCTGCACCGGGTCGTTGCTGTCGTTGCTGGTGAGGCCGAGCTTGGCGTGCTTCCAGTCGGTGTAATAGACGCGCGCCTCGCCGCCGAGGGTGAGGTAGACATCGTCATTGGCGATCGGGATGTGCTTGATCTTGTCGAGGAATGGGGCGTCCTGGGCGGGGACCTGCGACCAGTCCTCGGTCCAGCGCAGCAGCTGGGGCAGGCCGGGGGTCGCGGTGCGCCCGCCGGGCATCGCTTCAGCGGAGCGCGCCTGCGACTTGGCGGGACGCTCGCCCGGAGGGGCCTGCGAGGACAAGGGCGCCGAAGCGTCGTCCTTGACGCTTTCGGGCGGGACCGACTGGGCCATCGCGGGGAGGGAGAAAAGCGTGGCGGTGGTGCAGGCAAGCAGGGTGGCAGCGCGAAGAGTGCGCATGGCTCAGGTTCCTCTCTGAACGTTCTGGTCTTGTGCGGGGCGGCCGGTTGGGAGCGGCCGCCCCGGTGCAGTGGACAGGTTTGCGCCGGATAGTCAGGCGCGAGCCTTACGCAATGGCGGTTTCGCGGTAGCGGATGAGCGCGAGGATCACGCCGCCCACGAGCGTGCCGCAGCCCAGCGCGATGGCGACGGGGGAAAGGCTCCAGCCTGCGGTAAACAGCAGACCGGCAAGGATCGGACCCAGCGCCGCGCCCGCACGGCCGATGCCGATGACCAGGCCCGTGCCGCCCGCGCGCAGCGAAGCGGGGTAGCTCTGCGCGATCACCGCGTAGAGACCCGCGGTGGCGCCGTTGGTGAAGAAGCACGCGACACAGGCGATGGCCGAGAGATAGCCCAGCGTCACTGCGCCCTGGCCGAACACCGCGACCGCGACCGCGCCCATGATCATCGCCGCGACGACGACCGGCCGGATGCCCATCTTCTGGCTGAGCAGGCTGACGGTGACCGAGCCGATCGCGCCGCCCACGTTACCCCAGACCAGCACGCCGCCGGCGAGCGCCGGCGCGAAGCCGAGGTCGACCACGATCTTGGGGATCCACTTCACCAGGAAGTAGAAGGTCAGCATGTGGAAGAAGTAGGTCGCGGTCAGCATGATCGTGACGCTGGCCATGCCGGGGGCGAAGAGCGCGGCGAGGCTGGCCTTCTCCTTGACCGGTTCGGCCGGGGGCAGCTGGCCGATCGGCGCGCGGTTCTGGAGCACGAGCGTGCGGTTGATCTTCTCCAGCGCACCGGCGGGGCGCTTGTGCAGCAGGAAGGCCATCGTTTCGGGCACCAGCCAGAGCACCAGCGGGATGAAGCAGGCGGTGGCGATCGAACCGAATTCGAACACCGCTTCCCAGCGTCCGGTCGAGCCCAGCAGGAACGAGGCGATCGAGCCGCCCACGATCGCGCCGATCGGATAGCCCCCGGCCATGATCGCCACGGTCAGGTTGCGACGGCGTGCGTTCGAGCATTCGGCGACGACCGCGTTGGTCGCAGCGAGCATGCCGCCGATGCCGAGCCCGGTGAACAGGCGGTAGACGGACAGCACGGTGACCCCGCTTGCGGTCGAGGCGAGCGCCATGCCCACGGCCATGATGACCAGGCAGGCCAGCAGCGTCGGGCGGCGGCCGATGCGATCGGCCAGGCTGCCGAGCACGAAGGCGCCGATGCCCATGCCGAACAGCTCCATCGAGAGCACGAGGCCGAGCGCGGCGCGATCGATCCCCCAGTCCTTCGCGATGCCGGGGGCCGCAAAGCTGATCGAAAGGACGTCGAACCCGTCGAGGGCGTTGAGCGCGGTGGCGATGGCGATGGCGATTACCTGGCGGTAATGCATCGGCTCGCGCGCGATCAGGGCGCGGGGATCTTCCATGCACTTCTCCTGTATTCCTGCGCGCCATCAGGGGCGCGCTCATTATTGGCGACTTAGTCGGTTGATGCGGCGGTGGTTCGCCGGTCCCGTCGAATCAGGCCCCGTGTGGGAGGGGTGTCAGGCGGGCTGCGCGGCCACCGAATACGTGACCTGCTGGTTGCGGGTCTTGAGGAAGTCCGCAAGGCTTTCCCCGCGCATCGCGGCGTAGATGTCGAGATTGCCCACACCCGAGACCGCGGCGAGCTTTTCGAGCACGAAGAAGATCGCGCCGTAGCGGATCAGCCCCTGCCAGTCGCGGCGGCGGACGAGATCGCGTTCCTCCTCGGAAAGATCGGCAGCGGCCAGCGCCGCGTCCTCGTCGGCGAGGAAGGCGGCGCGCGTTTCGGGCACGATCAGCGAGTGGAGGAAGCGGTTCAGCGCAAAACCCCTGGCGCTGCGATCGAGCGTATAGGGGTAGGTCCCGGTGAGCGTTTCGGCGCCCGCCAGCTGTTCGCCCATGCGCGCGCGGTGCGCGGCAAGAAAGGCCTCGCCCGGCGCCTCGGCGGCGTTCTCGTAGATCGCGGTGGCGATCCCGGTCATCGAGGGCAGGTAGTAGCTGCGGTGCAGGCAACGCACCCCGGCCGAGAGCGCGCCGCGCATGATCAGCCACATGATGACCTCGGCGCCTTCCATGCCGCCCAGTTCGGCGTATTGCGCGTGGGTCATGCGGGCGAGCGCTTCGGGATCGTTCTCCAGCAGGTCCATGAACGCGGCGTCCCATTCGGGATTGTTGAAACCGCAGCGCTCGCCGTGGACCTGGTGCGACAGGCCGCCGGTCGCGACCAGCGCCACCGAGAGGTCCTCGGGGTAGCTCTCGATCGCGGTGCGCAGCGCCTTGCCCAGGTTGAAGCAGCGGCGCGCGGTGGGGATCGGGAACTGCAGCACGCCCACCTGCAGGGGCACGATGCGCGTGGGCCAGGTGCCCTCGGCGTGGTCGAGCAGGACCGAAAGCGGCGAAAAGCAGCCGTGGTCGAGCCCCTTGCCGCGGAAGGTGCCGATGTCGAAATCGTCGGTCATCAGGCTCTGCACGATGTGGCGCGAGAGGCCGGCATGGCCTTCGATGCCCGGCACATGGCGCGCCCCGCCGCCTTCGTCGGCGACGTCGTAGCGATCATCGACGCCCAGCGTGAAGGGGGCGTAGTGGTCGAAGAAGAACGAGGTGATGTGGTCGTTGTAGATCAAGAACAGCACATCGGGACGCTTTTCCTCGAGCCAGGCGCGCACCGGTTCGTAGGATTCGAAGATCGGCTGCCAGGCCGGATCGTCCTGCTTGCGCGCGTCGAGCGCGAAACCGATGGTGGGGGTGTGCGAACTGGCGATTGCGCCGATGATGCGGGCCATGGGCCCTCCTCTGTCCAAATGGGTTCTCTTGCGCCCGGCGCCAGATAGTCCGGTGCGACCCGAGGACACGCGTGGGCAAGGCTTGCGCTCCCATCGCCGCTAATTTAGGACAGGTCCATGCCGAAATTTGAAAATAGTTTGGACTTTTCGCCAAATGCGACGGCGGGCGGAAAAAACGCCGTGGCGCTCCGCGGCCCCCAGGGGCTGGGCGGGGGGCAGCCGCCGGCGCACAGCGCGATCGGCAGCGTCAGCGCCGCCGACGTGCCGCGCTACGCGCTCTACGGCGAAGTGGGCACGCGCACGGGCTGGTCGGTCAATGTCGAGCCGCTCGACGAACGGTGCCGCGAGCGCGGCTGGATCATCGCGCCGCACACCCACCCCCGTTTCCTCCAGATCGGCGTGTGCGGCCACGGCGGCGGTGAGATCACGCTGGAGGGCACGGTGCACCGGTTCCGGCCGGGCACGGTCATGGTGGTGCCCCCGTTCTGCATCCACGGCTACACCTACGACAGCGGCGCGGACGGCTGGATGCTGACGGTGGAGCGCGGCTATCTCGCCGGGTTGCTGGTGCGCGCGCCGGTGCTTCAGCGCCTGTTGAGCGCGCCGCGGGTGTTCGACATGGACCACAGCGTGCTCGATGGTCTCGACGTGGAATTCCGCCAGCTGCGCGAGGAAATGAGCGAGGAGCGCTACGGGGGGGCGATCGCGGCGGAAATCCACCTCCAGAAAATCCTCCTGCAATTGCTGCGCCATTGCCCCGAGACCGATCTTGCCAGCGGCGCGACCAGTTCGCGCGCCGCGCTGGTCGAGCGCTTCAAGGGGCTGGTCGAGGCGCGCTACCGCGAGCAGCCCCCGCTTTCCGACTTTGCCGCCGCGCTCGGGGTGAGCGTGTCGCAGTTGCGGCTGGCCTGTAACGCGGTGAGCGGGCTTTCGCCGGTTGCGCTGATCCACGAACGCGTACTGGGCGAGGCGCGGCGGTGCCTGGCCTATACCGGGATGAGCGTCTCGGAGATTTCCAACTGGCTCGGCTTCAACGAGGCGGCCTATTTCTCGCGCTTCTTCACGCGCCGCCAGGGCCAGACGCCAAGCGCCTACCGGCGCGCGCAGGGCTTTGCTGCGCCTGAACGAAAATAGGTTCCCATAGGCCGCCTTGCGCGGCTATCGGGGCGCGATGTCGACCTCAGCCCAGACCGCGCAGGCCCACTCTCCCTACGAGCGCGCGGCCCAGTTTCTCGAAGCGAGCCCGGATTACCGGGTGCTGCGCAAGCTGCATCCGGTGCGGGGATTCCACCCTGCGCGCGCGGGCGCGGCGAGCCGGGTCGGCGTGGCGGTCGACGTCGAGACGACCGGGCTCGATGCGGCGGGCGACGTCATCATCGAACTGGCGATCCAGCGCTTCCGCTTCGATGCGGCAGGGCGTATCACCGAGGTCGGCCAGCCGCGCGTCTGGCGCGAGGATCCGGGCCGCGAACTCGACCCGCGCATCACCGAGCTGACCGGGCTGACCAACGCGGTGCTGGCGGGGCAGGCGATCGACGAAGCGGTCGCGGTCGAGATTCTGGGCTCGGCGGACCTCATCGTCGCGCACAATGCGGCGTTCGACCGGCCTTTCGTCGACCGGCGGCTCCCCGCCATCGCGGGCAAGGCCTGGGCCTGCTCGATGGCCGAACCGGACTGGCTGGCGCTCGGTTTCGACGGGCGTGCGCTGGGCTACCTGGTGGCGCAGTGCGGCTGGTTCTTCGAAGGCCATCGCGCCGAGAACGACATCCTGGCGCTGATCTACCTGCTCGCGCATGACCTGCCGCAAGAGCGCACGGTGCTCGGCGAACTGCTCGCCGTCTCGCAGCGGCCGAGCTATCGGGTCAACGCGCTCGATGCCCCGTTCGAGGCCAAGGACCGGCTCAAGGCGCGCGGCTACCGCTGGAACGCGGCGATGCGCTTCTGGTCGCGCGAGATTGCCGAGGAGGCCTGCGAGGACGAACGCGCCTGGCTGTCGGCGCAGGTCTACACTGCCGGTAGCCCCGGTCACGCCGCGCCCGCGTTCCACGCGGTGAGCGCCGCCGAGCGCTATACGGGGAACGGCTGATGGTGCTGGGTTCCGATGTGCGCGCACCGGGCCGTCCGGCGCGTCGAACGTCTTCAAGCTGTCATGCCCGGACCATAAGCGACCCTGACGCGATCAGGTGGGGCACCATGCAATTCGACGAGAGGGTCTATCGCCAGCTGCGTTCGGAAGTCTACGGCTTTGCCTATAGGCAACTGGGCGATCACGCGACGAGCGAGGATGTCGTGCAGGACAGCTTCGTGCGGCTGGCCGGCTATGCCCCCGACACGGTCCACAACCTTGGTGGCATGCTGCGCCGCATCGCGCGCAACCTGATCATCGACCACGCCCGCCTGCGCCGTCGCCGCGGCGAGGAGGCGGTGGCCGACGATTTCGACATGCCCTGCCCGCAGCCCTCGCAGGAGGAGGCCATGGTTCAGCGCGAACGCGTGAAGACGGTGTCGCGGATCATCGAGGCGATGCCGCCGCAGCGCCGCCAGGTCTTCGTCCTGCGCCGCCTGCACGGGCTTTCGGCAAAGGAAGTCGCGGCGCGGCTCGACATCACGCCGGGCGCGGTCGACGCGCATGTCGCCCGCGCGGTGCTGGCGCTGCACCGGGGCATGACCGCGCAGGACGAGCAGGACGCGCGATGAGCGAGCAAACCGGCGACGAGGCGGCCTGGAACGAGGCCGAAGACGAAGCGGCTGCACTGTGGGTGGCGCGCCATCTCGACGATGAAGTCGATGCGCGGGCCTTTGCCCTCTGGCGCGATGGCGAGCCGGGCCGCGCGGCGCGCTTCGATGCGCTGTGGGCCAGCTGCATGGACAAGGCGGTGACGCTGGGCCTGCGCGCGCAGGCGTGCGATCCGGATGCGTTTGCAGGCCGTGCGGTGCAGGCGGCCAACGACGATGACGACACGCCCCGCACGGACCGGCTGGCGC
>NZ_JALHLF010000047.1 GCF_022832435.1 Novosphingobium organovorum | reverse complement strand
ACAACCGCCACGCCCGCGCCGGCCGCGCGATGGCCGCGGGCCTGCGCGCGATGGGGCTTACCGTGTTCGGCCAGGACGCGACGCGCATGACCAACGTGACCGGCGTCTACATCCCGGGCAGCGTCGATGGCGAAGCGGTGCGGAGTATGATGCGCGAGGCGTTCGAGATCGAGATCGGCACCGCTTTCGGCCCGCTCCAGGGCAAGATCTGGCGGCTGGGCGCGATGGGCTACAACGCGATGAAGCACAAGGTGCTCATCACGCTCGGCGCGCTCGAGGCGAGCCTTCGCGCCAACGGTTTCGTGCTCCCGCTGGGCGAGGCGGTGCCGGCCGCGATGGACGCCTGGGACAGGCAGGGCACCAGCGCCGGGGCGGCCAAGTGAGCGGACCGGCAACCGGCCTGCCGCGCGATCTCGTCGGCTACGGGGCGACCCCGCCCGAGGCGCATTGGCCCGATGGCAAGCGCGTCGCGGTGCAGTTCGTCATCAACTACGAGGAAGGCGCGGAGAACTCGGTCCTTAACGGCGACAAGGGGTCCGAGGCCTTCCTGTCCGAAATGGTCGGCGCGGGCAGCCATCCCGATCGCGCGATGGCGATGGAGAGCCTCTACGAATACGGCAGCCGCGCCGGGTTCTGGCGGCTCCACCGCCTGTTCACCGCGCGCGACCTGCCGGTGACCGTGTTCGGGGTCGCCAGGGCGCTCGAAGCCAATCCCGAGGCTGTTGCCGCGATGCAGGCGGCGCAGTGGGAAATTGCCAGCCACGGCCTGCGCTGGATCGACTACCAGACCGTTCCCGAGGCGACCGAGCGGGCGCACATCGCCGAGGCGATCGCGCTGCATGAAAAGGTCACCGGCGAACGCCCGCTGGGCTGGTATCAGGGCCGCACCTCGCCCAACACCGCCCGGCTGGTGGCGCAGGAGGGCGGTTTCGTGTACGATGCCGACAGCTACGCCGACGACGTGCCCTATTGGGACGACAAGTACGGCACGCCCCAGCTCATCGTGCCCTACACGCTCGATGTGAACGACATGAAGATCGTCGCCTACAACGGCTTTACCGAGGGCGAACAGTTCTTCCGCCACATGCGCGACACCTTCGACCAGCTGGTCGAGGAAGGCGGGCGGATGATGTCGATCGGGCTCCATGCGCGGATCGCCGGAAAGCCCGGCCGTGCGCGTTGGGTCGCGAAGTTCCTCGATCATGTCGCGGCGAGCGGGGAGGCCTGGGTCGCGCGCCGGATCGACATCGCCCGCCACTGGCAGACCCTTTACCCCTACGACGGAGACGCTGCATGACTATCGACGATCCCGAACTGCTGGCCGAAGTCACCGCCGCCTTCAACGAGTACGAGCGCGCGCTGATGGAGGACGACATCCCGGCGATGGACCAGCTGTTCCACGACGCGCCGACCACCAACCGCTACGGTGTGGGCGAGGTGCTCTACGGCATCGAGGAAATCCGTGAATTCCGAAAAGGGCGCGGGGGCTCGCCGCAGCGCAAGCTCGGCAAGGTCTCGATCGTGACATATGGCGATCGCTTCGCCACCGCCGATGCCGAATTCTTCCGCGAAGGCTCGGACCGGCGCGGGCGCCAGACGCAGAGCTGGGTCAAGTTTCCCGACGGCTGGAAGGTCGTCTCGGCGCACGTCAGCCTCGAAGGCAGCACCCACTGATGCCGGTGCGCGGCGAGCCCCTGTTCGAGCACAGCCCCTGGGTCGAGGCGCGCGCCGATGCCGCGCCGTCGAGCGGGGACCGGCACGCCGATCTCCTGGCGGTGCTGACCGGGGCGACCCGCGAGGAACAGCTGGCGCTGATCCGCGCACACCCTGAACTCGCGGGCAAGGCGGCGATCGACAAGACGCTGACCGAGGCCAGCGCGGCCGAACAGGCCAGCGCCGGGCTCGACCGCCTGACACCCGAGGAATACGCCGCGTTCCACCGGCTCAACGCGGCTTACCGCGAACGCTTCGGCTTTCCCTTCATCATCTGCGTGCGCCTGACCGACAAGGCGGGCATCCTGGCCGCGATGGCCGCACGCCTCGACAACGATAGCGAGACCGAAATCGCCACGGCCCTGGGGCAGATTGGCGAAATCGTCCGCCTGCGACTGGAAGACAGGACATGAGTGCGACAACAGGGCTGGCCGGGGGGCCGGATGGGGGGCTGGCGGCGCTCGAGGCGCGGCTCGCGCGCGAGCTGGAGCTTATCGGTTTCAACCGCCCGCAATGGGTGCGCCCGCGCCGTTTCGACGGCGAGGAGGTGCTGGACGTCGCGGTCATCGGCGGCGGGCAGTGCGGGCTGGCCACCGCCTTTGGCCTGAGGCGCGAAGGCGTCACCAACGTCATGGTCTTCGACGAGTGCCGGGCGGGCTACGAAGGGCCGTGGGAAACCTATGCGCGCATGGTCACGCTGCGCACGCCCAAGACGCTGACCCCGATCGATTTCGGCGTGCCTTCGCTCACCTATCAGGCCTGGTGGGAAGCGCAGCACGGCGCGCAGAGCTGGGAACAGCTCGACAAGATCGCGCGCGGCGACTGGATGGATTATTTGCGCTGGTATCGCGAGGCGCTGCGCCTGCCGGTCGCCAACGATGCCAAACTGATGCGGATCGAGCCGGTCGCGGGCGAGCCGCTGCACCGCCTGCACTTTGCCAACGGCACGGTGGAGCTGGCGCGCAAGGTCGTGCTGGCCACCGGCATCCAGGGCGGCGGCGAATGGCACACGCCTGCGCTGGTGCGCGACAATCTGCCCAAGCGGCTCTGGGCGCACACCAGCGAGCCGATCGATTTCGCCGCGCTTCACGGCAAGCGCATCGGCATCCTGGGCGGCGGGGCCTCGGCCTTCGACAACGCCAACCATGCGCTTTCGAACGGCGTGGCGGGGGCCGAAGTGTTCATCCGCCGCGCGCAGCTGCCGCGCGTCAACCCCATCCGCTTCATGGAACAGGTCGGTTTCGCCGCGCGCTATCCCGCGCTCGACGATGCGACCAAGTATGCCGCGATGGACTGTTTCCTCGGCCACAACCAGCCGCCGACGAACGACACCTTCGAACGCGCCGCGTCCTGGCCGGGGTTTGCGCTCCACACCGGGGCGCCCTGGCTCGATGTTGCCGAGCACGAGGGGCTGGTGCGCGTCACCACGCCGCACGGGCACCACGACTTCGATTTCGTGGTGATTTCCACCGGGCTGGTCAGCGATCCCGCGCTGCGCCCCGAACTCGCCGACCTCGCCCCGCTGATCGCCCGCTGGGGTGAGCGGGTGACGCCTGCGGGCAAGCGCAACGCGCTGATCGACGCGCACCCTTATCTTGGCGACGGGTTCGAGTTCCGGCCATGCGAAGGCGCGGACGGGGCGAAGCTGCACGGCCTGTTCGCGTTCAACTATTCCGCGCTGATCAGCCTTGGCCTGTCGGCCTCGGCGCTTTCGGGGCTGCACCTCGCGCTTCCGCGCCTGCTGCGCGCGGTGGCGGACCAGTTGTTCCTCGATGACAAGGACGTGCTGGTCGAGGAATTCCTCGCCTACGATACGCCCGAATTCCTCGGCAGCTGGCCCCTGGCTTCGGAAGGGGAGGCGGCATGACGAGCCTTTCCACCCACGTCCTCGACACCGCGCACGGCTGCCCGGCGGCGGGCGTTGCGCTGACGCTCCACGGGGCTGATGGCGCGACGCTGTTCGCGGGCACGACCAACGCCGATGGGCGCTGCCCCGATCTGCCCGCGATCGCGCCCGGCACCTACCGCCTTGCCTTCGCGGTGGCCGACTATTTCCGCGCGCGCGGGCTGGCGCTTCCCGAAGTGCCCTTCCTCGACGTGGTCGGCATCGACTTCGGCGTGGCCGAGGCGGCAGGGCATTACCACGTACCGCTGCTGGTATCCCCGTTCAGCTATTCGACCTACCGGGGCAGCTGACATGGCGGTTTCGTTTCTTCTCGATGGCGAGCGGGTCGATCTCGACACGCTCGATCCGACCGGCTCGGTGCTCGATTTCCTGCGCACCACGCTGCGCCGCACCGGCACCAAGGAAGGCTGCGCCGAGGGTGACTGCGGCGCCTGCACCGTGCTGGTGGGCGCTCTTCACGAAGGCGGCGTGCGCTGGCGCGCGCTCAACGCCTGCATCCAGTTCCTGCCGATGCTTCACGGCAAGGCGCTGCTGACGGTGGAGAGCCTGTGCGCCGATGGCGTGCCAAATTCCTTACAGGCCTGCATGGCGGGCAACGGCGCTTCGCAGTGCGGGTTCTGCACGCCGGGCTTCGTCATGTCGCTCTATGGCCGCGCGATCGGGGCCTGCGGTAGCGAGTTGCCGGTGGCCGACGTGATCGCGGGCAACTTGTGCCGTTGCACCGGTTACGGCCCGATCCTCGAGGCGGGCGAGCTGGTCTCCTGCCTCCCGCGCGAGGATGGCGAACTGGCCGCAAAGCTCGCGAAAATCGCAGGCACCCCGGCCTCGGGCGAATGGCAGGGCCGGCGCTGGTTCGCTCCCGTCACCGCCGGGGAGCTCGCCGCGCTGCTGGCCGAACATCCCGGCGCCACGCTGGTGGCCGGGGCAACCGATGTCGGGCTGTGGGTCAACAAGGGGCTCAGGACGCTCGACACCGTGATTTTCCTTGGCGACATCGCCGAACTGGCGACGATCACCGAGAGCGAGGACGCGCTCGTCCTTGGCGCCAACGTGCGCCACGCCGACGCGCACGCGGCGCTCGCCCGGCTGCATCCCGATCTTGGCGAACTGTGGCGGCGTTTTGCCGCGCTTCAGGTGCGCAACGCGGGGACCGTGGGTGGCAATATCGCCAACGGGTCACCGATCGGCGATGGCCCGCCCGCGCTGATCGCGCTGGGCGCCGAGCTTACGCTGCGCAGCGCGCAAGGGCGCCGGACCCTGCCGCTCGAAGACTATTTTATCGACTACGGCAAGCAGGACCGCCAGCCCGGCGAATTCGTCGAGAGCGTGCGCATCCCGCGCCCCGCCGTCAACGCGGTGATCCACATGGCCAAGCTTTCGCGCCGGTTCGACAGCGATATTTCGGCGGTGTGCGGCGCGCTGGCGCTGACGCTCGAGGATGGTGTGATCGCTTCGGCGCGGCTTGCCTTCGGGGGCATGGCGGCGACCCCGCGCCGGGCTGCGGCCTGCGAGGCGGCGCTGGTCGGCCAGCCCTTCAGCCTTGCGACGATGGAGCGCGGTGCCGAGGCGCTGCGCGCCGACTTCACCCCTTTGACCGACGTGCGCGGATCGTCCGACTATCGGCTGGAGGCGGCGGGCAACCTGCTGCGCCGTCTGTACCTGCGCGAACAGGGCGTGGCGATCTCGGTGCTCGACATGGAGGCGATCGATGGCTGAGCGCGATCGTGCCGCCGCCGCCGATGCGGCCATGCCGGTGCTCGAAAAGCCGGGCCACCCGCACGAGAGCGCGCACCTGCACGTGACCGGCGCGGCGCGCTACGCCGATGACCTGTCCGAGCCCGAGGGGATGCTGCACCTCGCCTTCGGGCAGAGCAGTCAGGCGCACGCGAAGATCGTGGCGATGGACCTGTCCGCGGTGCGCGCCGCGCCGGGCGTCTTTGCGGTCTATACCGCCGCCGATATTCCCGGCGCCAACGACGTCGCCCCCGTCGCGCACGACGATCCGCTGCTTGCCGAGGGCGCAGTGCTGAGCCACGGTCAGGCCCTGTTCCTCGTCGCCGCGACGAGCCGCGATGCCGCGCGCCGCGCGGCGCGGCTGGGCAAGATCGAATACGCACCGCTTCCCGCCGCGATTACCGCCGCGCAGGCGCGCGCGGCCGACAGCCTGATCGAGCCGACCCAGCGCATGGCGCGCGGCGATGCGCTCGCCGCGCTCGAAACCGCGCCGCACCGGCTCAAGGGCGGCTTTGCGATGGGCGGGCAGGACCACTTCTACCTCGAAGGGCAGATCGCGGTGGCAACGCCGGGCGAGGATGGCCAGGTCCACCTCGTCAGTTCGACCCAGCATCCCAGCGAAGTGCAGCACCTCGTCGCGCACCTGCTCGGCCTCACCAGCGCCGACGTCACGGTCGAGGTGCGCCGCATGGGCGGGGCGTTCGGCGGCAAGGAAACGCAGGCCGCGCTGTTCGCGGGCGCGGCCGCGCTCGTCGCAGCCAAGACCGGCCGCCCGGCCAAGTTTCGCGCCGACCGCGACGATGACATGGTCATGACCGGCAAGCGCCACCCCTTTGACGTCGCCTACGAAGTGGGCTTCGATGCGCAGGGCAAGCTGCTCGCGCTCGACCTGTTCCTGTCGAGCCCGTGCGGGGCGAGCGTCGACCTGTCGCCCGCGATCAACGATCGCGCGATGTTCCACGCGGACAACTGCTACTACCTGCCCGACGTGCTGATCACCTCCGAGCGGCTCAAGACCAACACCGTCTCGGCCACCGCGTTTCGCGGGTTTGGCGGGCCGCAGGGGATGCTCGCGATCGAGCGCATTCTCGATGACGTCGCGGCCCACCTCGGACGCGATCCGCTCGACCTGCGGGTGGCGAACCTCTACGCGCCGGGCCGCAACGAGACGCCTTATGGCATGACCGTTGCGGACAACATCGCGCCCGAAATGATCGCGCACGTGCGTCAGAGCGCCAACTACGACGCGCGCAGCAAGGCCATTGCCGCGTTCAACGCGCAAAGCCCGGTCATCAAGCGCGGCATCGCGCTCACCCCGGTCAAGTTCGGGATCAGCTTTACCACCACCCACCTCAACCAGGCGGGCGCGCTGATCCACGTCTACGCCGATGGTTCGATCCAGGTGAACCACGGCGGCACCGAGATGGGGCAGGGCGTCTACGTCAAGGTCGCGCAAGTCGTCGCCGACGTGTTCGGCGTGCCGCTGGCCAGCATCCGCTGCACCGCGACGCGCACCGACAAGGTGCCCAACACCTCGGCAACGGCGGCAAGCTCGGGCGCGGACCTCAACGGCATGGCCGCCTACAACGCGGCGATGACCATCCGCGCGCGGCTCGAAACCTTCCTCGCGCGCACCTTTGGCTGCGGCGAAGACGCGGTGCGCTTCACCCCCGAAGGCGTCTTGGCAGGGGACGCGCGGATGACCTTCGGCGAACTGGCCCGGCGCGCGCACATGGGGCGCATTTCGCTCAGCTCCACCGGGTTCTACGCGACGCCCGACATCGCCTACGACCGCGCGGCGCACAAGGGCCGCCCGTTCTACTACTTTGCCTATGGTGTCTCGGTCAGCGAAGTCGCGGTCGACACGCTGACCGGCGAACACAAGGTCCTGGCGGTCGACGTGCTGCACGATGTCGGCGCCTCGCTCAATCCCGCGATCGACAAGGGCCAGATCGAGGGCGGGTTCGTGCAGGGGCAGGGCTGGCTGACCACCGAGGAACTGGTCTGGCACGCCGACGGGCGGCTGCTCACGCACAGCCCCGCGACCTACAAGATCCCGACCGCGTCCGATCGGCCCAGACGCCTTTCGATCGAACTGTGGGACGGGCAGAACGTCGAGCCGACGATCAACCGCTCCAAGGCGGTGGGCGAACCGCCGTTCATGCTCGCGATCTCGGTGTTCTCGGCGCTGAACCGGGCGGTGGCCGCCGCGGCGCCGCAAGTGCGCGCGCTGCCCCCGCTCGACGCGCCCGCAACGCCCGAGGCCATTCTCAAGGCCATCGCCGCGCACCGCCGTGCGGCCGGAGGCGTGCACGCATGACGCAGTGGATCGGCTGGTTGCGGCGGCTCGAGGAGGCGCCCTGCGCGCTCGTCTCGGTGCTCGCCACCGAAGGCTCGGCGCCGCGCGGGGCGGGCACGCGGATGCTGGTGCGCCGCGAAGACCAGGAAGGCACCATCGGCGGGGGAAGCCTGGAATACCGCGCGGTCGAACAGGCGCGCGCGATCCTCGCCATGCCGGCGGGGAGCTGGCGGGTGCAGGACTATCCGCTCGGCCCGCTGCTCGGCCAGTGCTGCGGCGGGCGGGTGCGCCTGCTGATCGAGCATCTCGACCCCACCGGGCTCGACTGGCTGCACGATGCGGAACCGGGCCGGATGCTGGAAACCCGCTTTGGCGAGACGACGCTTGCGCGCCGCATCTTCGATCGCGAGACCGCGACCCGCCAGTCCGCGCGCGGCGACAAGCCCGAGGCGGGGACGCGCGTGATCGAGCCGGTGGGGGAGCGTCCGCGTCCGGTCTACCTGTTCGGTGCAGGCCACGTCGGCCAGGCCATCGCCCGCCACGCGACCGGCTTGCCGCTCCAGCTCGCCTGGTTCGACACGCGCCCTGAGATGGCGGCGATCGACGGGGTCACGGTGGTCGCGCTTGAAGACATCGCCACCTGCATCGAGCAGGCCCCGGCCGACGCGGCGATCGTCATCCTGACGCACGACCATCCGCTCGACTACCATCTGACGCTGGCCGCGCTGAGCCGCGATCCGGTGGCCTTCGTCGGGCTGATCGGCTCGTCGACCAAGCTCGCCCGGTTCAACGCGCGGCTGCGGGCCGACGGGGTGGGTGAGGCGGCGCGCGCCCGCCTCACCGCGCCGATCGGCGTGCCCGGCGTCAAGGGCAAGGAGCCCGACGTGATCGCCATTTCGGTGCTGGCGCAGCTGCTCCAGTTGAGGGGACGGTAATGGGCCTCAAAGCCTTTCGCGGCGAGCTGCTTTCGGTCGCGCAGGACCCGCGCGAGGCGGGCAGCGAGGCGGTGCGCCACGAGGCGGACGGGCTGCTGGTGATCGAGGACGGCGTGATCCTCGCGCGCGGGGCCTATGCCGACCTTGCCGCGCGCTTCGCCGATGTCCCGGTCGAGCGGCTGGACGGCCTGATCGTGCCCGGCTTTATCGATGCGCACGTCCACTACCCGCAGATGGACCGCATCGCCGCGCACGGCGAACAGCTGCTCGACTGGCTCGAACGGCACATCTTCCCGGCGGAGAAGGCCTTTGCCGCGCGCGCCCACGCCGATGCGCTGGCCGAGGCGTTCCTGACCGAACTGCTGCGCAACGGGACGACCAGCGCGCTGGTCTTCCCGACCGTCCACGAACATTCGGTCGACGCCTTGTTCGAGGCGGCGCTGGCGCGGCGGATGCGGATCATCTCGGGCAAGGTGCTGATGGACCTGGGCCCCGAGGGCCTGCGCGATACGCCGCAGACGGGACGGGCCGAGAGCGAGGCGCTGATCCGGCGCTGGCGCGGGCGCGGGCGGCTGGGCTACGCGATGACCCCGCGTTTCGCGCTGACCTCGAGCGATGCGCAGCTGGCCGAAGCGGGCGCGTTCCTCGAAGCGCATCCCGACGCGCTGCTGCACACCCACCTGGCCGAGAACGTCCACGAATGCGCCGCCGTCGCCGCGCGCTTTCCCGAGGCGATCGACTATCTCGACGTCTATGACCGCTTCGGTCTGGTCGGTTCGCGTTCGGTCTTCGCGCATGGCATCCACCTGTCGGACCGGGCCTGCACGCGCCTGCACGAAAGCGGGGCGGGGATCGCGGTGTGCCCGAGTTCGAACCTGTTCCTGGGCTCGGGTCACTTCAACTTCGGGCAGGCCGACCGGATCGGCGTGCGGCTCGGGCTGGGCACCGACATCGGCGCGGGCACGACCTTCTCGATGCTGCACACCGCCGGGCTGGCCTATCAGGTCGCGCTCGCGCGCGAGGAGCGCATGGACCCGTTCCGGGCGCTGTGGCTGGCGACCGGGGGCAGCGCGCGATTGTTGGGGATAGCCGACAAGGTCGGCGCGCTGGAAGAGGGGCAGGAAGCCGACTTTGCCGTGCTCGACGCGGGCGCGACCCCGCTGCTGGCGCGCCGTACGCGCGATGCCGCACTTGCGGAACGGCTTTTTGCATTGCAGATTCTGGGCGACGACCGGGCGATCGCCCGAACCTATATTCTGGGCCAGTGCGCCTGGCAGAGGAAACCCACATGACCGATCTCGACGCCTTCATCAAAGGCCTGCCCAAGGCCGAGCTGCACCTGCACATTGAAGGCAGTCTCGAACCCGAACTGATGTTCGAACTGGCGCGGCGCAACGGTGTCGCGATCCCCTACGCCAGCGTCGAGGACGTGCGCGCGGCGTATGATTTCAGCAACTTGCAGGACTTCCTCGACATCTACTACGCCGGGGCGAGCGTGCTGGTGACCCGCGCCGATTTCCACGATCTGGCGATGGCCTACTTCCGCCGCGCCGCCGCCGACGGGGTGGTCCACGCCGAGATCATGTTCGATCCGCAGACCCACACCGATCGCGGCATCGCCTTCGAGGAAGTGATCGAGGGGCTGCTCTCGGCCGCCGAGGAAGCGCGCGAAACGCTGGGCATGAGCGTGCAGCTCATCCTCTCGTTCCTGCGCCACCTGAGCGAAGAGGAAGCCTTCGCGACGCTGGCCATGGCCGAGCCCTGGCTCGATCGGATCACCGCCGCCGGGCTCGATTCGAGCGAGGTCGGCCATCCCCCGGTCAAGTTCGCGGGCGTGTTCGCCGCCGCGCGCGAGAAGGGGCTCAAGATCACCGTCCACGCCGGGGAAGAAGGCCCGCCCGAATATGTCTACCAGGCGCTCGACCTCCTCGAAGTGGACCGCATCGATCATGGCAACCGCGCGCTTGAGGATGCCGCGCTGACCCAGCGCCTTGCCGAGATGGGCATGACGCTGACAGTGTGCCCGCTCTCCAACCTCAAGCTCTGCGTGATCGACGACATCGCCAGCCACCCGATCGATGCGATGCTCAAGGCCGGGCTCAAAGCGACGCTCAACGCCGACGATCCGGCCTATTTCGGCGGCTACATCGCCGACAACTACCGCGCTGTCGTCGAGGGGCGCGGGCTGACGCGCGCGGACCTCGCAACGCTCGCGCGCAACAGTTTCACGGGCTCGTTCCTGCCGCCAGACGCGGTGGCGCGCCACCTCGCGGCGATCGACGCCTTCCTCGAGGAGAACGCCTGATGCGCCGTGTGCTCGGGGCGCTTGCCCTCCTCGTCTCCGCCGGGCTCGCGCCGCTGGCCGCCGTCCAGGCGGCCGACGCGCCGCCGCAAACCGAACGGCGCAAGGTCATCATCGAGGACGAGGGCTTTGCGCTCATGCACCTCATGCTGCTCGAGAGCGACAAGGTCGACGTGATCGGCATCACCACCGTGTCGGGCGACGTCTGGGCCAACCGCGCCACCGCGCTGGCGCTGCGCGGGCTCGAGACGATCGGGCGCGAGGACGTTCCGGTGGCCGAGGGGGCGACCTTCCCGCTGCTCAACTCCGAGGAAAAGACCCGGCGCTGGGAGGCGCTCTACGGCAAGCTGGTGTGGAAGGGCGCGTGGATGCGCCAGTGGGTCGAGCCGACCGAACAGTCGACCCCGAGCTATCACGGGCCGTTCGATCCGGTAAATCTGCCCGAAGGCAACCCCAAGCTGCGCAAATCGGATGAGATTGCGGCCAACTTCCTCATCCGCATGGTGCACAAGTACCCCGGCCAGATCACTCTCGTCGCCTGTGGGCCGATGACCAATCTCGCGCTCGCGCAGAAGCTCGACCCGCAGTTTGCCAGTCTCGTCAAGGAGCTGGTCTACATGGGGGGCAGCTTCAACCCGCACCAGGTGCTCGACAACCGTTCGGCCGCCGACTTCGCGCGCGAGTTCGAGAACCTGCCGCGCCGCGAATTCAACATGGCCTTCGATCCCGAGGCGTCGAGCATCGTCTCGCACGCGCCCTGGCCCCGGCTGACGGTGGTCCCGGTCGATCCCTCGACCGCGACGCAGCGCTCGCCCGAGCTGCTGGCGCGCATGGCCAAGGCCGCACCGCCGCGCGTGGGCGCGTTCATCGCCGCGCTCGAACCGGGCTTTCCGCTGTGGGACGAGATCGCGGCGGGCTACGTGCTCGACCCCGGCATCGTTACCAAGGCCGATGACCTCTACGTCGATTACGACACCCAGTTCGGCCCCAACTACGGTGCGACGCTGAGCTGGCGCGAGGGCTATCAGCCGGGGCTTGGCGAGCGCAAGGCGCACGTGGTCCTGGCGATCGACCCCCGGCGGCTCGAGGCGGACATGGTCGAGGCGATGCGCGAAGGCGCGCAAAAGGGCGCAGGCCAGCGCTGAACCGGGCCTGGGCGTGGACACCAAAAAAGGGGGCGGCGGATCACATGATCCGCCGCCCCCTTTTTTCGGTGCCTGATGGCCGGCGCGCTCAGTTCTCGCCTTCGTGGAGCCAGTGTTCGGTCTGGGGCGGGATGAAGCTCGTGATCCGGTCGAGCAGGCGGTCGGGCTTGCTGTCGACGATCAGCATGTCGCGGTGGCGGTCCTGCAGGAAGCCTTCGGCGACGATCTTGTCGATGAACTGGATCAGGCCGTTGTAGAAATCGCCCACGTTGAGCAGGCCCACCGGCTTCGCGTGGTAGCCCAGCTGCGACCAGCACCAGGCCTCGAACATTTCCTCGAAAGTGCCGATGCCGCCGGGCAGCGTGACGAAGCCATCGGACAGCTTGGCCATGAGCGCCTTGCGCTCGTGCATCGACTTGACGACGTGCAGCTCGGTGATGCCCTGGTGGTCTTTCTCGCGCGCGCGCAGCGCTTCGGGAATGACGCCGATCACCTCGCCGCCCGCCGCGCACACGGCATCGGCGATCACGCCCATCAGGCCGACTTCGCCGCCACCGTAGACCAGCCCGATGCCGCGCTGGGCGAGCAGCGTGCCGAACTCGTGCGCCGTCTCGCGGTAGATGGGATCGCGACCGGGAGAGGAGCCGAGATAGACACAGATGCGCATGGATTGGGTCTTCCTGATGAGGGGAGGGAGGGGCGAAAAAGGGACGGTGGCGGCCGCGCCCGACGCTGTCAGGCGCGCGCCACCGGGACAGATGGCCTCAGGCGAGGCGCTCGGGCACCGACAGCGCCTCGGCGGTGATGCTCTCGCGCGTGCCCACCGATTCCCAGGGGAACACGAACCAGCGCTTGTCCTCGGTGCGGTCGATCGTGTCGGCCCACAGGTCGACACTGGCCTTGGACGCGATGTTGTTGATGACCACGGCGAAGCGCGTCGTTTCGCGGTTGCAGCCGCCCTCGTCGAGGCGGGCGCGCAGATATTCGATGGTCCCGCCCGAATCGTTGATGTCGTCGATGAACAGCAGCTTCTTGCCTTCGCCGCTCATCGCGGCGACCTTGGCCAGCAGCTCGTCGGCAAAGCCGGGGATCTTGGAGGAATGGTCGATCGAAAGCATCGGCACTTCGAGCTGGTGCGAGATGTAGCAACCGGGGACGAGACCGCCGCGGCCGATGCCGATCACGAAATCGGGCATCCAGCCGCTTTCGGCGACCTTGCGCGAAAGCACCCGCACCTTGGCGAGAAAGTCCTCGTAGTATTCGAGATATTGCAGCTGCGGCTCCGAGGTTTCACCCATGAGCGGAACTCCTGAAAGCAATTGGGAAAGCCAAGAGCGGTAGACAATCGGTGATCGCCGGACAATTGTCCACGGCGCCTATTCCCCCGCGTATCGCGTGATTTTCCACGCGCGCGGTCATTGCGCGACGTCCAGCTTCTGTTCGCGCAGGCCATGGTCGAGCTGGGCGAAGCCGTTCTCGATCTCGCGCAGGACCATCGTCGCGGCGTAGGACGGCGTGCGCGCCGAGGCGGTGCACAGCGCCAGCGTCATCGGGCGCAGGATCGGATCGGTGATGCGGGTGAACTGCAAGGCCCCGCTCTGCACTTCGGTGAGCACGTCGAGCGAGGTCAGGATGCCGATCCCGGCGCCCTCCATCACCAGCGAGGCGATCGCCTGGATATTGTCCGAGGTGACCTTGCGGCGCACCGGCACGTTGGTCGCCGCTTCGAGCACCGAGACCTGCTGGCCGACCGCGAGCGGTTCGACCGGCGCGATCACCGGTTCGCCGACACAGGCCGAAAAGCGCGCTTCCTTGCGCGCGCCGAAGGGGTGGCCGGGCGGGGTGAGAAAGCCGAGCACCACTTCGACAAAGGCGCGCACGTTGAGATCGCGGAAGCTTTGCGGATCGAACATGATCCCGAAGTCGACCTCGCCCTGGATGATCGCGCGGCGCACCGCATCGTTGTCGAGCACGCGCAGGCCCACGGTGATGCCAGGGTAGCGCTCCTGGATGTCGCACACGGTGCGCGGGATGTAGCCCTTGGCCAGCGCGTCGATCACCGCGATCTCGACATGGCCGCGCTTGAGCCCGCGCAAGTCCTCGATCCGGGCGCGCACGTCGGCCATGCCCTGTTCCCACTGGTGCGCCGAGGCCATCATCACCTCGCCCGCCGCAGTCAGCTTGAGCCCGGTGGGCAGGCGCTCGAACAGCGGAACGCCCAGTTCCGCCTCGACGTTGAGGATCTGGCGATCGATCGCGGAGGCCGACAGGTTCAGCTCGTCCGCCGCGCGGCGGATCGAGCCGAGCCGGCCGACCGCCATGAAATAGCGCAGGAAGCGCGAGAAAGCTGGCATGATCCTTGACCCTGAAGCGCGCGCACCGGTGAGGGTGCGCGCATTTTTGTAGCTCATTTTGCGCTACCATTGCATTTTGTTGCATGGTGTCAAGGGGTGGTTCGATCGGCCGGGGCGCGGCCCCGACAGATGGTGCGGGCTGGCGGAACCGGGGCGCGGCTGCGTCGGAGCCGGGTCGGGGCTGGCGGTCAGGCGATGATCAGTTCGACGCCCTTTGCGCGAATCTGTTCGGCCATCGCGGCGGGGATGCCGGCATCGGTGATGAGCACGTCCACTTCGTCGAGCCCGCACACGATCGCGCCCGAGGACAGCGTGAACTTGGTACTGTCGACCATCAGGATGACTTTCTCGGCGCGGTCCATGAAGCGCCGCTCGGCCGCGACGAGCACGATGTCGTGCTGCATCACGCCCTGCGGGCCGACCGCGGCGGCGCCCATGAACAGCTTGGGGGCGTGGAAGCGCGGCATCGATTCCTCGCCCGCGGGCGCCAGCACGATGTTCTGTTCGCGAAACACCGTGCCCGAGGGGATCAGCACGCGGGTGTCGGTCTGCGGCAGCAGCGCGTTGACGATGTGGAGCGAATTGGTGAGCACCTGCAGGCCCATCCCGGCCAGGTGCTGGCACATCTGGTAAGTCGTCGTCCCGCCATCAACCATGATCCCCTCGCCCGGCGTGCACAGGCGCGCGGCGGCAAGGCCGATGGCCTGCTTGTGCGCCAGGTTCTGCGTGATGGCGAGGTCGAACGGGGTTCCCGAAAGCGAGGGCTGGCGTTCGTTCTGGTCGGCGTCGGGGGGCAATTTCGCGCCGCCGTGGACGCGTTGCAACAGGCCCGCTTCCTCGAGCCGGGTGAGGTCGCGGCGGATGGTCGCGGGGGAGGCGGCGAGGCGCGCCTCCAGTTCGCGGTAGGTCACGAAGCCGCTGGGAGCCAGGGCCTCGAGGATCAGGGTTTCACGTTCAGCCGAGTGCATCCGTTTCGCGTCGCCTTCGCATCTTTGTGCCGTGCGTGGTACCGCGCGCGCGCGGGTTTAGCCAGCGTGTTGGCCCAGCATGTTGCCCAGCCCGATGATGACCGTGGCGCCCACCAGCAGGCCGATCCCCGCCCAGACGCGCACGCGCGTGCCGGTGCTGGCGCCCAGCCACTCCTTGAGCGCGAAGCCCCAGAGCGTCGAGAACAGGATGATCGAGGCCATGTGCAGCGTCCACGAGGAGAACCCGAAGCGCCCCATCTGGCTCTCGCCCATGGTGTAGAAGAAGAACTGGAAATACCACAAGGTCCCGCCCAGCGCGGCGAGCAGGTAGTTGACGAGAAGCGGGGCGCGGCGGGCTTGGGGCACCGGCTCGTCCCCCAGCGGCGCGCCCATGCCCGGATCGGCCAGCGCGCCCGGATCGGCGACGGTGCCGAAATACTGCCCGAAGCTGCGGTTGCGCGCGATCAGCACAGCGCACCACACGGCGTTGGTAGTGAGCCCGCCAGCCAGCACCACGCAGAGCACCGGCAGGCCCTGGCTGAGCGGAGAGGTCCCGGCGGCCAGCGTCAGGTCGCGGATCGGCTGCCCGGCGTCGAGCCCCCAGGCGAAACAGCCCGACATCACGCCCGAGAACACCGCGATGACAAGGCCCTTCTTCAGGTTGAACTCGGCCACTCCCGCGCTCGCCCCGTCGCCCAGTTCGGCGTCCTTGCGCTGGCCGGCGCGCGCGACGACGACGATGCCCACCAGCGTGACCAGAATGCCGAGCAGGGTGAGCTGGCCGCTCGTCTGCGCGGCGATTTCGCCGATCGTGCCGTGGAAGATCGGCGGGCCGAGCGTGCCGATCGCGGTCGTCAGGCCGAGCGCGACCGCCATGCCCAGCGACAGCCCGAGATAGCGCATGGTCAACCCGAAGGTGAGCCCGCCAAAACCCCACATCGCGCCCCAGAACCAGCACCATCCCAGCGTGCTGGCGGGGGTGCGGGCAAGCACGCCCAGGAGGTCGTGCGTGTTGAGCAGCGCGAACGTCCAGGGCGCGATGGCCCAGGAGAACACGCCGCCCGCCAGCCAGAAGATTTCCCAGTTCCACAGTCGGATGCGCTTGTAGGGGACGTAGAAGCTGGCCGAGGCGAAGCCGCCCAGCCAGTGAAAGATGACACCCAGTAAGGGGTTGGCGCCCATGGTCGTGATTTCCTCTTCCGGTTCTGTTTTTCGTTGGGGTGCAGGAGGGTTGCGGCCCTAAGGCGCGGCGAGACCCGGCGTGGTAGCGAGAATCGAACGATCGATGTCGGCGATACGCGTGCAGCCGGTCAGGGCCATGGCAATGCGCATCTCGGCCTCGATGATGGCGAGCATTCGGGTCACGCCCGCCTCGCCCGCCGCGCCCAGCGCCCAGGCCCAGGCCCGGCCGAGCAGCACGCCCTTTGCCCCCAGCGCCAGCATCCGCACCACGTCGAGCCCCGAGCGGATGCCGCCGTCGGCCAGCACGGTCAGGCGATCGCCCACCGCCTCGGCGATCGGGGGCAAGGCGCGCGCGCTCGACAGCACGCCGTCGAGCTGGCGCCCGCCGTGGTTGGAGACGACCAGGCCGTCGGCGCCCAGTTCGGCCGCTTCCTTCGCGTCCTCGGGATCGAGAATGCCCTTGATGACGAGCGGCCCGTCCCACTCGGCGCGGATGAAGTCGAGATCGCGCCAGTTGATCGAGGGATCGAAGTTATGGCGCATCCAGGCGAAGAAATCCTCGATACCCGTCTTGCCCTGGAGCACGGGGGCGACGTTGCCCAGCGTGTGCGGGCGCCCGTTCAGCCCGACGTCCCAGGCCCAGCCGGGGCGCATCGCGGCTTGGGCTGCGCGCCACACCGCGCCCTTGAGCCCGCCCGATCCGGCCAGCCCGGTGTGGTAGTCGCGGTAGCGCGCGCCGGGCACCGGCATGTCGACGGTGAACACCAGCGTCGAACAGCCCGCCGCGCGCGCCTTGGCCAGGAGGTCCTTCATGAACGCGCGGTCGCGGATCATGTAGAGCTGGAACCAGAACGGCTTGCTGGCGGCCGCCGCTACTTCGCCGATGGTGCACGCGCCCACGGTCGAAAGCGTGAAGGGGACGCCCGCCTTTTCCGCCGCGCGCACCGCCTGGCATTCGCCGCGCCGCGCGTTGAGCCCGGCAAGCCCGATCGGCGCGAGCGCGAGCGGCAGCGCGCTCTTCTGGCCGAACAGCTCGGTCGACAGGTCGAGCGCGGAGACATCGCGCAGCACGCGCTGGCGCAAGGGCAGTTCGGCAAGGTCGGCCACGTTGCGGCGCAGCGTCGCCTCGGCGTAGGAGCCGCCGTCGATATATTCGAACAGGAAGCGCGGCAGGCGCTTCTTCGCGGCGGCGCGCAGGTCGGGAACCGAAGCCAGGATCATCAGACAAGCTCCCGCATCTGCGCGTGCCAGGCGGCGCGATAGCCCGAAAGATCGCCCTCGAGGGGTTCGACCCGGCGCAGCTGGCTGTCGGCGGTAAGATCGGGGTCGATCAGCCGCAGCGCGCCGAACGAGACGTCGTTGTGCGCGTGGGCGATATAGACTTCGGTGTCCGGGCGCAGCGCGGCGAGCGCGCGCACGAACACCTCGGCGTCGCAAAAGCGCCCCTCGATCAGCAGCCTGTCCTTGGCGCCGATGAGGTCGAGCGCGGTGTCGGCGACCATCGCGGCGTAGAGACAGATCGCCGCGCGCCGGGCGTACCAGGTGCCCGCCCATTCGACCGGGGCGTTGATCCAGCGCGCGCGGCCCGAAGGGTAGGGGCCGAAGCCGGGGGTGAGCGAGGGCATCATCATCGTGCGCCGCTCGAGCAGCGCGGGAACGGCCTCCATCAACAGCGGCTGGTCGGGGCGGATGTCGATGCGGCGGGTGTCGATCTGGATCACCGTCTCGATCTCGCGCCCGCCCATGAACCGGGCTGAGGGCACCGGCTGGCCATAGGCATCGACGTTGACCAGCGTGTCGCGCCCATCGGGCAGGTCGGCGAGCGCGAAGGCCTCGCGCGCCAGGCGCATGGCGATGAACCAGGTCCCGGTCGAGAGGATCGTCGCCTCGTGGTTGGCGATCTCGGGCAGGCCGCGCGCGGCGAGCAGCGCGGCGTTCGAATCGTGCAGCCCCGCGAGCACGCGCACCTCGGGGGACAAGCCGCTCTGCGCGGCAAGATCGGGGCGCAGCGTGCCGACCGTATCGGCCGCGCGGGCGAGGGGAGCAAACCGCGTCGCCCAGCCCAGCCGCACCGCCATCGGCGAGAACGTGCCCTGTTCGGGCGCCCAGAGGTCGGAGTGGCAGCCAAGGCTGGTCACTTCGCTGACCGCCGCGCCGCTCAGGAACCAGGCCCAGTACTGCGCCCAGGGCACCAGCGTGGCGCGCGCCATCGCCTCGGGGTATTGCTGCGCCATCCAGTAAACTTGCGTGCCCAGGTTCAGCCCGTCGGGCAGGGCGGGGGAGCCGGTCAGCGCGAAGGGGTCGCGCTCGGCGTGGTAGGCGGCGCGCACCGCTTCGGGAATCGGCTGCTCGTAGTCGAGCGGGGGAAACAGCAGGTGCGCGTCGGCTCCGGCGCCGTCGAGCGCGGCAAAGCCCGCGCCGTGGGCAACGGGGACGATCGTCTCGATCGCGCGATCGGCCCAGCGGGCGAGCCCTTCGCGAATCCACGCGCCGATCCCTTCCGCATCGAGCCTTCGGATTCCGTCAATTTCGATCACCTGATTCGGGCGCACCTGACGGTCGATCAGCACGCCTCCGCGCGACCACAGGGTCAGCTTGCTCAGCGTCTTGCCGATGTCCACGACGATCGTCGTGCCAGCTCGGGTGCCGCCTGCGCGCGTGGTACCTTCCTTGGTCATTCACTCTCCACTTGGTTGTTCACGCGGTTTTCGTGTCCGTGCGACTTCATTTCGAGTCGCTTGCGACAAGGGCGTTGTATGATTGCTTCTGATCGTTTACTACCGAATCAGATTGAACCTGAAAAGAGGCAATATCAGAGGATGTCCATGGATTCGCTTACTGCCCCGGCGCCTGTCGCCGCCATTCCCTTCGCCGTTCCCTCCAGCCGGTGGGACGACGCGCACGCCGCGACCCTCTCGCCTCCGCAATTGCTGCTCTACCGCTCCAATCTGCTGGGTTCGGACCTGACTGTCACGAACTTTGGCGGGGGCAACACCTCGGCCAAGATCACCGAGACCGATCCGCTCACCGGTGCGCCGGTCGAGGTGCTGTGGGTCAAGGGCTCGGGCGGGGACATCGGCTCGATGAAGCTCGATGGCTTCGCCACGCTCTATATGGACAAGCTGCTCGGTCTCGAGGCGCACTATGCCGGGCCGGAGGATGACGACAAGATGGTCGGCTTCCTGCCGCACTGCACCTTCAATCTCAACGCGCGCGCGGCCTCGATCGACACCCCGCTGCACTCGCAACTGCCCTTCGCGCATGTCGACCACGTCCACCCCGACGCGATCATCGCGCTCGCCGCATCCTCGAACGGCGAAGCCGCGACGCAGGAGATCTGGGGCGGCAAGATCGGCTGGCTGCCCTGGAAGCGCCCCGGATACACGCTGGGCGTGATGCTGCGCGACTACGTGGCGGCCAACCCGCATGTCGAAGGCGTCATGCTCGCCGGACACGGCATCATCTGCTGGGCCGACAGCGCCAAGGCCTGCTACGAACACACCGTCGCGCTGATTGCCGACGCGGCCTCCTATCTCAATTCCAAGCTTGCCGAAAAACCCGCGTTTGGCGGTCCGGTCCATCATCTCTCCTCCGACCGGGCGGCCGTAGCCTCCGACCTTATGCCGCGTCTGCGTGGTCTCATGACCGGGGCGCGGCGTAAGGTCGGTCATTTTTCGGACGATGCCGAAGCGCTCGAATTCGTCAATTCGGCCGATTTCGAACGGCTCGCGGCGCTCGGCACCTCGTGCCCCGACCACTTCCTGCGCACCAAGATCGCCCCGCTCACGCTCGATCCCGCAAAGCTCGCCGACGAGGCCTATCTCGCGCAGAAACTGTCGGACTACCGCGATCTCTACGCGGCCTATTACGAGCGCTGCAAGCGTCCCAACTCGCCCGCGATGCGCGATCCCAACCCGGTCGTCGTGCTGGTGCCGGGGGTCGGGCGCATCACCTTTGCCACCGACAAGACCACCGCGCGGCTGGCCGGGGAATTCTACGGCAACGCGATCAACGTGATGCGCGGTGCTGAGGCGATCGGCGATTACATCGCGCTCGACGAGCAGGAAGCCTTCGACATCGAGTACTGGCTGCTCGAGGAAGCCAAGCTCCAGCGCATGCCCAAGCCCAAGCCGCTGGTCGGGCGCATCGCGCTGGTCACCGGCGGGGCCGGTGGGATCGGCGCGGCAACGGCGGCGCGGCTGATGGCCGAGGGCGCCTGCGTCATGCTGGCCGACCGCGCGGCCGACGCGATCGAGGAGGTGCGCGCGGGCTTCGCCAGGCAGTACGGCGCCGACGTGGTGCGCGCGACCGTATGCGACGTGACCGACGAGGCGCAGGTCGCCGAAGCCTTCGCGGCCTGTGCGCGCGAATTCGGCGGGCTCGACATCCTCGTCGCCAACGCGGGAATCGCGTCCTCGGCGCCGATCGAGGAGACCACGCTCGAGCTGTGGGACCGCAACTACGACGTGCTGGCCCAGGGCTACTTCCTGACCAGCCGTGCGGCCTGGCCGATGCTCAAGCGCATGAAGGAGCAGGGCGGGGCCTCGGTGGTGTTCATCGGCTCGAAGAACGCGGTTGCCGCCGCGACCAACGCCAGCGCCTACGCTTCGGCCAAGGCGGCGGCCAACCATCTCGCGCGCTGCCTGGCGCTCGAGGGTGCGCCGGCGGGAATCCGCGTCAACGTGGTCAACCCCGATGCGGTGATCAAGGGCAGCCGGATCTGGGACGGCGACTGGCGCAAGGAGCGCGCGGGCGCTTATGGCATTGATTCCGGATCGGAACTGGAGGAACATTACCGCAAGCGTTCGATGCTGGGACGCGACGTGCTGCCCGCCGACATTGCGGAGGCCGCCTACTTCCTGGCTTCGGACATGTCGGCCAAGTCGACCGGCAACATGATCAATGTCGATGCGGGCAACGCGCAGGCCTTCACGCGCTGAGGATCGCGCTTGCGGCGGCGCGCCGCCTGTTCGGCGCGCCGCCGCGGCCGGTCCATCAGGACAGGCGCATCAGGATAGAAGATCCGGCCAAGCCGGGCTTGAGAGGACGTAACCAATGACCAATCTGCCGATTTCCGACGATCTGATCGCCGAGGCCAACGCCCGCGAGGCCGCGGCGCTCGAGGACGAATATGGTGCGCTGGGGCGCAAGCTCGAACGCGCCGGGATCGACATCGACACGATCAAGGGCAAGGTCGCCCGTTTTTCGGTCGCGGTGCCTTCGTGGGGCGCGGGCCGGGGCGGCACGCGCTTTGCCAAGTTCCCGATCGCGGGCGAGCCGACCAACATCCACGAGAAGCTCGAGGATTGTTCGGTCATCAACCAGCTTTCGCAGATGACCCCGCGCGTCAGCCCGCACTTCCCCTGGGACAAGGTGTCTGACTTCGGCGCCCTGCGTGAGGAAGCCGCGAGCCTGGGGCTGGGCTTCGATGCGGTCAATTCGAACACCTTCCAGGACCAGAAGAACCAGGCGCACAGCTATTCCACCGGCTCGCTCTCCTCGACCGAGGCGCCGACCCGCGAGCAGGCGGTGGAACACAACATCGAATGCATCGAGATCGGCAAGCAGCTGGGCTCCAGGGATCTCACCGTGTGGGTGGGCGATGGCACCAACTTTCCCGGTCAGCAGGACCTTGCGCGCAGTTTCGATCGCTATCTCGACGCCGCGAGCCAGATCTACGCCGCGCTGCCCGACGACTGGCGCATGCTGCTCGAACACAAGATGTTCGAGCCTGCGTTCTATTCGACCGTGATCCAGGACTGGGGGTCCTCGATCCTCGCCGCGCAGGAGCTGGGCCCCAAGGCCAAGTGCCTGGTCGATCTTGGCCACCACGCGCCCAACGTCAACATCGAGCAGATCGTCGCGCGCCTGCACCGCTTCGGCAAGCTGGGCGGCTTCCACTTCAACGACAGCAAGTATGGCGATGACGATCTCGATTCGGGCTCGATCAACCCGCACCAGCTGTTTCTCGTCTTCAACGAACTGATCGAGGCCGAGCTGAACCCGCGTGACGGGTTCAACCCCAGCTACATGATCGACCAGTCGCACAACGTCACCGATCCGATCGAATCGATGATGAGTTCGGCCGAGGCGATCGGCCAGTGCTACGCCAAGGCGCTGCTGGTCGACCGCGAGGCGCTGCATCTGGCGCAGGAAGCCAACGACACGATGATGGCCTTCCAGGCGCTGCGCCGGGCCTACACCATCGACGTCGCACCGATTCTTGCCAAGGCGCGCGTGGAGGCGGGCGGGGCGATGGATGTGCTCGGCGTCTACCGCGAGAGCCGCTACCGCGACCGCAAGGCGCAGGAGCGCGAAGCGGTGGGTCTGGGCGCCGGGATCGTCTGACCCAGCGCTTTGGCCAGGCCCCGTTCCCGGTGCGGCCGGGAGCGGGGCTTTATGCATTGCATCGTTGAAAAACAATAATAAAAACGTGCGACATTCTTGGGAGGACATTGTGAGACTGCGCCCTTCGACCGCAGCCCTGACCGGGCTTTTGCTGGCTTCCAGCGTTTTGACCGTTCCCGCCTCGGGCGAGGACAGCGCCACCCCGGCCACCATCCCGGCCACAGCGCCGGCGCCCTACGCCGCCGAGAATGCCCCGCTTTCCACCCGCTTCCAGAACCCGCCGGCAAGCGCGCGTCCGCGCGTGNCCATCCCGGCCACAGCGCCGGCGCCCTACGCCGCCGAGAATGCCCCGCTTTCCACCCGCTTCCAGAACCCGCCGGCAAGCGCGCGTCCGCGCGTGTGGTGGCACTGGATGAACGGCAACATCACCAAGGACGGCATCGCCAAGGACCTGGCGTGGATGAAGCGCGTGGGGATTGGCGGGGTTCAGGCCTTCGACGCCAATCTCCAGACCCCGCAGGTGGTCGACCACCGGCTCGTCTACATGACGCCCGAATGGAAGGACGCCTTCCGCTTCGCCGCGCACGAGGCCGACCGGCTCGGCCTTGAACTGGCCATCGCCTCCTCGCCCGGCTGGTCGGAGACCGGCGGCCCCTGGGTCGCGCCGAAGGACGGGCTCAAGAAGCTGGTGTGGAGCGAGACCGCGGTGGCGCCGGGCACGCATTTCGCCGGAAAGCTCGCGCCGCCGCCAAGCGTGAGCGGCCCGTTCCAGGGCCTGCGCCCCGCGCTCAGCATCGAGGAGATGATCTCGGGCCATCCCGCACCGCCGGGGCCGCAGTACTATGGCGAGGTCGGCGTTTTCGCGGTGCCCGTGGCCAGCGATGCCACGCTTGCCCCGGCCAGCGTGCGCGATGGTGAGGGCCACGCGCTCGACGCCGCGACGCTGGGCGATGGCGATCTGTCGAGCGGGGTTACGCTGGCGCGTCCGGCAACGGGCGATCCCTTGCTCGAACTGGGTTACGCCAAGCCGGTCAGCGTGCGCACCGCGACGCTTTACCTGCCCGATGTCATGGTGCCCTTCGCGGGCTCGCCCTTCACCGCCGTGCTCGAAGCGAGCGCGGACGGCACGCACTTTACTCCGATCACCGAAATCCGCCTGACCGCGGTGCCCACCACGGTCGGCTTCGCGCCGGTCACCGCGCGGGCGTTTCGCGTGGTGTTCAAGCCGCGCGACATCGGCGGGGGCGGTCTGGGCTCGCCCGCGCCGGGCGTGGCGATGGGCGGTCTGTTCGACGGGATCGGCGCCCAGCTGGCGAAGAAGCCGCTTGTCGGGGGCCAGTTCACGCTTGGCGGCGCGCCGCGCGTCGACCGCTACGAGACCAAGGCGGGCTTCGTGATGAGCCCGGACTACTATGCGCTGACGACCAAGGACAACGCCGCGCAAGGGATCGCGCCGGGGCAGGTGGTCGACCTGACCGGAAAGATGCGCGCCGACGGCACGCTTGACTGGAGCGCGCCCAAATTGCCCAAGGGGCAGCGCTGGCGCGTGCTGCGCATGGGCTATTCGCTGCTCGGCACGACCAACCATCCCGCCCCGCCCGAGGCGACCGGGCTCGAGGTCGACAAGTTCGACGGCGCGGCGGTGCGCGGCTATCTCGAGCATTATCTCGGGATGTACAAGGACGCGGCCGGGGCGGACATGGTCGGCAAGCACGGCGTGCGCGCGCTGCTCACCGATTCGATCGAGGTAGGCGAGGCCAACTGGACCCCGCGCATGGTCGAACAGTTCACCCGCCTGCGCGGTTACGACCCGCGCCCCTGGCTGCCCGCGCTGACCGGCGTGCTGATCGGCACCCGGTCCGACACCGACAAGTTTCTCTACGACTACCGCCGCACGCTCGCCGACCTGCTTGCCAGCGAGCATTACGGCACCGTTGCCAAGGTCGCGCACGAGAACGATCTGAAGGTCTATGGCGAGGCGCTCGAGGACCATCGCCCGATGCTGGGTGATGACATGGCGATGCGCAGCCATACCGATGTCCCGATGGCCGCGATGTGGACCTACAACGACAAGGACGGCCCGCGCCAGACGCTGATCGCGGACATGAAGGGGGCGGCCTCGGTCGCGCACCTTTACGGGCAGAACCTGGTCGCGGCCGAATCGATGACCGCGCAGATGGCGCCCTGGGCCTTCGCACCCAAGGACCTGAAGCGGATCATCGACCTGGAGTTCCTCTCGGGCGTCAACCGGCCGGTGGTCCACACCTCGGTCCACGTCCCGGTCGATGACAAGAAGCCGGGCCTCTCGCTGTTCATCTTCGGCCAGTATTTCAACCGGATGGAGAGCTGGGCCGATATGGCCGGGCCCTGGGTCGATTACATGGCGCGCTCCTCGCTGCTGCTGCAGGACGGGCGCGACGTGTCCGACGTCGCCTATTTCTTCGGCGAGGAAGCGCCGCTCACCGAGCTTTACGGAGATACCCCGGTGGCCGATGCGCCGACCACCCACGGTTATGATTTCCTCGACTTCGACGCGCTCACCGGCCTGCTCTCGAACGACGGGGCCGATGTCGTGGCGCCGAGCGGCGCGCGCTACAAGGCGATATACCTCGGCGGTTCGTCGCGGCGCATGACGCTCGCCGCGCTGACCAGGCTGGCGCAGCTGGTCGAAGGCGGCGCGACGCTGGTCGGCCCGGCGCCCACCGCCTCGCCCAGTCTGTCGGGCCGCCAGGCCGGTGAAACGGGGCGCTGGGACGCGCTCGTCGCGCGGCTCTGGCCGCAAGGGGCCAAGGGCGTGGTGAACGTCGGCAAGGGCCGGGTGATTGCCGACGAGGCGATCGAGCCCGCGCTCGCCGCGATCGGTGTCGCGCCCGACTTCAGCTTCACCGGTGCGCCCGAAGGCGCGCAGGTGCCCTTCGTCCATCGCCGCGATGCGCGCGGCGACATCTACTACCTCGTCAACCGGCAGGACGCCCCGCTCGCGATCACCGCGCGCTTCCGCGTGACCGGCAAGGCGCCCGAGCTGTGGCATCCCGAGACCGGCACCGCCGAGCCGGTCAGCTACACCATCGCCGATGGGGCGACCACGGTGCCGCTGCAGCTCGATCCGGGCGAGGCGGTCTTCGTGGTGCTGCGCCAGGATACCGATCAGGCCACCCGCACGGTGCCGGCGCGGACCCGCGTGCCGCTCGCCACGCTCGACGAGGGGTGGAGCGTGCGCTTCCAGGCCGATCGCGGCGCGCCCGACACGCTCGCCTTGCCGCGTCTCATCCCGCTCGAGACGAGCGCGCAGCCGGGGGTGAAGTATTTCTCGGGCGAGGCGACCTACACCCGCAGCTTCTCCCTTCCCGCCAGGGCGAAGCCCGGCCAGCCGCTCTGGCTGGACCTGGGCAAGGTGGGCGATCTGGCGGAGGTTTCGGTCAACGGCACGCGGGTCGGCACGGTGTGGCACGCGCCCTACCGGCTCGACATTGCCAAGGCGGTGCGCGCGGGCACCAACACGCTTTCGGTGCGGGTCGCCAACACCTGGGTCAACCGGCTGGTGGGCGACGCGCAGCCCGGCGCCAAGCCGATCACCTGGACCGCGATGCCGACCTACCGCGCCGACGCGCCGTTGCGCCCGTCGGGCTTGATCGGTCCGGTCACGCTTGAGGGGCTGGCGCCGACGCGCTAGCGATCGTCGTGCCGTCGCCTGCCTGTAGCGGGGCAGGCGGCCACGCGCCGGGTGGTCCGGCGCGCCGGAAAAGGGCGATGAGACGATGATCGATCCGCGCGCGCTGCGCATCTTCCTGGCGGTGTGCCGGGCCAACTCCATCAGCGGCGGCGCGCGCGAGCTCAACTTGTCGCAACCCTCGGTTTCGAACGCCATTGCCCAGCTCGAACGCGCGACCAAGGCGCGCCTGTTCGAGCGCGCGCGCACCGGGATCACGCTGACCCGCGCGGGAGAACTGCTGGCGAGCCGTTCGCAGGCGATGGAAAACCTGTTGCGCGATGCGGAAAGCGAGCTGCGGCTGGCCGAGCGCGGGGCGATCGGTCCGCTGCGCGTGGGTGGCACCCCCGGCGCGCTGGTCAGCCTGCTGCCGCGCGCGCTCGAACAACTGGAAACCGCGACGGGCCAGTTCGACCTGCGCGTGGTCGAGCGCCCCGACGACGCGCTGAGCGAAATGCTGCGCAGCGGCGAGATCGAGCTGGCCTTCACCACCACCGGGATCGGCGTGCCCGAGCCCGACATCGAAGAAGTGAGCGCCTCGCAGGACCCCTTCGCGCTGATCGTCGGACGCGCCAACTACCATCTGCCCGACCGCATTTCCCTGCGCGACGTGGCCGGAATGCGCTGGGTCCTGCCCGAGGCGCGCGGTGCCTTTCGCCGCCAGACCGACGCGCTGTTCATGGCCGCCGAAATGCCCGCTCCGGCCGATGCGATCCGCTGCGATTCGCTGCTCACCACCAAGGCCATCGTGCGCGGCGGCAAGCGCGTGACGATCCTGCCGGTGCAGGTCGCCTCGGCCGAGCTGTCGATCGGGGTTATGCGCGCGATCACCATCGAGGAGGCCCATTTCCAGCGCAGCATCGGCATTCGCCGCCTGCGCACAGGGGTTCTCTCGCCGCTCGCCCAGGCCCTGGTCGACATCCTCATTCCATAGCTTCAAGCTATACTGATCCGAAATATCATTATTTTTATTTCGTCGGGAAAGGCGCCATAAGGTCGTTAAGCAAAAGAAAGACGAGAGGAAGAGCCGATGGGGATCCTGATCCGCAACGCGCAGGTGTTCGATGGAACCGACGCGCCCAGCCGTCCCGGTGCGGTGCTGGTCGAAGGCGATCGCATCGTGGCGGTCTACGAAGATCCCGCCGGAAGCGACGCTCCGGCCGACGCTGAGGTGATCGACGCGGGCGGCATGACGCTGATGCCCGGCCTGATCGACGCGCACACCCACCTCACCTGGGGGTCGAGCGTCGAGAAGATCTACCACCAGTTCATTCTTCCCCAGGACGAGCTAAAGGTCGCCGCCTGGCGCAACGCGCGGGTGCTGCTCGACCATGGCTTCACCAGCCTCTATTCCGCCGGCGCGCTGGGCGACCGGATCGAGCCCGAGCTGGCCGCGGCGATCGCCCGCGGCGAGACCAAGGGCCCGCGCCTCGTCCCCTCGACGATCGAGCGCAGCCCCGAAGGCGCTGAGGGCGTTGACACCGGTGATGTGTTCAACGGCCGCGGCACCGAGGCGATGCGCGCCTTCGTGGCCTACTGCAAGGACGAGGGCGTGCGTTCGATCAAGCTCGTCGTCTCGGGCGAGGACGCGCTCAAGCCCGATTCGGCGATGGACATCCTCTACACCCGCGAGGAAATGGAAGCGGCGGGCGAGGCCGCGCGCGAAGCCGGGCTGTGGATCGCCACCCACGTCTATTCGCCCGAGGCGATCGGCCTCGCGCTCGATGCCGGTGCGCGCATCCTCTACCACTGCTCCTTCGCCGATGCCGAGGCGGTCGAGCGGATCGCCGCGCACAGGCACACCGTGTTCTACGCGCCGGGGGTGGGCGTTTCGGTCGCCGCGCTCGAAGCCAATCCGCCGCCGCATGTCGACATGACGCACATGAAGGCGAGCGCGCAAAAGCGCATCGAACTCGAGCGCGAACTGGTGCCCGCGCTGCGCGATCGCGGGGTGCGCGTGCTGATCGGGGGCGACTACGGTTTCCCGTTCAACCCCAACGGGCGCAACGCGCGCGACCTGGAGCACTTCGTCACCCTCTTTGGCTACACCCCCACCCAGGCGCTCCAGGCTGCGACCCAGTACGGCGGCCAGCTGATGGGGCTCGAAGTCGGGCAGGTGCGCGAGGGCTATCTTGCCGATCTCCTGCTGGTGGATGGCGATCCGACGCAGGACGTGCGCGTGCTGCAGGACAAGGACAAGCTGGCCATGATCATGCTCGGCGGCGCGCTGCACAAGGCGCCCGCCTCCATCGAGACCGCGGACTAAACCCATGCAACAGTGCGACGTCATCATCGTGGGCTGCGGTCCCGTGGGGGCCCTTGCGGCCAATTTCCTGGGGCGAAGCGGCCTTTCGGTGCTCGTTCTGGAGAAGGAACTCGAACACTATCCGCTGCCGCGCGCGGTGCATCTCGACCATGAGATGATGCGCCTGTTTCAGTCGGCCGGGGTGATCGACCGGGTCGAGGGCGACATGATCGCCACCGACGGGCACCTCCACGTCGGCGCCGACCACGGTGTGATCCGCTACATGGGTACGGTCGGCAAGCCGCGTCCGTTCGGCTGGGCCAACGACTACTTCTTCTACCAGCCCGAACTCGAGGCGCACTTGCGCGAGGGTTTCGCCGCGCTCGAAACGGTGGAGCTGCGCCTTGGTGCGCAGTTCACCCGGCTCGAACAGGCGGGAGCGGGCGTCACCGTCCATTTCCGCGACTCCACCGGCGAACACGCGGTAGAGGCGCGCTGGGTGATCGGCTGCGACGGCGCGCGCTCGGGCGTGCGCAAGGCGCTCGACGTCCGTCTCGAGGACCTCGAATTCGAGGAACCCTGGCTGGTGGTCGATGCCGAAGTCGAAGGTCCGATCCGTTTTCCCGCGATCACCGGCGTACCCGCCGATGCCGATCTGCAACGCCTGTCGGTAATGATGTGCGATCCGGCGCGCCCCGCAACGATCGTGCCGGGGCGCGGCAACCACCGCCGCTGGGAATTCATGCTGCTCCCCGGCGAGGACGATCAGGCGATGATGGCGCCTGAAAGCGTCGCTGCGCTGATCGGCCCCTGGGTCGAGGGTTCGGCGCACCGTATCGTGCGCGCCGCGACCTACCGGTTCCATGGCCTCGTCGCGCAGCGCTGGCAGGTCGGGCGGGTGTTCCTGGCGGGCGATGCCGCGCACCAGACCCCGCCGTTCTTCGGGCAGGGCATGTGCCATGGCCTGCGCGACGTCGCCAATCTCGCCTGGAAGATGGACGCCATCGTCAACCACGGCGCGCACGAGGCGCTGCTCGACACCTACCAGGACGAGCGTGACGGCCATGTGCGCGCGGTGATCGGCGCGGCGGTCGCGGCGGGGCGCTACATTTGCGAACTCGACGGGGTGAAGGCCGCCGCGCGCG